>JBPCIT010000077.1:0-11626 GCA_051006015.1 Longimicrobiaceae bacterium
GCCCGGATAATCGGGATAGGAGCGCCCGGAGAACTCGTCGTAGCCACCCACCATCTGCACCGGCTGACCGGTGCGCAGGTCGTAGAGCGTCAGGTCCACCGCGGCGCCGCGGTTGTGGCGCGAGCCAGCGGCGGGGTTGGCGACGAAGTGCTTCATGCTCTCCGGCGTGGCATCCCAGAACATCCGGGTGACGTACCAGGGACGATAGGCATCGTGGATGAGCAGGCCGTAGCCCTGCTCGCGCAGCGCGCGGTGCGCGCGCAGGAGCGCCTCGGCGGCGGGACGCTGCAGGAAGGCGCGCGGCTCGGAGTAGAAGACTGCGCCCATGAAGTTGTTGGTGGTGGCGTAGCGGATGTCGAACCGGATGGTGGGATCCAGCGTCGCCAGCTCCACGAGGTCGGGCTGCAGGAAATCGCCCGTCTCGGTGGGCGGCTGGGCGGCGAGTGCCTCGCGCTGCAGCTCCGCCACCGGGCGCACCGGGGTGATGCGGAAGCTCCGTGCGCCCTCCCCTCCCACGGCGATCCCCTCGAAGGCACCGTCCGCCGCCTGGAGGCCGGTCGCACGTCCACCCGCATCGCGCGTGAAGGCCACCGTCTGCCCGCCGTAGCGTCCCCAGCTCGGAAAGCGGAAGCTGTCCGCGGAGATCTCCGTCAGCGGATAGGTGATCCCGCCGAGGAGAAGGTGGAGGCGGAGATCCTTCTCGAGGATGGAGAGGGTGTCCGCGCCGGCCGCATACAGGCCGATCACCCCCTGCCACCGCTCCGGCGCGGGATGAGGCGAGAGCGTCCGCGCGCGCTGCTCGGACGGCGCTGCCGCGGGCGACGGACCGGCGGCGGGACGGCATCCGGCGATCAGGAGCAGTGCCAGGAGTGCCGGCGCTGCAACGCGTGGTCGAATCCAGTACAGAATCATAGCCTCAGAAGAAGGTGCGCACGGCGGAAACCACATCGTAGGCGTCGTTCACCACGAACAGCAGCTGCCAGCGGTCGAAGGTGGTGCAGGGATGCGAGATCCCGGAAGCGATCAGGTCGCCTACCCCGAGGGGCGAATCCTCCGGCACTCGCAGGGAGGCGTGCTGATCGTTGAGCGCGGTGATCTCATACCCGTGATCCAGCCGCTGCGGCTCGGGGTGCGTTCCGGCCCGGTACCAGGCGAGCGGCACCGGCATCCCCGCGTCGAAGGAGCAGTCGCGCTTGCCCATGGTGAGGATGGCGCGCTCCGGCTCCGGGCGCGACTGCACGGACGACCAGACCTCGAGCGCGGGCTGCAGCCCGGGGCCCAGCGCCTCCACCTCGGGGGAGCGCTCGCGCAGATGGTGGAAGGCATCTCGGTAG
The DNA here is from genome assembly GCA_051006015.1 of Longimicrobiaceae bacterium. Taxonomy (GTDB): domain Bacteria; phylum Gemmatimonadota; class Gemmatimonadetes; order Longimicrobiales; family Longimicrobiaceae; genus JBPCIT01. The sequence continues at coordinate 1,335 of JBPCIT010000077.1, forward strand.
ATGCGGGAGTCATGGGTCAGGTAGCAGCCGCTGCGGGTCACCACGCGGACATCGCGCTCCAGCCCCGCCGCGGCGAAGCGCTTCACGACCAGATCGTAGAAGGACGATCCGCCGGCGGTGAGCAGCAGCGGCCCGTCGGCAAAGAGCCCCTCCGCCTCGCAGGCGAGGGCGACCTCCACGAGGAAGTCGAGGAAGGCGGTGACACGCGCCTCCAGCTCCTCGCCGGTGGCGCCCGGGATCAATCCCTCGAATCCCTCCACTCCACGTAGCGTCAGGTACGGCTCGGCGAGCTTCACCGCCCGCGCCACCTCGAGGACACCGTCCAGGTTCCGGGCGCCCGTGCGGCCGCCGCGGAAGCCGCCCTCGACCAGCAGCTGCAGCGGCCTGCCGACGGCTCGCTCGCGTGCGGCGTCGGCGAGCAGCTGGACCCCCTCACGCGAATCCACCAGGCAGTAGAAGTCGAACTCCGGATCGCGCTGCAGCTCGTCCAGCAGGTAGCGGATCGCTTCGCGGCCGATGAGCTGGTTCGCAAGCACCACGCGCTGCACACCGAAGCGGCGGCAGATCCGGAGCTGGTGCACGGTGGCGACGGTGATGCCCCAGGCGCCGTCATCGAGCTGGCGCCGGAAGAGCTGCGGGGCCATGGTCGTCTTGCCGTGCGGCGCGATCAGCGCGCCCGAGGTCTCGAGGAAGCGCTGCATCCAGCGGCTGTTGTGCGCCAGCGCCGACTCCTTCAGCACCGCGACGGGGAGCGGGAGGTCCTCGCGCAGCACATTCCAACCCCTGCGGCCGATCTCCCCCAGCGGAAAGGGTTCGGTGCCGCCGGGGATCCCCTTGATCCGATCGCCCAGCAGGCCGCGCTCGATCTCCTCCAGCCTCATGGTCGGCTCTCCCGCCTGTGTGCTCAGGGCGCTCTGCCCGCCGTGGCCGCCGGATCGGGCGCGCGCCGGAACTCCGCGAGCCCCTGTACCTCGAGCTTCGACACCCGTGCTGTCGGATCGAGGGTGAACATCACGAAGGATCTCCCCAGCGCGGCATCCCGCCAGTTGGCGCGGAAGGTGTCGTGGTGCCAGTGCTCGAGGTCGGCGACGAAGGCGGGGCCGCGGCGCAGCACGAGCCGTCCGCCCTCGTGCTCTACGACCGCGTCGCCGTACATCTCGTGGGTGTAGGTGCCGGCGTACCGCTCGAGCGAGAGGGAGGGCTGGGTGCCGGTGACGCGCGCCTCCTCCATCCGCTTCTGCTGTGCCTCGCCGATCGCGCGCAGGCTGTCGAAGGAGGCGAGCAGCTGGCGGCTCCAGTCGGTCGGTTGCGCGCCGAGATAGCCGTCGAAGACGCGGTGCATGACCGCGTAGGTGAGATAGTTGGGGCTCAGGTTGGTGAGGATCACCACCCCCAACCTCTCGTCAGGCAGCATCCCGACCAGCGCGTGCATGCCGTCGATGTTGCCGCCGTGCTGGACCACCTTGCGGCCGCGGTAGTCGTGCAGGAACCAGCCCAGGCCGTACATCAGGAACTCGGAGGCGGGCGCCATAAGCGCCCAGCCGCCCTCGCGCCGGATGATGGTCTGCGGTGTGTGCATCTCCTTCACTACGGCGCGGCTGAGCAGCGAATCGCCGCGGAAGCTGCCCTGCCCGAGCTGCAGCTTCACCCACTGCGCCATCTCCACCACGTTGGAGTTGATGGAGCCGGCCGGGGCGATGTTGTCGATGTTGCGGTAGGGGATCGGCCGCACCTGATCCTCGATCTTCGCGTGCGGCATCGCGACGTTCTCCCGGCCCTGCAGCGCATTGGTGCTGGTGTTGCTGGCGCGCAAGCCGAGCGGCTGGAAGATGCGCTCCGTGACCACGTCGTCCCAGCTCCTGCCCCCGACCTCCTCCACCATCTCACCAGCGGCAAGATACATGAGGTTCTGATAGCCGAACTGCGAGCGGAAGCTCCAGCTCGGCGCCAGGAAGCGCACCCGGCGCAGGATCTCGTCACGATCGAACTCGGTCGCGTACCACACCTGGTCCCCGCGCGCCAGGCCGCTGCGGTGGCTGAGCAGGTCGCGCACGCTCAGCTCGCGCGTCGCGTACGGGTCGAAGAGCTGCAGGCTGGGCAGGTGCTGCGTCGCGGGGTCATCCCACTTCACCTTCCCTTCGTCCACCAGCAGGGCGACCGCTGCCGCGGTGAATGCTTTGCTTGCCGAGCCGATGGCGAAGAGCGTGTTCGCATCCACCCGCTCACTCTTGCCGACCTCGCGCACGCCGAACCCTCGTGCGTAGACCACCGAGTCGTCCTTGACCACGGCGATCGCCAGCCCCGGAATGTCCCACTCCCGCATTCCCTTCTCGATATAGCTATCGAGCCCCCGCAGCGCTCCTCTCTGGGCGAAAGCCACCTGCGGTGCGAGGAGCAGCACCAGGAGCAGAACGATCCACCCTCGCAGTACTGGCTGATGATTCCTCATACGATCTCTCCCAGGTTCGACATATGAACTCCTCCGGGTGACCGGAAGGCTGCCGCCATCTTTTACGGTACCCGCTCCGCCTCGAGGCTACTCCCGCTCGCCGTGAACGTGAGGCCGCTCGCCCGCCCACCCACCATCTGGAAGACCACACGGACGTCAGAGTCCGCTGCGGCGATGAAGGTATGCTCCCCCTGGTACAGGAGGACGGAGCTCAGCGGCCCCTCCAGCTTCAGCTTGCCGTCCTCCTCGAGCACCTGGAGCTTGCCCAGCCGCGCGTCGTAGCTCCCGACGTAGCGGGCGCGCTCGGAAGCGTTAAGCGGCAGGTCCCTGACCGCCGGCTCCGGAAGACCAAGCACCCGGCGCGCGATCTGCCGCTCGATCCGGCTCGGGTTCGAGTTGCCGCTGTTGGTCAGCACCGCGATAGTAAGGTCCTGCTCCAGGTAGTAGGACAGATAGGTGATAAAGCCGTTGATCCCGCCCCCGTGGGCGACGAAGCGATGGCCCTGCAGCTCACCTAGACTCAGCCCGTAACCGTACGGGTGCTCCTTGCCGCCGGACAGGGGCGTGGCGGTGGTCATGCGGGCGTAGGAGGCCGGGGTGATGACCCGCCCGCTCGTCAGCGCTTCCCTCCACTTCACCAGATCGCGCACGGTCGAGCAGAGCGCGCCGGCGCTGAACGGCTGATGCATACTGAGCGGCGCCGCGTTCGTGAACTTCCCCTCCGCGACGCTGTACCCGGCCGCACGGTGCTTGATGATCGGCCGCTGATCGCAGTATATGGTCGAGTCGAGACCGAGCGGCTCGAAGAAGGTCTGCTGCAGATACTCGCCGTAGCTCTGCCCCGTCACCTTCTCGATGATCATCCCCGCCAGATAGTAGGCGGAGTTGTTGTAGAGCCACCGCTCGCCTGGCGCGAAGTCGGCGGGCTCGTCCCGGAAGAGGGCAACCAGCTCGTCATGCGTCAGGTCCAGCCGCATCCTCTCCGTCCACTTCGGCCCCAGGCCGGTATAGCTGCGGATCCCGGAGGTGTGGTTCAATAGCTGATGCACGGTCACGCGCTGCGACCATTCGGGCAGGCCGGCAAGATGCTTACTCACCGGATCCTCGAGGCTGATCCTGCCCTGCTCGACCAGGCGCAGGATGGCTGCGGCGGTGAACTGCTTGGTGATCGAGCCGATGCGGTAGACCGTCTCTGCGCTGGCGGGCACCTCGTTCTCCAGCTCGGCGTAGCCGTAGCCACGCAGAGCGATGGTATCCGATCCACGCACCACGGCGATCGAGATGGCCGGGATCGGACCCTCGCGGAGCGCCGCCTCGGCGATCGAGTCGATGGCGGCGGCGAGCGCGGCGTGCTCCGGGCGTTTCGGAGGTGCGGCCGAGGTGGTCGAGGTGCTCTGCGCCCCTACAGGGAGGGGCGCGAGCACCGCGCAACCGAGCAGCAGTATCCCGCGTAAGAGGGAAGCTCGGAAACAAGTGTGATTCATCGCTCGCTCGGCGTCTCCGGGGGCTGGGGTTGACGCCAGATCTCCGACAGCACGCGCTGGAAGTTTCTTCCCAGGATGAGGCGGATGTCGGCATCGCGGTAGCGGCGGCGGATCAGGCCCTCGGCAAGATCGAACGTGCGCTTCGGGTGATCCGCCCCCTCGATGTCGATCTTCTCACGGAAGCCGTAGCTCCCTTTGTAGCCCGCGCGCAGCCTCTGGTTGGCCTCGAGGGACATGGCGTCGTAGCCGTCTAGGTCGGTATCGCTCCCCACCCCCAGATGCTCGACGCCGACCAGCTTCGCCACATGATCGTAGTGGTCCAGCAGGTGCTCGATGGTGGTGGGTTCGTCCGCCTTCACGAACATCCGCACGCCGGTGATCCCCATCACCCCGCCACTCCTGGCCATGGCCTGGATCGCCTCGTCGGTCTTGCAGCGCGGGTGGCCGGGCACCAGCGCGCGGCAGTTCGAGTGCGTGATCAGCACCGGCTGCTTCGAGACCTCGAAGGCATCCAGCGTGGTGCGGTCGCCGCAGTGCGAGACGTCCACCGCCATACCTACCCGGTTCATCCGCTCGACGATAGCCACCCCGAAGTCGCTCAGCCCCTCGTCCCGCCGCTCGGTGGAGCCGTTGCCGATCCGGTTGCGGGAGTTGTAGGTGAGCTGCGAGACCCGCTGGCCGAGGCCGTAGAAGTAGTCCACATCGTCCAACCGGCGGAAGTGCTCCGAGTTCTGCACCCCCAGCAGGATTCCCGCCTTCCCCGACTTTTTTACCCGAGCAAAGTCCGCAGCGCTGTCGATGCGCATCAGCCGCTCGTCCTGCCCGGCAACGAAGGCATTCCAGCCGGCGAGAAACTTCAGCGTGCTCTCATACGCCTCCGGGCCGCCGGTCCCCACCGCGATGTGGAACACGTTGATGCCGGATTCCTGATAGCGCTGAAAGTGTGCCGCGGTAAAGCTCTCCGGATCGATCGACCACCTGCCCATCTGCGGGAAGTCGAGTGTGAACGGGTTGAGCATGTCGACCACTACCGATTCCCTGACCAGCCGGATCGCCCGCGCCGAGTACTCCGTGCTCGAGTGAGCAAAGAGCTGATAGCGCCCGAGGTTGATCATCGGCGCGAATAGCAGCGCTCCCCCGGCGCTGAAGGCGGTCTTCAGAAGGTGCCTTCTCGTAATTCCGTGTCTCTGTTCGTCCATGAATCCTCCCCATGCGCCAGGATGGGGATGATCCCAGCTCTCCTGGCTGTTTCCGGCAGCTGCCGCGAACTGGCGCGACCTCCCTCTGCATATCCGCGCGGCCTCACCATGAGGCCGCGCGGGTGCTCCCGAAGGCTCAGCTGGAGATGTTCGGGTTGCCCTGCCGCTCGAGGGTCGGGAGCGGGAAACAGGTCGTATCGCCGTACGAGTTGCCGCTCTGGTCGATCCCGTTGGGGTGGATCGAGCCGGGCTCGCCGAGGAAGGGGATGTTGAACTCGGTGCCGCGGAAGCGCAGCATGTCGTTCAGCCGGTGCCCGCCCTCGGCGAACAGCTCGCGGTTGCGCTCCTCGAGGATCAGCCGGATCATGTCGTCCTGCGTGGGCGCATCACTCGCCTCCACCGCCGGAAGCCCCACGGCCGCGTGCAGGTCGTTGAGGATCCGGTGGGCCGTGGCCAGGTCGCCCTGCCGCGCGGCCGCCTCGGCGATAATCAGCTGCCTCTCCTGCGGCGAGGTGAGGCGGTTGGGGGTGGAGCGGCTGGTGACCTTGTTGTGGAAGTACCAGGGCGTCACGAAGTCGAAGCCATTGCGGCCACCGAAGGTCACCTTCACGCGCGGATCCGCTGCGCCCTTCCACTGCAGCTCGCGCATGTTGGGCGCCACCGAGGCGTGCCGCCACCCGGGGCCGTTCACCCACTCGTAGTGGTGGTTGTAGCGGCGCGGGTCGGTGTCGCTGCGGGTGGCCAGCTTGACGTAATCCGCCGGCACCCGGGAGGCATCCTCGACCGCCCCTGCCAGGTTGCCCAGGTCGAGCCGCACCCGCGCCCGCCCGCTGAGCGCCATGTTCAGGATGTCCTGGTCGTTTGCCTGCTGCGCCAGCTCGATGGCTTCGGTGAAGCGCTTCTCGGCCAGCTCCAGCACCTGCTTCGGCGTCATGAGCTGCCCGGGCTCACCCTCCTTGGCCGGGATGCTGGACTCACAGAAACCCTCGCCGAAGGCGACCAGCGGGAAGGCGCCCCAGGCGCGCACCGTCGCCATGAGCGAGGTCTTGTTGGGGACGTTCTGGTCGGAGAACTGCTGCAGCCGCTCGAAGACCGTCTCCGCCTGGTAGCGGGCCGTCTGGAGCGGCGTGAAGAGCCCGTAGCCCCAGTCCTGGCAGGCACCCTGGGCGAAGTTGGCGTCGTCGGCGGTGATGCCCCGGATCCCCCAGAGCCGCATCGTCAGGTTCCCCGAGGCCTGGATGAACTGGTCCGAGTGGACGGCGGCAGCGCCGACGTAGCTGTCCCAGGCGCACTCGACGTCCGTGATGACGCTGTTCACCAGCGTCTGGGCGAGCTGCGGGTTGTCGAGTGTCTCCTCGGGCACCTTGCCCGGACTCTTCACCTCCAGCAGCTCCTGCGTGTCGCAGGCGGTGGTGAGGAAGAGCACCGAGAGGGCCAGCGAGAGGCTCCGCCTGGCCCGGCGCCCGACCTGCCGCGTATTTGTCGGGATACACATAAATTCAAGCTCCGGTTCACTCGTGGGATCGCGTTCGGTGGTCATCGGTCCGGCGCCTCAGAAGGTCACGCGGAAGGTGGCCATGAACCGCCGCAGCTGCGGCCAGCCCTCCTGGTTATAGGCGTTCAGCCCGCCCGGCTGCGTGCTCGTGGGGGCGCTGTTGCGCGCCTCGGGGTCGAGGATCCGCACCCCGAAAGCCTCCTTCTGCGCGACCCAGATCGTCCACAGGTTGTCGGCCGACAGGGTCAGGGTCGCCCGCTCGGCGCGGAACTGCTGGCTCCAGCGCAGCGGGAGCGTGTAGCTCGCCGAGACGCGGCGCAGCTTGGCGAAGTCGCCCTTCACGACCCCCAGCGAGCCGAATGGATTGCCGATGCTGAGGTAGCCCAGGAAGATGGGGTCATCGCGCTCCAGCGCCGCGCGCGTGTTGTTGAAGAACGCGTGGGCGCCGCTGATGTCGCCGTTCTGCCAGGTGTTGCCGCCGACGGCTTCCACCAGCCCGTAGAGCCGGAGATCGCGGAAGAGCGTGAGCGTGGCGCTCAGGCCGCCGTTCCACGTCGGCAGCGGCGTGCCCCGGTAGATCAGCGGCGCCTCGGCGCAAGGGACCGGCGGGCCGCCGCCCCGCGAGAAGTTGGAGTTCGGCTCTACGGGGCCACTCTCGCACATGACATTGGCGGCGACGTTGCGGTCACCCTGCTGCACGATGTCCGCCGAGACGACGCGCCGGACGAAGATGCTCGCCAGGGGGTAGCCGGGCACATGATACTGGCCGATGGTGGCACTCACGACCAGCGGCGTGCCGCCGCCGATGTCGACCACCTCATTGTCGTTCCGGGAGAAGGTCAGGTTGAGGTCCAGAGCGACGTTCTCCCTCCGGAGCGGCGAGCCACGAAGCCCGACCTCGAACCCGTTGTTGCCGACCTCGCCGATGTTCTTGAACTGGCTTCCCGGGAACCCCAGCGACGGCAGCGCCGGCACCTGCACAATAGCGTCGGTCGTTTTCTTGTCGTAATAGGTGAACTCCAGCCCCACGCGCTCGCCGAAGAGGCTGGCATCGAAGCCGAGCTCGAGCTCCTGCCCCACTTCGGGCTTGAGGTCCGGATTCCCCAGGTTCTCCGGCGTCAGCGCCGGCTCGCCCCCGACGCCGACCTGCGGCTGGTAGGTCCTGAGCGCCGCAAACACGTCCGGCTGCTGCCCCGCCTTGCCCCACGCGCCGCGCAGCTTGAGGGTGTTCAGCAGCGGGGCGTCAGCCAGGAACGGCTCTTCGCTGATTACCCAGGAGGCGCTTAGCTTCGGGTAGACCACGAAGTCGAAGTTCTTGCCGAAGGCGCTGTTGTCATCGCCGCGCAGTGCACCAGTCAGGAAGATGCGGTCGTTCCAGACGAGCTGCTCCTGGACGTAGGCACCGAGCGTCTTGTTCTCGAGGAAGTCCTCCTGCGCGGTACGGGTCGCACCGGCGGTGACCGTCTCCAGCTGGTTGACCGGGAAGATGTCGCCGCGCGCCCAGACCCACTCCGTCGCCCGGCGGTAGAACTGTACGCCCGCCGAGGTGGCGGCCTTAAGGTCCCGCGTCAGCCCCACTGTGGCGGTGGCGCCGTAGTCGGCGCTCGTGTACGCCGTCCGGCTGCTCTGCACCTCCTTGCGTCCGGCCGGCAGGTTCGAGCCCACCTCGCCCGGCGCGAGGCGCTTATAGAGCTCGGAGTTGCGCGTGTCGGTGAAGTCGCCGCCCAACACCAGCCGGTGCGTGAACCACGCGAAGGGTCGGTGGTTCGCCGTGAAGCTGTACGTGGAGCGGTCGACGTCCTGGTAGCCCTGGATGTCGCTGTAGTAGCGCTCGGGGAGGTAGGCGATGTAGCCGCGGAACGGGCCATCGATCGCGTTGGGCTTGCCGCTCCCCACCTCGCACCCAGGCGCAGGGCACGACCAGATGATCGCGGTGCTGATCGGCTGCTGCGGCGAGGCGCTCCGGAGCTTGCTTCGCACGTTGCCCACGCCGAAGTCGATGGTCAGCTGGTCGCTCGGGGTCCAGCTCAGATTTCCCCGTCCGGTCAACTTGTTCTGCCAGTTGTAGTCGACCGGGCCCTCGTCCCGGTCCCAGTCCGCCGAGAAGTAGTATCGCACCGTCTCCGCCCCGCCGCTCAGGCTCCCGGCGTAGCCACGCGGCGCGCCGGTGCTGAAGACCTCCCCCTTGCAGCGGTCGCCGACCTTCTCGTACGGCGCCGGGCAGGACCCGTCGGCAGGAACGGGGAAGCCCACTGTGCGGTCGTTCCGCAGCACGTTGAAGGACTGGATCTGCCCCGCGCTGTCCCGGTAGTAGGTCTCCTGGAAGAGCCCCTCGGGGTGGGGGAGCCAGTTCGCGCCCTGCTTGACGACCAGGTTGAAGACCGGTTTACCGGAGCGCCCCTTCTTGGTGATGATCTGGATGACGCCATTGGAGGCCTCCGTGCCGTAGAGGGTGGCGGCCGCCGGCCCCTTGATCACCTCGATGCTCTCGATATCCTCAGGGTTCAGGTCGTTGATACGTGAGGGTGGTGTCCGGCCATCGACCCCCACCGAAGTGATCCCGCCACCCTGGTCGGCGAAGTTGTTGTTGACCCGCACACCGTCGATGTAGAGCAGCGGCTCCGAGGCGAGCGCCATGCTGCTCCCCCCGCGGATGCGGATGTTGGCGCCGGCGCCGATCTCGCCGCGCGAGAACTGGATCTGCAGACCGGGAACTTCGGCGCTGAGCAGGCCATGCACGTTGGGCGGCGGCGCGATCTGCACGATCTGTTCGGCGCGCACCCTCCCCACGGCGTTTCCGAGCGAACGAACGCGCTGCGCGCCGGCCGTCCCGGTCACCACCACCTCGTCCAGGGCAATGGCGGCCTCAGCCAGCGCAACCCGGACGCCGGTGTCGCCGACCCGCACACCCTGGGTCACGGTGCGGTAGCCGATCAACTGCACCCGGAGCGTGGCTGCCGTCCCGGTGAGGCCGGGAATCAGAAACCGTCCCTGCGCATCTGTCAACGTGCCCCGTCCTGTGCCCTCCACCATCACCTGCGCGCCCGCGAGGGGACGCAGCGTCTGCTCGTGCACCACCACGCCCCCAACCGACCCCTGTTCCTGTGCCGCTACCGGTATAGCCACAGCAAGCAGCAGGCTGGCGAGAAGCACAAGGCAGGGCGTTCGATCGAGGGACCGCCCACCCCCTCTCAGGTCGCGCCACACCTCACCGACGGACCGTTCAACTCGTCGCATGGCTGTTTCCTCGAAGCTGGAGGGTTTCGGGCCGGCGCACCCGAGAGCACGAGCGAACACACGCTCGCAGGTGGGCGCAGCCCAGGGATACACAGCAAGGCCGATTCGCTTGCTGCTGGAGGAACACGACCGGCTCGCTTTCATCCGCTCTTCAGGCGGCGGCATTCGACTACTGCGGGTAAGTAGCGCCACAGGCGGACGCAAGGGTACGGTATGCGGATTTGGATACAAAAATAATAGCTTCCGCCGCGTACCTGCGCAACAGGCTGCGGCCGAGGGGGCAGACCTGAAGAGGTGCGCCGCTACCTCCGGCCCTGCGAGCCATCGGGGCGTGGTGCGTCACGCCGACAATGCACCCCCCCTCCCTTGACTCTCCGGCAGCGTTCCACTCGGGGGCAGACTCGACATCTTCCAGTGAAGCTGAGCGG
>JBPCIT010000078.1:0-13861 GCA_051006015.1 Longimicrobiaceae bacterium
GGAGGGGGGGGGGGGGGGGGGGGGGGGGGTGGGTGGAGGAGGCGTTGCCGCGGACCGTGCTCACCTCTGGCACGACGCTGGTGACGCTCTTCGCGCTCTACCTCTTCGGCAGCGCGGTGATCCGCGACTTCGCGCTGGTGCTGATCCTGGGTATCGCGATCGGTACCTTCTCCTCGATCTTCGTGGCGACGCCTGCCCTTTACGCAATCCAGCAGCGCTGGCCGCGTGAGGAGAAGAAGGGTGCCGCCCGCGGGACGGCCGCTACCCGCGATCGGGTCAGAACGGCGGTTTGAGCCCAGCCCTCGTGCCCCTGACGAGCCGCCGCGGTATCCGCGGCGGCTCGCTTTGTTGATTCCCCGGGTGCTCACCCGCGCCCTCGAGCGCCGCGGCGGATGATCCTCATCGACTCCCACGCACATCTCACGGACGAGCGCCTCTTCGCAGAGGCCGACGAGATCGTGGAGCGTGCCCGCGCCGTCGGCGTCCATCAGATCGTCACCATCGGCACGACTCCCGAGAATAGCCGACAGGCGATCGAGCTGGCCTCCCGCCTGCCGGGGGTATTCGCCACCGTAGGCATCCACCCCCACAGCGCCGACGCGGCGGATGAGGACGCCTTCGCACAGGTCGAGGCGCTCGCCCGCTCCCCCCGAGTCGTCGCGCTCGGGGAGACCGGGCTCGACTACTTCTACGACAACTCCCCCCGCCAGGTGCAGCGGAGCTCCTTCGCGCACCACCTGGAGCTGGCGCGCACGCTGGAGCTGCCGGTCGTGGTCCATTCGCGTGATGCCGACGAGGACCTCCGCGCGATTCTCGCCGAGGCGGCGGGTGGAACGCGCGGCGTCCTGCACTGCTTCACCGGCGGACGCGAGCTGATGGAGGCGGCGCTTGCGGCGGGGTGGTACATTTCCTTCTCCGGGATGATCACCTTTCGCAGCTTCGCGGACGCCGAGCTGCTGCGCGCGGTGCCGCTCGACCGCATCCTGGTGGAGACCGACAGCCCCTATCTGGCGCCGGTCCCCCACCGCGGCAAGCGGAACGAGCCGGCTTTCGTGCCGCTGGTCGCGCGGCGCGCGGCGGAACTGCGGGGGGAGGATCCCGAGGAGTTCGGCGCGGCGACCGTTCGCAACACCCGTGCGTTGTACAGGCTGCAGGAGGTGTCAGATGCGTAGCGTTTTCGGGATCTTCGGGAGGTCTCCCTTCGGGCCGCTCGCCAAACATACCGAGCGGGTCCACGAGACCGTGGCCATGATCCGCCCCCTGATGGAGGCGTTCATGGCCGGCGAGTGGGAGCGCGCCGAGCAGCTCTACCAGCAGATCTCCAAGCTCGAGCACAAGGCGGACGTGGTGAAGGACGAGATCCGCGATCATCTTCCCCGCTCGCTGCTGCTGCCGGTGGACCGCGGCGACCTGCTGAAGTTCCTGCGCGAGCAGGACGCCATCGCGGACCGCGCGGAGGATCTGGCCGTGCTGGTGACGATGCGCCGCACCCCAACGGCACCGGCGATGCGCGAGAGCACCCTCGCGCTGGTGGACCAGGTGATCCGCACCAGCGAGACCTGGTACTCGATCGCGATGGATCTGCCGTTGCTGCAGAGTGCTTCCTTCAGCGGGCCCGAGGCCGACAGGATCCGCCGCCTGATCGAGCGGGTCGGACGTGAGGAGTGGGAGGCCGACAAGGCGCAGAGCCTGGTCAGCAAGCAGCTCTTCGAGCACGAGGAGGAGCTGGGGGCGGTCTCGGTGGTCATGTGGATGCGCATCCTCGCCACGATCGGCCTGGTCGCCAATCACGCCGAGAACAGCGCCGATCTGCTCCGGCTGATGATGACGCGGGACTGAACCTCCATTCTCCGAGAGAACTCCCCAGGCCCAAAAGGAACAGCGACGTGACGATGGCCACGTGGTTATTGGTCCTGGCCGTGGTAGGTGGTCTCTACATGGCGTGGAACATCGGCGCCAACGATGTAGCGAACGCCATGGGCACCTCGGTGGGATCGGGGGCACTGACGCTCAAAGGTGCCATCGTGGTGGCGGCGGTCTTCGAGTTCGGGGGCGCCGTGCTTGTCGGCTCGAGCGTCACCGACACGATCCGGCGTGGGATCCTCGACACCTCCCTCTTCGAGATGACCGGCCCGCTGGGCTCCGATGGGCCGCTCATACTGGCGCTCGGGATGTTTTCGGCGCTCCTCGCGGCGGGCATCTGGCTGCAGATCGCGACCATGTGGGGGCTGCCGGTCTCCACCACCCACTCGATCGTGGGCTCGGTGGTTGGATTCGGGCTGGTGGTGCTCGGCTTCTCGGCGGTGGATTGGGGGTCGGTGGGGATGATCGCGCTGAGCTGGGTGGTCTCCCCGCTTTGCGGCGCTCTGCTCGGCTGGGCGATGTTCGCCTTCGTGCGGCGCGCGATCCTGGCACGCGCGGACCCGGCGGAGGCCGCGCGCCGCATCGGCCCGTGGCTAGTCGGCCTGGTGGCGACCATCCTGGTGCTCTCCTTCATCTACAAGGCGCTCAACAACGTCGTGCGCGACCCGCCCATCGTCCTCGCGTGGGGATTGGCGATCGGGCTCGGCGTCGTCTTCGCGCTCGGGACGGCCTGGGCGCTGGGCAAGCGACCGCAGGTGCAGCCGAATCCCTATCTCTACGTGGAGCGGGTCTTCAAGTGGCTGCAGATCGCGACCGCGATCTTCGTCGCCTTCGCGCATGGCGCCAATGACGTGGCGAACGCGGTCGGACCGGTTGCGGCGGTGGTGAACATCGCCGGCTCCGGCTTTGCCGAGCTGCCCCACCGGGTGCCGGTGCCGCTCTGGATTCTGGTGATGGGCGGCATCGGCATCGTGATCGGCCTCGCCACCTGGGGGTACAAGGTGATCGAGACGATCGGCAAGCAGATTACCGAGATGACGCCGTCGCGCGGCTTCAGCGCGGAGTTCGGCGCGGCGACTACCGTGCTGCTCGCCTCGGTGCTGGGGCTGCCGATCTCGACCACGCACACGCTGGTGGGGGCGGTGATCGGCGTCGGGCTCGCGCAGGGTATGGCCGCGCTCAACCTGCGAGTGGTCGGCAAGATCGTGAACTCGTGGCTCGCGACGTTGCCCGCCGCCGCAGGGCTGACCGCGCTGATCTTCGTGATCCTCCGCTCGTTCTTCCTGTGAGGAGGTAGGGGACGGGCAATGGCGCGCAGGATCCACATCCTTCCCGACACGCTCGCGAATCAGATCGCCGCGGGGGAGGTGGTCGAACGCCCCGCCTCGGTGGTGAAGGAGCTGGTCGAGAATGCACTCGACGCCGGCGCCTCCCGCGTGGAAGTCGCGGTGCGCAACGGCGGCAAGACGGAGATCCGCGTCACCGACGACGGCTCCGGCATGGGGCGTGAGGACGCGCTGCTCTCCCTCGATAGACACGCCACCAGCAAGATCCGCGAGCCGCGCGACCTCGCGGCGATCTCGACGTTCGGCTTCCGCGGCGAGGCGCTTCCCTCGATCGCCTCCGTGGCGCGTCTCTCGCTCGAGACGGCGGACCGCGAGGGGGAGGGAACCCGCCTGGTGGTGACCGGCGGCAAGCTGACGGCGGTCGAGGCGTGCGCCCGTCGGCGTGGCACGACGATCTGCGTCCGCAACCTCTTCTTCAACACTCCGGCGCGCGCGAAATTCCTCCGCTCGGTCGCCGCCGAGATGCGTGCGATCAGCGAGGTGGTCACCACCCTCGCCCTGGCGTACCCCGCCACCGCCTTCCGCCTCGACTCCAACGGACGTGAGCTGCTCGACCTGCCGGCCGTGCCCGACGTGCGCGGCCGCATCGCGGCGCTCTGGGGCGAGCAGGCGGCGCGGGAGCTGATCCCCGTCACGCACCGGGAGGGGAGCATCGTGCTCACCGGCCGGGTGCAGCGCCCGAACAGCGCGACTCCGGGGACCCGCCGCGCGTATCTTTTCGTCGGCAGCCGCTCCTTCAGCGACCGCGGTCTCCTGCGTGCCGCGGAGCGTGGCTACCGCACCACCATCGCCCCCGGAGTTCGACCTTCGCTCTTCCTCTTCCTGGAGGTGGCTGATGGCGAGGTGGACGTCAACGTGCATCCCACCAAGGCCGAGGTGCGCTTCCGCGATCCCAACTCCGTCGAGCGGGTGATCGAGGAGGGGGTGCGCGCCGCACTCGGCACGCTCGCCAGCGCGCCGCATCTCGCCCGGTCCGCGACGGAGGCTTCCGCGGCCGCACCGGCTCCAGAGGCGCCGCCCCGGCCGCCCGAGGAGGAGCAGATCACGCTCTTCGTGGCGGGGCAGCCGGTACCCGCGCACGACGCAGCCGAGCACGCGGAGAATGGTCCGCTGCCCACCGGCTCCGCTCCGCTTCCTGAACTCTCCCGTCCCGTGATGTGGCAGATCCACAACACCTACATCCTGGCGGAGACCCGCGCGGGCTTGATCATCGTGGACCAGCACTCCGCGCACGAGCGGGTGCTCTACGAGCAGTTGATGCAGCACTGGGCGAATGGCGGAGCGGCGAGCCAGCGCTTGCTCTTCCCCATCACCCTGCGCCTCTCCCCCTCCGAGTACGCGCTCGTCGAGGAGCTGTCGAGCCTGCTCGCCAGGGCGGGCTTCGAGGTGGAGCCCTTCGGCTCCCGCTCGATCATCGTGCACGCCGTGCCCAATCCGCACCCCTACTTCGACGCGGAGCGCTGCCTCCGCGAGATGGTCGCGGAGCTGACCGAGGGGTCGCCGCTGGTGGACGCCGCGCGCACGCAGCACCAGCGCATCGCGCTCTCCTTCGCCTGCAAGGCGGCGATCAAGGCGGGGCAGCGACTCTCGCAGCAGGAGATCGGCGAACTCTTCGACCGGCTCTTCGCCACCGAGCTGCCCTACCACGACATCCACGGTCGCCCGACCATCGTCCAGCTCTCGCTCTCCGAGCTTCATCACCGGTTCGGCCGGGAATGACGGCAGGAAACAGGAAAGAGGAGAGAGGAGAGAGAAAGGCGTCATTGGCTCCCGGCTCGAGTGGCGAGCAGCGGCAGCGTAGCGGGCTGCCGGAGGCGATCGCCATCGTCGGTCCGACGGCCTCTGGGAAGACCTCGCTCTCGATCGAGGTGGCGTGGCGGCTCGACGGCGAGGTGATCTCGATGGATTCACGGCAGGTCTACCGCGGCATGGACATCGGAACCGCCAAAGCCACGGCGGCGCAGCGTGCCGCGGTGCCGCACCACGGACTGGATCTGGTCGATCCCGACCACCGCTTCAGCGCCGGGCAGTTCGCGCGTGCCGCACGCCGCTGGATCGAGGAGATCCGCGGCCGCGGCCGAGTGCCGCTGCTCGTCGGCGGGACCGGCTTCTTTCTGCGCGCCCTCACCGATCCTATCTTCCGGGAGCCCGCGCACGATCCGCAGCAGCGCGCTGCGGTCGAGCGGCTGCTCACCGGGATGCCGACGGAGGAGCTGCATCGCTGGCTCGCCGCGCTGGACCCGCCGAGCGCGGAGCGGCTGAGCGGCTGGGGCGGGCGGCAGCGGCTGATCCGCGCGCTGGAGCTCCCTCTGCTCACCGGCCGGCCGCTCTCCTGGTGGCACGCCAACGCTCCGCCGGAGGAGGCGCCGCTGCGGCCGCTCGTCTTCGTGCTCGATCTCCCGCGCGAACGGCTCGATACGGCGATCGACGCCCGCGTCAGCGAGATGGTCGAGCAGGGGCTGGTCGGCGAGGTGGAATCACTCCTGCATGCGGGCTACAGCGCCACCGATCCCGGGATGAACGCCACCGGATACATCGAGCTGCTTCCCTACCTGCGTGGCGAGGTCTCGCTCGAGGAGGCGCTGGAGCAGGTGCGCCGGCACACCCGCGCCTACGCGCGGCGACAGCTCACCTGGCTGCGGAACCAGCTCCCGGAGGGCGCCGTCTGGCTCGACGCCAGCCGACCTGCCGCCGAACTCGCGGAGGAGATCGCCATCGCGTGGAGAGGAGAGAACATAGCATGAAGCACCACAGCCTGCTTCGCCCCTGCAGCCGAATCGGTTCTGCCGGCTGCTCTTTCTTCCCTCTTCCCCGCCTCCTGCCGTGAAAATCGGGATCACCTGCTATCCGACGTACGGCGGCTCCGGCGCGGTGGCGACTGAGCTGGGCATCGAGCTCGCCCGGCGCGGGCACGAGATCCATTTCATCTCGTACGCGCAGCCGTTCCGGCTGCCACACTTCCTCGAGCGGGTCTACTTCCATGAGGTGGACGTCGGGCGCTATCCGCTCTTCGAATATCCGCCGTACAGCCTGGCGCTCGCCGCGATGATGCACGAGGTCGCGATCCGCGAGGAGCTGGAGCTGCTGCACGTGCACTACGCCATCCCGCACGCGACCTCGGCCTGGATCGCCAAGCAGATGCTGGGGGACGCGCACCCGATCCGCATCATCACCACCCTGCACGGCACCGATATCACGCTGGTCGGGCAGGAGCGCTCCTTCTGGGCGATCACCCGCTTCTCGATCGCACGCTCCGACGGCATCACAGCGGTCTCCGAGTACCTGAAGTGCGAGACGGTACGGCACTTCGAGGTCCCCGAGTCCGACATCGAGGTCATCCCCAATTTCATCGATCCCGTGCGCTACGACCGTGACAGCTATCCGTGCCGCAAGCCGTTGCTCCTGAAGAGAGACGAGAAGCTGGTGATGCACATCTCCAACTTCCGCCCGGTGAAACGGGTGCGCGACGTGGTGCGCATCTTCGCGCACATCCAGCGAAGCGTGCCCGCCCGCCTGGTCTTCGTCGGAGACGGTCCGGAGCGTCTCAACGCGGCGGACGAGGCGCGCCAGCTCGGCGTCGAGGATGCGATCCTCTTCCTCGGGAAGCAGGACTCGGTCGCCGAGCTGCTCGCCTGCGCGGATCTCTTCCTGCTCCCCTCCGCCTCGGAGTCCTTCGGATTGAGCGCGCTGGAGGCGATGGCGAGCGGCGTGCCGGTGATCGCCACCTCGGTCGGTGGCCTGCTCGAGGTCGTCGAGGATGGGGTGACCGGGATGCTCGCTCCGGTCGGTGCCACCGAACAGATGGGAGAGGCGGGTGTCGCGCTCCTGCGGGACCCGGAGCGCTGGCGGGAGATGAGCCGTGCCGCGCGCGCCCAGGCGATCGAGCGCTTCGGCGTCTCCGCAATCGTCTCGCACTATGAACGTTACTACGAGAGGGTACTCATGCGGGAGCAGGGGAAGGTGCAGGAGGAGAGGTCAGGAGCGGGCGCCGCATGACGTGGTGGGAAGCGACAATTCTGGGGGTGATCCAGGGGCTGACGGAGTTCTTCCCGGTCTCCAGCTCCGGTCATCTGGTGATCGGGCAGGAGCTTCTCGGGCTCTCGCTGCCCGGCATCCTCTTCGATGTGGTGGTACACGTCGCCACCCTGATCTCGGTGCTGGTCGTCTACCGCGAAAAGGTTCTGCGGCTAATCCAGGGCGCTCTGGGCATGGCGGAGGAGAGCACCTGGCCGTACATCCTCAAGGTCGTGCTCGCCACGATCCCCGTCGTGATCGTCGGCGGACTCTTCAAGGACTGGTTCGAGGCTCGCTTCGACGATCCTGTCTTCGCGGGCACGATGTTGCTGGTGACCGGCGCGGTGGTGTGGAGCTCGCGCTGGGCTCTGGGCACGCACCGCCCGGGGCCGCTGGAGCTGCTGCCACTCGCGCTCGCCGCGCTCTTCTCTGCGTTCGTCGGCACAGTGATTCCGTTCCTCGCCGTGCTCGCCCTGCAGGTGGCGGTCATGAGCATCAGCCGGCTCACCGCGCCGCGGCAGGGGCGTCACGCCGAGCCGACCTGGGGTGGGGCGCTGCTGATGGGAGTCGCGCAGGCGATCGCCATCCTTCCCGGGATCACCCGCTCCGGCAGCACCGTGGTTGCCGGCCTCTGGCGCCGCATCGATCCCGTGGCGGCGGCCGAGTTCTCCTTTCTCATGTCGATCCCGGCGATCCTGGGAGCCGCGGTTCTCCAGGTGCCCGATGCGCTTCGCGCGCCGATCCCCGTGAGCGCAGCCGCGCTCATCGCCGGCTTCCTGGCGGCGGCGATCAGCGGAGTCCTGGCGATACGCTTCTTCGTGGCGCTGCTGCGGAAGCAGAACTTCTACGTCTTTGCGATTTACATCTGGGCGGCGGGAGCGCTCTTCCTCCTCACCCAGGTACGTGCCTGAGCGAGCGCGCTCAGGCGAGGTGTGCTGGTGAGCACAGGATACGCGGAATTTACCGGCGATTGGGCAGGAGTCGCCGCGGAGGAGCTGGCGCGGCGCTGGGGTGTGCCGCGGGTGCACCTCTACCAGCGGGTCGGCTCCACCAACGACGTTGCGCGGGAGCTGGCGGAGAGCGGGGCCGCCCACGGCACCGCGGTGCTCGCGGAGGAGCAGGTAGCAGGCCGCGGGCGCGGCGGGCGCGGCTGGCAATCGCCTCCTGGTCTGGGTCTCTGGCTCTCGCTGGTAGTGCGCGGGTGGCAGCGGGAGGAGATCGCAATGCTGCCACTGCTCGTCGGCCTCGCCACCGCTGAAGCCCTCGATCGCTTCGCTGCACCGGGCGCGGTGCGGATCAAGTGGCCGAACGACCTGCTGCTCGGCGATCGCAAGCTCTGCGGCATCCTCTGCGAGGCAGTGTGGGAGTCCGCCGCCCCCGGCTTCGTGATCGCCGGCATCGGGATCAACCTGCTGCAGCAACCTGAGGACTTCCATCCAGAGATACGCGCGACAGCTACGTCGCTGGCGCAAGCGGCCGGGCAGCCGCCGAGGCGTGTGGATGTCGCTGGGGAGGTGGTTACCGGGGTTCTCGCAGCGGTGTCCGTGCCGGTCCGCGAGTTCGACCCTGGGCGGCTCGCCGCGCTCGCCTCTCGCGACGCATTGCGGGGAAGGGAGGTGATCGTCACCGCAGGTACGCAGCCGGTGGCCGGCACCGCGCTGGGGGTTGCGCCTGACGGAGCGCTGCTGGTGCGCAGCGCCCCGGGCGCTCTGCGCCGTATCCGAAGCGGGAGCGTGCGGTTACTCTCCAGTGAGAGCGGGTGATCTTTCGCTGCGGTGAGGTGCTGGGAAGGCGACGACCTCCCCACGGTTGCGGTGCGCCGGCCCGGCCGTCTACCTTTTCCTCTCGCATCGATTCCTTCGCTTCAGCTCATCTCTGCCCATGCGGCTGCGGGTATTCGGCGACATCAGCGTCCCTGGAGACAAGTCCATCACCCATCGGGCGCTGATGCTCGCGGCGGCGGCCGAGGGTACGAGCCGCCTGCGTGGTCTGCTCGCGGCCGAGGACTGCGAGAGCACGGCCGGGGTGCTACGCGCCCTCGGATGCGACGTTCCGGCGCTGCCGCCGAGCGGCGCCGAGATCCTCGTTCCCGGCCGCGGGCTCCGCGCCTGGCGTCAGCCCGAAGTTCAGCTCGACTGCGGAAATAGCGGCACGACCGCGCGGCTGATGCTCGGCCTGCTCGCGGGACGCCCATTCGCCGCGACCCTCACCGGGGACGATTCGCTGCGCCGCCGGCCGATGCGCCGCGTGATCCAACCGCTCCGGGAGATGGGCGCCACCATCAGTGAAGTCGGCGGCGGTGATCACCTGCCGGTGGAGATCCGCGGCGGTGCTCTGCGTGACTTCCGCTTCCGTTCTCCTACGGCGAGCGCGCAGGTGAAGAGCGCACTTCTTCTGGCCGGTCTCTCCGGCGGTGCTACCGTGTCGGTGATCGAGCCGACGCGCTCGCGCGACCACACCGAGCGCATGCTGCGAGGCCTGGGGATCACCCTCTCGGAAGGGGAGCGGGAGGCTGGATGGGAAGTATCGCTCCAGCCGGCCGAAAAGCCACTTCCGCCGCTCGATCTCGACGTGCCCGGCGATCTCTCCTCCGCGGCGTTCTTCGTGGCGCTCGCGCTGCTCGCCGACGCGGGGGAGCTCCGTATCCGCAGGGTGGGTGTGAATCCCACCCGGACCGGCTTCCTCGGGACCGTCTCCCGGATGGGCGGCTTCGTCGAGCTGCACGACGAGCGTACCGAGGGGGGGGAACCGGTAGCCGACCTGATCATCCGTCCCGCCCGCCTGCGCGGTGTCGAGGTGGGAGGCAACGTGATTCCCACGATGCTCGACGAGCTGCCGGTGCTCGCCATCCTGGCGGCGCGCGCGGAAGGCGAGACCGTCATCCGTGATGCCGGCGAGCTGCGCGTCAAGGAGAGCGACCGGATTGCCGCGCTGGCGGAGAATCTCCGCGCCATCGGTGTGGATGCGGAGGAGCTCGCTGACGGGCTGGTCGTGCGCGGAACGGATCGGCGCCTGGCCGGGCGGGTGAAGACGCACGGCGACCATCGCATCGCCATGGCGTTCGGCGTTCTCGGTGCGCTGCCGGGGAGCGACATCCAGATCGACGAGCCCGCCGTGATCGGGATCAGCTTCCCCGGCTTCTGGGAGCTGCTCGATTCCACGACCGCCATGGCGCCGGAAGGCTCGACGATGGCCAGGCGCACACACCGAGACGATTTCATCGTCGCCATCGACGGACCCGCCGGCTCCGGCAAGAGCTCGACCGCACGCGGCGTGGCGGCGGACCTCGGCTACCGTCACCTGGATTCGGGCGCCTTCTATCGGGCTCTCACGCTCGCTGCTCTCCGGGCCGGCATTCCTACCGAGCAATGGGACGCGCTCACCGAGGCGGATCTCCAGGAGCTTGGTGTCGCCGCCGTCCGCGCCCGCGACGGCTACAACCTGACCGTGAACGGCCGCGACGTCACTAGCGAGATGCGCTCCGCCGAGGTGAACGCCCACGTCTCCCGCATGGCCGCGCTCCCCGCCGTGCGCAGCTGGCTGCTGGTGGCGCTTCGCAGAGCGGGGCAGGGCGGACGGCTGGTGGCGGACGGCCGCGACATCGGGACGGTGGTCTTTCCCGACGCCGATCTGAAGGTCTTCCTCGTCTGCGCGCCGGAGGAGCGGGCACTGCGCCGTCTGCGCGAGCAGGGCGTCACCGCGCCGTCGCGCTCCGAGCTGCAGGCGGAGGCCGAGCGCCTGCTGGGCCGCGATGCTCTCGACTCGACGCGCGAGGTCGCGCCCCTGCTCCGAGCTCCCGACGCCGTCCTGCTCGACACCACCGCGCTCCCCTTCGACGCCCAGGTCCGCGCGATCGTCCGTATGGCGAGAGCCCGCATCGGGGGTTGACACTTGCTAGAGCGGCCAATAGCTTTTCTTGTTCCATCGGGATTTTTCCGAACAGTTCACCTTTGCCATCGGTTGCGCCTGGATCTCCGGTCCACCGGCTCGACGCGAGTAAGGATTGAGGAGGTATCTCCGCTTCATGGTCGATTATCCCCTTTCCGACCAGACTTCTGAAGTCTCCGACGCCAGCGACTTCTCACCCGAGGCTAACCAGGGTGGTGTGGTCGTCGAAGAGCATTCTGCCGCCGACGAGCTGACGCAGGACCAGATCGCCCAGCGCGCACGCGCTGTCAATATCCGCCCCGATCTCTTCGATGAGGACGAGTACTCCGCCGAGGAATACGAGGCGATGCTCGAGATGTACGAGGACACCCTCACCCACATCGAGGAGGGGGAGATCGTCAAGGCGCGGGTGCTCCGCGTCACCGAGAACTCCGTGATCCTCGACGTCGGCTTCAAGAGCGAGGGTTCCGTCAACCGTGACGAGTTCAAGGATCCGGACTCCCTCCAACCCGGTGAAGAGGTCGAGGTCTACCTCGAGAACCTCGAGGATGAGGACGGCGTGGTCGTCCTCTCGAAGAAGAAGGCCGACTTCCTCCGCGTCTGGGAGAAGATTCGTGAAGCGCACGAGAACGGCACCTCGGTTCCGGGCATCCTCACCCGCAAGATCAAGGGTGGAGTCACGGTGGACCTGATGGGCGTCGATGCGTTCCTGCCTGGATCGCAGATCGCACTGCGCCGCGTGCCGAACATCGAGGATCTGCTCGGCCAGACCTACGAGTTCAAGATCATCAAGCTGAACAAGCGCCGCCGCAACATCGTGGTGTCGCGCCGTGTGCTGCTCGAGGCGGAGCGCGAGGTCAAGCGCGAGACGCTGAAGAAGGAGCTCGAGGTCGGCCAGGTGCGCAAGGGTGTGGTCAAGAACATCACCGACTTCGGCGCATTCATCGACCTGGGCGGCATGGACGGCCTGCTCCACATCACGGACATGAGCTGGGGCCGCGTAGGACACCCGAGCGACGTCGTCCGGATCGGTGAGGACCTGGACGTCAAGATCCTCGATATCGACTGGGAGCGCGAGCGGCTCTCGCTCGGCCTCAAGCAGCTCCAGGAGTACCCCTGGAAGGACGTCGAGACCAAGTACCCT
The DNA here is from genome assembly GCA_051006015.1 of Longimicrobiaceae bacterium. Taxonomy (GTDB): domain Bacteria; phylum Gemmatimonadota; class Gemmatimonadetes; order Longimicrobiales; family Longimicrobiaceae; genus JBPCIT01. Next base: position 12,256 of record JBPCIT010000078.1, read on the forward strand.
GTCGGTACGCGCGTGCGCGGCCGGGTCGTCTCGATCACCAACTACGGCGCCTTCATCGAGCTCGAGAAGGGCGTCGAGGGCTTGGTGCACATCTCCGAGATGAGCTGGACGCGCAACGTGCGCCATCCCTCGAAGATCGTCACCCTCGGCGACGAGGTCGAGGCCGTGGTGCTGAAGGTGGATCCGCAGGAGGAGAAGATCTCCCTCGGCATGAAGCAGATCGAGGAAGATCCCTGGCACGCCCTGCCGCTCAAGTACCCGGTGGGTACGCGGCTCGCGGGCAAGGTGCGCAACCTGACCTCCTTCGGTGCCTTCGTGGAGATCGAGCCGGGCATCGACGGCCTGGTCCACATCTCGGACATGAGTTGGACGAAGCGCATTCAGCACCCGTCGGAGGTCGTCCGCAAGGGCGACGACGTCGACGTGATGATCCTCGGCGTGGACGCGGACAACAAGCGGATCTCCCTCGGTCTCAAGCAGACGCAGGAGGATCCGTGGGGTGAGATCTCCGGCCGCTTCAACGCCGGCATGGAGATCACCGGGCAGATCACCCGTCTGCAGGACAAGGGGGTGGCGGTGGATCTGGGCGACGACATCGAGGGCTTCGTGCCGCTCTCGCAGCTTGGCGTCACCGGGCTGCAGAACCCGGCGGATTTCTTCGTCGAGGGCGACACGCTCGAGATGGAGGTCACCGAGGTCGATCCCGACAACCGCCGGATCGTGCTGACGACCACGCGCATTCCGAAGCTGGAGGGCGGCGAGCCGGTGGCGCTGCCGACGCCGCAGCCCGCTGCGGAGGCGACGAGCTCCGAGGCAACCGTGGATGCGGTGTCTGAAGCGCCTGCGGAGACGCAGGAGGAGGCTCCCGAGGCCGCGATCGAGCTTCCGGCGACCGAGGGCGGCGCCGCAGAGCCGGTCGGGCTCGAGGAGCCGTCGCCAGCCGGCGAGGCGCTGCCGACGCCGGAGCCGGTACCCGTCGCGGAAGGTGACGTGCCCAGCGAGCCGGAAGAGGATCGAGTGCAGGCCTGATGCCTCTTCCTTGAGATGTGGGGGGTGTGGAGTGTAAACTTCACACCCCTTTCTCTTTCCATCCACTTTCAGGCGGGCGCGGCTTCGCGGTGCCCCACCGGGGAGGCGACGGCACGATCATGGTGATGCGCGAGAAGCTGGCCCAGCTGGAGGAGCTGAGGCGCAGGGCGGAGCTGGGAGGGGGTGAAAAGCGGATCAAGGCGCAGCACGAGCGCGGAAAGCTCACCGCGCGCGAGCGGCTCGACCTGCTGCTGGATGAGGGCTCGTTCATCGAGCTGGATCGCTTCGTCGTCCACCGCGCGACCGATTTCGGCCTTGAGCACGAAAAGTACCTCGGCGACGGGGTGGTCGCCGGCTACGGCACCATCTATGGGCGGCTCGTCTACGTCTTCTCGCAGGACTTCACCGTCTTCGGCGGCTCACTCTCGGAAGCGCACGCGGAGAAGATCGTCAAGATCATGGATATGGCGCTCAAGAACGGCGCCCCCGTGATCGGCCTCAACGACTCGGGCGGCGCGCGCATCCAGGAGGGTGTCGTCTCCCTCGGCGGCTACGCTGACATCTTCCTGCGCAACAC
>JBPCIT010000079.1:0-7442 GCA_051006015.1 Longimicrobiaceae bacterium
CCCCTCTCCCGCATGCGGGAGAGGGGGAGCACTATAGGGCCTGCCGTAGCCGAGGAGCCGAGATTTGGCAGGGACTGTTCCCCCTCTCCCAAGTTTGGGAGAGGGGGCTAGGGGGTGAGGGCGTGCCGGAAAGCAGCCGATTACCTGGGTTCAGTATCAGTCTCCGGAGGGTGAGTGTGGGCGCGCCGATGCCGCGACAGGTCGAGCGGCGGCCGCGGGTGCGCTCCCCCGGCGCTGCAGCGCGGCGACCAACGGGTCGCTGACGCGCGCCAGGATCGGCCCGGCGACGGCGAGCAGGAGCACGTACGCCGCGGCGAAGGGGCCGAGCGCCGGCTCGAGGCCGGCGGCCACGCCGAGGCCGGCGATCACGATGGAGAACTCTCCGCGCGCGATCAGGCTGATTCCCGCGCGGAAGCGGCCCCGGGTCGCGATCCCCGCTCGCCGCGCCGCCCACCAGCCGGTGTAGACCTTGGTCAGCGCCGTCACCACTCCCAGCGCCAGCGCGGCGAGCAGGACGGGCAGCAGCGAAGCGGGGTTGATCTGCAGGCCGAAGAAGAGGAAGAAGAGCGCGGCGAAGAGGTCGCGCAGCGGCTCGAGCAGGGTGCGCGTGTGCTCGGCGACCTCGCCGGAGAGCGCGATCCCCACCAGGAAGGCGCCGACGGCGGCCGAGACCTGGAGCCGCTCCGAGATCCCCGCCACCAGCAGGATCATCCCGAAGACGGTGAGCAGCACCACCTCGTCCGAGCGGCTGTCGATCACCCGGCTCATCGCCGCCCCATAGCGCAGCGCCAGCAGCAGCACCACCGCCACCGTCGCGATCGCCACGCCGAGCGAGATCAGCCCCGCCACCATGCCCGTCCCCACCAGCACCACCGCCAGCAGCGGCAGGTAGACGGCCATCACCAGATCCTCCAGCACCAGAACGGAGAGGATCACCGGCGTCTCGCGGTTGCCGAGGCGGTCGAGGTCGCCGAGCAGCTTGGCGATCACGCCGGAGGAGGAGATGTACGTCACTCCGCCGAGCACCAGCGCCGTCACCGGGCTCCAGCCGAGCAGCAGGCCGGCGAGGAAGCCGGGCGTCAGATTCAGCGCCAGGTCCATCATTCCCGCCGGCAGGCCGGCCCGCAGGCTGGTGGTCAGCTCCTCCCCCGAATACTCCAGCCCGATCATGAAGAGAAGGAGGATGACGCCGATCTCTGCGCCGATCTGGATGAACTCGCCGGTCAGGGTGAGCGGGACGAGTCCGCCTTCGCCGAAGGCGAGCCCGGCCACCAGATAGAGGGGGATGGGGGAAAGGCCGAAGTGCGAGGCGAGGCGGGCGAGCAGCGCCAGCCCGACGACCATCGCGCCGAGCTCGAGGAAGATCGCGGCAACATGACCGCCGGCCGCCGCCAGGAGCATCCGCTACTGACCCTGGAGGAGAGCGAACGCCTCGCGGATTCCCGCCGGGGTGCCGACCGCCACCGCGGTGTCCCCCGCCTCCAGGCGGAAGTCCGGGTCCGGCGCGGGAACGGTCTGTCCCTGGCGCAGCACTGCCACGATGGAGACACCCGTCCGCTCCCGCAGGGCAGTATCCCGGATCGTGTGGCCGGTGCACGCCCAGGCGGGGGTGATCGGCAGCCAGTCGATGGTCAGCCCCTCGACCGACTGCTGCAGGTTGGCGAGGCGCTCCGCCACCTGCGTCGCGCCCAGCAGGTCGGCGAGCGTGCGGCTGTCGTCCGCCTCGAGGCGCACCACCATCGCGCAGGCATCCGGGTCGTCGCGGTCGTAGATCAGCAGGTCGCGCCGCCCGGTGCGGTGCGAGATCACCCCGATCTGGTCTCCCTCGTGGGTGGCGAAGTCGTGCCGGATCCCGACGCCGGGGAGCTGTGTTTCACGAACTGCGGACATCGTCGTCTCCCTTCTCGGGTGCGGCTCAGAGCGACTCGAAGAAAAGCTTGTCGGGATAGCACCAGCCCCACGCCTCCCCCGGCTGGTGCGACCTGATGATCGGGTGGCTGGTGGCGTGGAAGTGTTTCGTCGCGTGCTTGTTGGGTGAGGAATCGCAGCATCCCACGTGCCCGCAGCTCAGGCAGAGGCGAAGGTGCACCCACCAGTCGCCGCTGTGGAGGCACTCCTCGCAGCCCTCGGTGCCCGGTGTCACCTCCCGAATCTGATCAAGATGGGTGCAGGTCGTCACTCAGCTCTCCCTGGTTCGTGGGGGATCGTCGCAGCGTGGAGCGTGCGGGACGCTTCCCTCCTCACCCTTCCCTCTTCCGGGAGGCGCGCAGGTTCAGCGCGGTGAAAAGGATCGAGGCCAGTCCGAGCTGCAGATAGAAGGTGAGAAAGCGCCAGCCCGCCGTGGCAAGGCCGAGCACCCGCTCCGGCAGCAGCGCGCCGTAGATGAAGTAGAACATCGCTTCCGCCCCGCCAGCCGCGCCGGGGGTGGGGATCAGCGTCATCAGGCTGAAGACCACCCACTGCAGCAGGAAGAAGAGCACCGGGTCCACCGGGACGCCGAGAAAGAAGGCGAGCGCGGTGATCACCGAATAGCGGGCGGTCCAGCCGATACCGGTGAGCACCAGCGCGACGGCGAAGCGCGATTTGCCGCGCACCGCGATCAGCCGGAAGACCTCCCGTGCCTCATGCCAGGCGACCCGCAGACGGCGCCGTGCGCGGCCCAGCCACTTCACGCCGCGCTCGCGTGCCTGGATGCCGAAGCCTCCGCTGAGCAGCACCCGCGCCAGCAGCCAGAGCACGAAGAGCAGCACGAACACCACCGGCAGCAGCACCGAGAGGTTCTCGCGCAGGTGCGGTCCGAGCTGCCGGAAGACGGGAAGGTCCCAGGCGGAGGAAAGGTAGATCGCCGTCGGCAGCGCGAGCGCGAAGAAGAGGGCGTCCTCGAGGTTCGGCAGGGTGATCAGCGAGGCCGCCGCGCCCGGCGTGACGCCCCGCTGCACCAGCATCCCCCACTTGAAGAAGCCGCCTCCCACGGCCGTAGGGCTCACCGCGGCGCCAAGATCCATCCCCAGGGTGATCTGGAAGCACTCGCGGAAGGGGAGGCGATGGCCGAGAAAGCGGGTCCAGATGAGCAGCCGCAGCGCATTGGTGAACCAGGGCAGCAGCCCCAGCGCGATCGCCAGCAGCAGATAGTGCCGGGGGAAGGCGTGCAGCGAGCCCAGCATCTCCTGGTCCGTGGCGACCAGCGAGAAGATGATGTTCCCCAGAACGCCGATCGGAATGACGATCAGCGCCGTACGGAAGATCTTGTCGAGGTTGAGCGGCGACTTCCGTGGCTCGACCGGCTCGACCTCCTGGGGTGCGCCGGACGTGCGGTGTTCCGTGGAGTCGCGCGGGCGGGGCGGGGGGGTGGAGGGAGGCAAGGCGCTGCCGGTGCTCAGCGGTGCCCCGCCGATAGCCGGCCGGCGATCACGCCCGTGTAGCTGTCGAGCAGCCGGCCATTGATCGCCTCCCAGTCACGCGCTGCCGCCGACTCGCGCGCCCGCTCTCCCATGCGCCGGCGCGGACCGGCGTCCCGCAGCACCAGCTCCACCCGGTCGGTGATGTCGACGATGTCATTGGCGCGGGCGACGAAGCCGTTCTCTCCCGGCGCGATCAGCTCCTGCGGTCCGCCCCGATCCACCACCACCGCCGGCACCCCGGAGGCGAGCGCCTCCAGCACCACGTTGCCCAGCGTCTCCGTCGTCGAGGGGAAGACGAAGACGTCCGCCGAGGCGTACCAGCGCGCGAGTGCTTCCCCCGTCTGGTGGCCCGCGAAGAACGCATCCGGCAGCCGCTTCTCCAGCTCTCCGCGCAGCGGCCCGTCGCCCACGAAGACCAGCCGGAAGTCGGTGCTCCGCTCGCGCAGCAGGCGATCCACCTCGACCAGATCCAGCAGATCCTTCTCCTTCACCAGCCGGCTCACCAGCAGCAGGATGGGAGTCCCATCCCCCGCTCCTACCCTCTCCCGCAGCGCCGGATCGCGAAAACGGGGGGAGAAGCGGGCGAGGTCGATCCCCCGCGACCAGAGCCGCAGGTTGCGGATCCCCTGCTCCTCGAGTTCGCGGATGATGGCGTGCGTAGGGGGATACACCGCGTCGCAGCGGTTGTAGAACCAGCGCAGGTAGCGCCAGCCGAGCTCCTCGAGCCAGGGCACGCCGTAGTAGCGCAGATAGGAGACGAAGTGTGTGTGGAAGCTCGAGACCACCGGCAGACCACGCTGGCGCGCGTAGCGCTGCGCCCAGATCGCCATCGGTGTGGGGCTGACCACATGCACCAGGTCGGGCGCGTACGCGTCCAGCTCCGCCGCCAATCCGGGCACCGGATAGCTGATGTGGTAGTCCGGGTAGAGCGGGAAGCGCACGAAGGGCACCCTGCGCACCCGCCAGCTCCAGGAGATGGAGTCGTCCGGCTGGAAGGGCGATACGATCCGGAAATCCACCCCCTGCCGCTCGAGCGAGGCGAAGAGCCGCGCCAGCGTGCGCGAGACCCCGTCCACGTGCGGGAGCAGCGCCTCGGTGAAGTAGACGACCTTCATGAGGAAAGAGGAAAGAGGAAGGAGGAAAGAGTGACGGCACACACACCCGTAGTGCTGCAAGGGCTCCCTCTTTCCTCTTTCCTGGGGCGGCTGGGCTGGGTGGAAGGGATTTCCTCTTTCCCCGGATTGAGGGGAGCGGCGCGGCGGATCATCACAGCGCCCGCTCGTACAGCCGGTACCGCTTGTAGACGCGGGCGCCCATGTTCTCGAGCGGGCGGCGCATGTCCCAGTTGTCCTCGAGGATCCAGGACGCCTCGGCGTGCTGGTAGCCGCGCTCGGCTCCCACCTGCCAGGAGCGCAGGTACAGGCCCAGGCCGAGGCCGAGGTGCTGGTAACCCTGCTTGAAGCCGAGGGTGATCACCCGCAGGCCCCGGAGCTTCCGCTTCTCCCAGAGCAGGCGAAAGATGCCGAAGGGGAGGAGACGCCCGTTCGGGAGCTGCTTGAGCGCCTGGTTCAGGTCCGGCAGGGTCAGGGAGAATCCAACCGGTTCGCCGTTCACCTCCGCGATGAGGCAGAGGTGCGGGTCCACCACAGGCTTCATCTCCTTGGCCATCTGCTCGAACTCGGCGTCCGTCATCGGCACGAAGCCCCAGTTCTTCTGCCAGGCGTCGTTGTAGATCTCCTTGATGGTGTCCACTTCCTGGCGGAAGCGCCGCATGTCGAGGCTGCGGATCGTCAGCCCCCGGCGGCGTGCGATCCGCTCGAAGCCTTTCACCAGCCGCTCGTGCGGCGTGGGGTCATCCATCCAGTAGGCGAGCAGGTCCTTCACCTTCTCCAGCCCCGCCGCCTCGATGAGCCGCGCATAGTACGGCGGGTTGTGGGCCATCATGATCATCGGCGGGGTGTCGAACCCCTCGACGAGCAGCCCCCACTCCTCATTGGAAGAGAAGTTCGCCGGCCCCCGCATCCGCTCCATCCCCCGCTCGCGCAGCCACCCGGCCGCCGCATCCAGCAGCGCCCGGGCGATCTCCGGATCGTCGTCCGACTCGAAGAAGCCGAAGAAGCCGGTCTTCTCCTCGTGGAACTCGTTGTGGAGGTGGTTGACGATCGCGGCGATGCGGCCCACGGCTTCCCCATCCTTTTCGGCGAGGAAGTAGGCGACGTCGGCGTGTTGGTGGAAGGGGTGCTTCTTGGGGTCGAGCAGCGTCTTCTGCGCCAGAAGCAGCGGCGGGACCCACATGGGGTCCCGCGCGTTCTGCCGCCAGGCTACCCGGATGAAGCGGCGGAGGGATTCCCCCTCCGCGAGCTGGCGCACTCTCAAGCCGCGCCTCTCCTCAGATCGTGCCCATCTCGCGGCCGACGCGCGCGAAGGCGTCCAGCACCGCGTCGAGGTGGTCGCGCGTGTGGGTGGCCATCACCGAGGTGCGCAGCCGGCAGGAGCTCTCGGGAACGGCGGGGGGCAGCACCGGGTTGGTGAAGACGCCTGCATCGAAGAGCGCCCGCCAGAAGACGAAGGTGCGGTCCATGTTCCCCGTCACCACCGGGATGATCGGCGTCTCCGAGGTGACGGTGTCGAAGCCGAGCGACTGCAGGCCGCTGCGCAGGTAGTCGGCGTTCTCCCACAGCTTCTGGCGCCGCTCCGGCTCGCGCTCGATCACGTCGAGGCAGGCGAGCACCGTCGCGATCGAGGCGGGCGGCATGCTGGCGCTGAAGATCAGCGTGCGCGCGTGGTGCTTGAGGTAGTGGATCACCTCCTCCTGCCCCGCCGCCGCCCCGCCGATCGAGGCGAAGGACTTCGAGAAGGTGGCCATGGTGAGGTCCACCTCCCCCTCCATCCCGAAGTGCTGTGCAGTGCCGCCGCCGTGCTCCCCGAGCACTCCGACCGAGTGCGCGTCGTCCACCAGCAGGCGCGCGCCGTACTCGCGGGTGATGGCGCGGATCGCCGGCAGGTCGGCGATGTTCCCCTCCATCGAGAAGATGCCGTCGGTGACCACCAGCACCCCGCCGGAGGCGCCGGCGTGGCGGTCCAGCGCGCGCCGCAGCGCGGAGAGGTCGCCGTGCGCGTAGCGCACCATCTCGCCGCCGGAGAGCAGCCCGCCGTCCACCAGCGAGGCATGGTTGAGCCGGTCCTGGATCACCACGCTGCCGCGGCCGGCAAGCGACGCGATGATGCCCAGATTGGTCTGGTAGCCTGTGCTGAAGACCAGGGCGGACTCGTGCCCCATGAACTTCGCCAGGCGCGGCTCCAGCTCGTGGTGCATGTCGAGGGTGCCGTTCAGAAAGCGGCTCCCGGTGCAGCCGGTGCCGTAGCGCTCGAGCGCCTGCCGCGCACGCTCCAGCACATAGGGGTGGTGGGTGAGGCCGAGATAATTGTTCGAGCCCACCATGATCTTGCGCTCCCCGTGGATCACCACCTCGGTGTCGTAGGAGCGCTCGATGGGCTGGAAGTAAGGGTACAGACCCCGATCCATCACGTCGCGCGCCGCCGTGAAGCGGCGACACTTGTCGAAGAGATCGGTCGTCTGCTGTAACTTCTGCTGCGGAATCGCCATTAAAGCCATCCTTGGCTTCTGTACCACTGAACCGTACGGAAAATGCCCTCCTCCAGCGGCGTCGCCTCCCGCGGTCCGAGGAGCGCCTCGGAGCCGGTGAGATCACACGTCCACGCTGCGGCGAGCATTTCCCGTGCTTTTTCTCTGTTGAAGGGAACCGCCTGTCCCCTGAGCTTTCCGACCGTCTCCGAGACCGCCGCCGCGGCCCGCACCAGCACGGGCGGGAGGGGCACGCGGAGCGGCTTCTTCTTCAGCGCCCGACCGATCGCTGCGACCATCGCGGACCACTCGTGCTCCGTCGGCTCGGCAACCGCATAGGTCCCGGGCGGCACGTGCGCCGGGGGGGCCAAAGCGGGCGGGAGGTGCGGGGGGTGGGGTATCTTGGGCTTTCGTTTTTCTCCTTACGGCGGGGGGGCCAGGCTCCCCCACCCCAC
>JBPCIT010000080.1:0-13412 GCA_051006015.1 Longimicrobiaceae bacterium
CGTTTTTTTTCTTCTTTCCCTCCGCCGGGCGAAAACCCCGCCCCCCCCCCGCCCCCCCCCCCCCTTCCCCTTTCCGCTGGTGGTGGCGTGAACCGCTCTGTGGTTACTCCTCGGCGATTCGCTTCTCGATCGACTCGCGCAGCTCAGCCGAGAGGAAGGGGGAGTCGAGCAGCGGCTGCAGGCGCTCGATGCGGGCGCTCGCCTGCTCCGGCATCTTCAGCGACTGGTAGAGGATCGCCGACTCGATCAGCGCCTTCGCCTGCACCACCGGATTCCCGTGGAGCTGGGCTGCGTCTGCCAGCTCATCCATCGTCGCGGCGGCGCGGCGAATCTGCCGGTCCCCATAGTAGAGGTTGGCGAGATTCCACAGTGCCTCGTCGGCGAGGACCTTGTGGGTGCGCTGCAGCTTGGCTACCGAGGCGTACTCACGCCGCGCCTCCGCCCAGCGGCCCTCCTCGCAGAGCTGGTGTGCCTTGTCGAGCCGCATCCGCACGTTGGATGCATCGTACGGCGCCGGGACCGACTCCGTAGCAGCGGGCACTGTAAGCGCGACGGAGGAGTAAGAAGCGGTGGACTGCGCGAGAACTGCTCCACTGGAGATGCCGATGCCGACGAGTACAGCGAGGGTGTTGGGGATGAGCGCGCTCATTGGTGCCTCCTTCAGGGGAAAATGCTTTCGATGCTCAGAACCGGTTCGTGCCGGACGCGGGAATAAGATGCACACATCCCCACAGGAGATCCATGCAAATGGGATGAAGCCGCCATTTGACGGGATGCAAGGGCATCTGGCAGGGACGTAGCGCGGCGATCAGCAGGGAGAGGGGATGCTCCGCCTGCCGCGCAGCATCATCGATCAGCTCGATTCACGGCGGGCGCGCTCGCGCGGCGGCGGTTCCTCCTCGCCTGCGGCACGCTCGGCATCGCGGTCCATCATCGCCTCCACCCGCTCCTCCATCCTCGCGTCCTCCGGCTGCCGCGCGAGGTAGAACTCGTCGAAGTACACCTTGAGGAAGCCGGCGACAGGGCTGGCGACCAGCACCCCGACCACGCCGAAGGCGACCGCCATCGCCAGCGTCATCAGCAGCAGGTAGGCCGGGTGCAGGTCCATCGTCTCGGCCTGCACCCGCGGCGCGACGAAGTTCCCCAGGATCTCGCTGAGCACCACATAGAAGAGGCCGACCCAGAGCGCGGTCAGCGGATCTACCGAGAGCGCCACTACCACCGGCGGGAACGCCATCAGGTAGAAGCCGAGCCTGGGAATGAGCGCGGCGAAGAGTGCGAGCACGCTCCAGAGGATCGCGCCGGGGACCTGCATGTAGGTGAGGAAGAGGAAGGAGGCGGTGGCCTTGATCCCGCCCAGGATCACGTTCGAGGCGACCCAGCCGACGACCATCTCCGCGGCGCGGGCAAAGGCGCGCGCCGCCGCCGGGCGCTGGTGCGCGGGCATCGCGGCGATGTAGCCCCGCAGCAGCGGCCGGGGATCGATCACCATGTAGAGCACCAGCGCCACCACGAAGAGGCTGAGGACCACGGCGCCCGCGACCGCGCCGGCGTGCTGCCACGCTCCGGAGATCGCCTCCAGCACCCAGTCGACCACCTGCGAGAGCTGGCGCTCGATCTCCGGGTGATCCCCGAGCACCCCGGCCAGACGCTCCGCCAGCCCCTCGACCAGATTCGGCAACTCGTCCAGCAGAGTGGGTACCTGCTCGATCAGCCGCGGCAGCACGAACCAGCCGAGCGCCCCGAGCAGCGCCGCCAGCCCGGTGAAGACGACCAGCGCCGCGAGAGCGCGGCCGAGCCCCTTGCGCTCCAGCCAGGTGACCGGCGCGTTGATCGCGAGCGCCAGGATGAGGGCGAGGATGAAGAGGAGCAGAACACGGAGCGTCTGGTAGAGGAACCAGAGGAGGACCACCAGGCCGGCCGTGAGGAGGAGCGCCCTGGTCAGGGTGCGGAGGAGATCGCCGTCGCGCCTGAAGATCTCGCTCCGGTGCCGGTTCACCCCTGGGCTCCGGGCGGAGAGCCGGCTCGCGGCGTCCGCTCCGCCGCCGCCTCCGGCGCGGGCGCCTCCTCGGTGCGGAGGGAGCGTTTGACTCCCACGATGAAGAGAAGCAGCCCGGCGGCACCCAGCGCCAGCTTGAGCTTCGACACGCCGGCCCCGGCCTTGCTTCGCGATACCTCCTCTGCCTCGCGCGGCTTCGTCGTCTCCATTCCCGGGTCGTCGGAGAGGGGATTCCGGTTTCGCTCATCGGCGGAGCGGAAGCGGAGTGCAGGAGCCGGGCCACACTCCGCCGGAGGATGGCTATGCTGGAGAGACGGCTCGAGGAGGCGGCGCTGAACGCCTGGCCGCCGCTGCGCCAGATGCTCTACGATGGGTGGATACTGCGCTTCTCCCGCGGCTACACCAAGCGCGCGAACTCGGTCAATCCGCTCTACGCCTCCCGTCTGGAGCTGCGCGAGAAGGTCGCCACCTGCGAGCGGCGCTACCGCGAGCAGGGGCTGCCGCCGATCTTTCGGCTCACCCCCTTCACCACCTCGTCCGCACTGGATGGAATCCTCGACGAGCGTGGCTACGCCACCGTCGAGCCCTCGCTGGTGCTCCACCGCGATCTCCGTGACCGCTCCGGAGAAGGCGCGGGTGAGCTTCGCGAGGAGACGCTCGGCGACTGGCTGGCGCTCTTTGGCGAGTGGAGTGGCCTCCACGGCGAGCACCGGCAAACGCTGCGTATGATGCTGGAGGCGATTCCCGCCCGCCGCTGGCTCGTCTCGCTGCCCGCGGAGGAGGGGACTGTCGCCTGCGCGCTGGGGGTGCTCGAGGAGGAGTTCTTCGGTATCTTTGACCTCGTCACCGCACCGCGGCACCGGGGGCGCGGGTACGCCGCCCGCCTGATGCAGGGGCTGCTGCACCGCGCAAAGGAGCACGGCGCCGCGTACGCCTACCTGCAGGTCGTGCAGAGCAACGCCCCGGCGCGCCGCCTGTACGAGAAGCTGGGATTCTCCGAGGCGTATCCCTACTGGTACCGGGCGCTCCCGAGCGCGCACTCGACAGGAGATTGAGATGAGCACGACCCTCCTCGACCTGCATGCCCTCCGCGCCCCGCGTGGGAGCGAGCTCTCCTGCCGCGGCTGGCAGCAGGAGGCGGCGCTGCGGATGCTGCTGAACAACCTCGATCCCGAGGTCGCCGAGCGTCCGGAAGAGCTGGTCGTCTACGGCGGCACCGGCAAGGCGGCGCGCTCCCCCGAGGCGCTCGAGGCGATGCTCTCGACGCTGCGCACCCTGGCCGACGACGAGACGCTGCTGGTGCAGTCCGGCAAGCCGGTGGCGGTCTTCCGCACCCACCGCCATGCGCCGCGCGTGCTGATCGCCAACAGCAACCTCGTCGGCCGCTGGGCGACCTGGGAGCACTTCCGCGATCTGGAGCGCAAGGGGCTCATCATGTATGGGCAGATGACGGCCGGCTCCTGGATCTACATCGGCACGCAGGGCATCCTGCAGGGCACCTACGAGACGCTGGGCGCGGTGGCGCGCGAGCACTTCGGCGGAACGCTGCGCGGCCGCTTCTTCCTCACCGGCGGACTGGGCGGGATGGGCGGCGCGCAGCCGCTCGCGGCCTCGATGCAGGAGGCAGTCTCTCTCACTGTCGAGGCGGATCCGCAGCGCATCCGCCGCCGGATCGAGACGCGCTACCTGGATCGCGAGACGGAGTCGCTCGATGAGGCGCTGGAGTGGGTGCGGCAGGCGCAGGCGGCAGGGAGACCGCTCTCCATCGGACTGCTCGGCAACTGCGCGGAGGTTCTCCCCGAGCTGGTGCGGCGCGGGGTGACGCCCGACGTGGTCACCGACCAGACTGCGGCGCACGATGCGCTGGTCGGCTACATCCCCGCCGGGCTCTCGCTCGAGGACGCGGCGGAGCTGCGCGAGCGCGATCCGCAGGAGTACGTCCGCCGCTCGATGAACTCGATGCGCGTGCACTGCGAGGCGATGGTCGAGCTGATGCGCCGCGGCGCCGTCACCTTCGACTACGGCAACAACCTGCGCGGCCAGGCGCTCGACGCCGGCTTTGCGGACGCCTTCGCCTTCCCCGGCTTCGTTCCCGCCTACGTTCGTCCCCTCTTCACGCAGGGGAAGGGGCCCTTCCGCTGGGTGGCGCTCTCCGGCGATCCGCAGGACATCTACCGCACCGACGATCTGGTGCTCGAGCTCTTCCCGGAGGACAAGCACCTGCGCCGCTGGATCACCAGGGCGCGCGAGATGGTGCAATTTCAGGGGCTGCCGGCGCGCATCTGCTGGCTGGGGCAGGGCGAGCGGGCGCGCTTCGGCCTCGCGCTCAACGACCTGGTGGCGCGCGGGGAGCTGAGCGCGCCGATCGTCATCGGCCGCGACCATCTCGACACCGGCTCCGTCGCCTCGCCCTTCCGCGAGACGGAGGCGATGAAGGACGGGAGCGACGCGATCGCCGACTGGCCGATCCTGAACGCGCTGCTCAACGTGGCGAGCGGCGCCTCCTGGGTCTCCTTCCACCATGGCGGCGGAGTGGGGATCGGCAACTCGCTGCACGCCGGGCAGGTGATCGTCGCCGACGGCACGGACGAGATGCGCGAGCGCCTGGAGCGGGTGCTGACCAACGATCCCGGGCTCGGCGTGGTACGCCACGCGGACGCGGGCTACGAGCTGGCGACCGAGACGGCGCGCGCGCAGGGGATCCGCATGCCGATGCTGGAGGCGGAGAGCTGAAACCAGCCTCGGCGGCGGCTCGTAAAGGGGCACGGTCCTGCGACTCCCCCTGACTCGAGGAAATCTCATGTCTGCTTTTCGGCGCTTGCTGATCTACCCGCTCGTCCTCGCCGCGGCTCTGGCGGCCTGCGCGCCGGCAGCGACGAGCGTCGCTCCCCCTGCCACGGCTGCGAGTGCCGCCCCGGTGGCAGCCGCCGGTCTTCCCGAGAATGTCGAGGCGAGGCTCGATTCCATCGCACGCGCGATCATCGCCGGCGGCCAGGTGCCGGGCTTGACTGTGGCGGTCGCGCAGGGAGACCAGGTCGCCTTCGCGCGCGGCTACGGAGCAGCCAACCGCGAGCAGGGGGTACAGCCCACACCCGAGACGGTCTTCCGCACCGGCTCGGTCACCAAGCAGTTCACCGCCGCCGCCATCCTGCGCCTCGCCGAGCAGGGCAAGCTCGACCTCGACGACCCGATCGCGAAGTACCTGCCGGACTTCCCGACGCAGGGCCACACGGTCACCGTCAGCCAGCTGCTCAACCACACCTCGGGCATCAGGAGCTACACCGGGCTGCCGCAGTGGCGTCCGCGCATGCACGAGACGCTGAACCACGAGCAGATGCTGGCCTTCTTCGTCAACGAGCCGTTCGACTTCGGCCCGGGCGAGCAGTGGCGCTACAACAACTCCGGATACTACCTGCTGGGGGTGATCGTCGAGCGCGTCACCGGGCAGGATTACCCGACCTACATCCAGGAGACCTTCTTCCGCCCGTTGGGGCTGCAGAACACCTCCTACTGCCCGGACCGTCCCGCCGCCGGCCACGCGGAGGGATACAGCATGCGAGAGGAGGGGCCGGTGGTGGCCGCGCCGATCAGCATGACCTCGCCCTTCTCCGCGGGCGCGATCTGCTCGACGGTGCTCGACCTGGTGCGCTGGAATCGCGCGCTGGTCGGCGGACGCGTCGTCAGCCCGGTCTCCTACCGCGCGATGATCACCCCGGACACGCTCAGGGACGGCAAGCCACTCACCTACGGCTACGGGCTCGGGGTCAGCGAGTGGGAGGGGATGCGCCGGGTGCATCATGGCGGAGGCATTCCCGGCTTCGGCGCCTACCTCGCCTATTACCCCGAGCGCGACGTCACCATCGCCGTGCTGCAGAACACGGACTCGCGCGATCCCGCGCTGACCGAGGATGCCGTCGCGCGGGCGGTGCTCGGCATCGCGGCGCCGGAGGTGAAGGATCTGCCGCTCAGCGCCGCCGAGGGCGAGCGCTACGCGGGCACCTACGACCTGGGTCCGCTGCAGATCCGCGTCTTCGTGGATGGCGAGCGAGTGATGGCGCAGGGAACCGGTCAGCCGGCTTTCCGGCTGCTCTACCAGGGAAATCACGAATTCCGCGCGAGCTTCGACGAGCGGACGCGGCTGGTGTTCGAGGTGAGTGGCGAACGTGCGGAGAGCTTCACGCTGTACCAGGGTGGGGCGACGATGCCTGCCCGCCGGGTGCAGTGATCCGTCGCCTGCAGCCACCACCTACGCAGGGAACTTCGGGCGCGGAAACCGCCTATCATACGCGGGCGAACCGCGCCCGATCCGACGGTAGATTCAGGAGTTGAGCTGCTCGTGTCCGTGACCTTGCAAGAGTCTTCCCCGCAGGAGCCTGCGACCGCCCAGCGCATGAAGCGCCCGGCCGGAGGCACGCCCTTCGTGCCGCCCACCGAGCGTGCCGACCGCGTGTGGCACCGGGTGCTCGGCGTGGGGCTGCTGCTGGCGCTCCTGATCCACCTCGTGATCCTGCTCGCCTTCCGCACTACGAGCCTGCCCCCTTCCCCATTCGCCGCCGCCGGCCCGCCGATGGGCGACTACCGCGCCGCGGCCGGTGGTGGCGGGGGGATGGAGCAGGTGGTGGTCCGAGAGGAGCGGCAGCAGCCGGCGGAGGAGGAGCCTGTCCCCGAGCCGGAGATCGTGCCCGACGCACCCGTCGTCGTGGTCGAGACTCCGCCGCAGCCGGAGCCCACGCCGCTTCCGGACGTTGCGGTCTCGGCGCCGGGCGTCGGCACCACGCCGGACCCGGGCACCGCAGGGGAGAGCGCCGGCCCCGGCACCGCAACTGGAACCGGGCAGGGGGGCGGGGGCTCCGCGGAGGAGGGTCGCTCGGGGATGATCGCGCCCGTGCCTCGCGGAATGATCCTTCCCCCCTCCGAGCGCCCGCGCAACGTGCGCGGGCGTGAGGTCACCGTCTGGGTCTTCGTCACCGAGCGGGGGCGGGTGGTCTCCGACTCGACCCGCCTCGACCCGCCCACGCCGGACAACGGCTACAACCAGCGTCTCAAGCGCAGCGCGGCCGAGTGGAGCTTCGAGCCCGCCCGCCGCGCCGGTCGCGCCATCGCCGCCTGGTACCCCTACCAGATCATCCTCTAGGCGTGCGATCCCGGCCGATAGACCTGGCGGGCAAGCGCGTTGCCATCGTTATGATGACCGCGATCGGAGACGCGGTTCACGTCCTCCCCGTCATCAACTCGCTGCGCGCCGCCGCGCCTGACGTCCACATCACCTGGATCCTCCAGCCGGGCCCGCATGGCATGGTCGCCGGGCATCCCGCGGTGGACGAGTTCCTCCTCTTCGACCGCAAGGCCGGAGCAAGGGCCTTCCTCGACATCTACCGGGCGACGCGCGGCAAGCGCTTCGACCTGGTGCTCGCGCTGCAGGTGTACTTCAAGGCGGGGGTGGTCACCGCAATGCTGGACTCGCCGCGCAAGGTCGGCTTCGACCGCCGCCGGGCGCGCGATCTGAACTGGCTGATCACCACCGAGCGCATCCCGGCGCACGACTATCAGCATGTGCAGGACCAGTACTTCGAGTTCCTCGAGTACCTGGGGATCGAGCCAAAGCTGGAGTGGAAGCTCGGCTCGACGGAGGAGGAGCGCGAGCGCTACGCCGGGCTGCTGCCCCCCTCGGACCGCCCGACCGTGGGGCTGATCCTGGCGACCAGCAACCCGCAGAAGGACTGGCCCCCGGAGCGCTACGCCGAGCTGGTGAACCGGATGGGCGCCGAGCTAGGCGTGCGCGCGGTGCTGGTGGGTGGCAGATCCGAGCGCGAGCTGGCGGCCGCGGAGCAGGTACGCAGCCGCGCTGTGCATCCGCCGCTCGATCTGCTCGCCTGGGATCTGCGGCGCCTGGTCTACCTGATCGAGCGGCTCGACGTGCTGGTCACCCCCGACACGGGGCCGATGCACATGGGTGTCGCGCTCGGCACACCTACCGTCGGCCTGATGGGCTACACCAGCCCCAAGTGGAGCGGGCCGTATCACTTCAAGGAGCTGATGATCGACGCCTTCGGCGACCCCGGCGAGGATTACCCCGCGGGCCGCCTCTTCCGTCCCGGCCGCATGGAGCGGATCACCGTGGACCAGGTGTTCGAAAAGGTGGCGCTGGCGCTGGAGCGCTACGGAAGAGAGGGGAGCGGCCAGGCCGCGCCGTAGCCCTCACGCAGCGCCGACCACTCCTTCGGGCCGAGAGGCATGCGGAGCTTGTGTGCCGAGCGGGCCAGGCGGAGGAGATCGCGCGCTCTGCGGCGGGCCGGCACCGGCCCCCGGTAGAGGCGCGCTCTGTCGAAGTCCAGCAGGTACACTGCAGGCGTCTGCTCCCCGCTCTCCTCGGCGACGAGCAGGTTGCGCAGGTTGAGGTCCGGGTGCGCCACCCCCGCCGCGTGCATCCGCCCAATCTGCTCTCCGGCCTGCCGCAGCAAGGCATGCGCCGCTGAAGGATCGGCTGCCTGGAGCCAGCTCTCACCGTCACGGGAGTGGGGGATCCAGCGGGTGGTGAAGAGCGCGGTGTAGCCGAGGAGAGCCGGCCGTTCGACGGCGGCGAGGGGAAGGGGCACGCGTACGCCGTTCGCCCGCGCCGCCTCCGTCGCCCGCAACTCGGCGAAGGCGCGATGCCCGAGGAAGTAGCGCTCCCGGTTCAGGTGGCGGAGCGCTCCGCCCCGGCGGTAGACCCGCACCACCGCCCGCTCTCCGCCGGGGAGTGGCACCAGCGCATGGGAGGTGCGTCCCCCCGCGACCCTTTCGCCTCCCGGTGCGGGCGCGCCGTGCAGGCCCAGGAGGTCTGCGTACGCCTGGTATCCTTCGCGGACGAGCATCCGCGCGCCGCGCGCCTCGAGCGGCAGGAAGTCGGCGAGGTGGGGATCCGCCGCGTAGCGTCTCCAGTGCATGTAGGGAAGCTGGCCGGCCATGCGACGGGTGTCAAATCGCTCCCTCGTGCGCCGGGGTTTGCCGCGTCGCCGCCGTGGCTCTATCTTTGCCGGCCGCCGCGCGGGAGGAAACAGAAGGCGGCATGACCCGACATGTGAGAGATGACCGCTAGCTTCCCGACCTCAATCGTCCGGCCGTCGCATCCCAGCATCGGGCTACGGTGGCTCGTCGTCGCCCTTCTGCTGGCCGGCTCGCCAGTCGCGGCCGATGCTCAGGAACGGTCATGGGAGCCGGAGCTATGGGCGGGCACCGGTACGGCTCTCCTCGGAGCGTTCCTGCTCGACACCCGACTCCGGGTGGATCTGGTGGAGGGAGTCGAGCGCCCCTTCGAGTCCCTCTCCGATGCCGGGAACCTGCTGGGGCGTGCACAGACGGTGGTTCCTGCGCTCGGCGTCGCCTACGGCGTCGGCAGGTTGGCGGGCAATCGCGAGCTCTCGACCGCGACCCTCCACACGGCGGCCGCCCTCACCGCGGCGGGCGCGATGAACGGGCTCGTCAAGGTGGGGGTGGGCCGTCGCCGTCCCGGCGTGGACAACGACCCGACCTCCTTTCGGCCCGTCGCGCTGGACGACCACTGGCAGTCCTTCCCCTCCGGCCACACGGTGGTCGCTTTCTCGCTCGCCACCGCCATCGCAGAGGAGGCGAAGCAGCCCTGGGTCTCCGCGCTCAGCTACGGCGCGGCGGGCGTGGTGGGGTGGTCCCGGGTGTACGAGGATCGGCACTGGGCGAGCGACGTGGTCGGTGGGGCGCTGATCGGGACACTGTCAAGCAAGCTCACCCTGCGCTGGCTGCACTCGCGCGCTCCGCACGATGGCGAAGCGGGCGCAGGACGCGGCGCGGTGCACTTCGCCATCCTGCCCCGCGGGTTCGCCGTGGCGATCAGCCCGCCGCGCTGAAGCGCTCCACCCCCGCACCGCATCTCGCCAGGGTGCCGCGGCAAACTTTCCCGCCCTACGCCAGCTTGCGCTTTTTCGTTGACGCTCCGGGCTGAAGTAGCTTACCTTTAAGCTATGTCCGCCCCCATGAAACGCGTCCTCTGGGTCGACGACGAGATCGACCTGCTCCGCCCGCACCTGCTGCTGGTGCAGGGGCGCGGCTATCATGTGGATGCAGTGGCCAATGGCGACGACGCGCTCGAGCTGCTCCGCATGGCGCCCTACGACCTGGTGCTCCTGGATGAGCACATGCCCGGCCGCTCCGGGATGGAGGTCTTCGACGAGCTGCGCCGCCTCGATCCGCTGGTGCCGGTGGTGATGGTCACCAAGAGCGAGGAGGATCAGACGATGACCGAGGCGATCGGCCGGCGGGTGGCCGACTACCTGGTCAAGCCGACCTCGCCGCGGCAGATCCTCTCCGTGATGACCCGTCTGCTCGACGGCGAGGCGATCCAGCAGCAGCACGTGGCGCGCGAGTTCACCATCCGCTTCCGCGAGCTGAACATGCAGCGCGGCCAGGACCGCGACTGGCGCGAGTGGGCGGAGACCTACTCGGAGCTGGTGGAGTGGGAGCTGAAGCTGCGGGAGGCGGGCGAGATGGGGCTGCTCGTCTCGCTGGATACGCTACTCGACGACTTCCGCCGTGAGTTCTGCCAGTTCGTCGTCCGCCACTACAAGGGCTGGGTGAACGGCAAGGAGGCCCGTCCGCCGCTCTCGACCGACGTGGTGCCGCAATTCCTGCTGCCGATGCTGCACTCCGGCACGCCGGTGCTCTTCCTGATCATCGACTGCCTGCGGCTCGACCAGTGGCGTGTGCTGCTGCCGCTGCTCGCGCCGTACGCCGAGGTCGAGGAGGCGCTCTACTACTCGATCCTCCCCTCCGCCACCCCCTTTTCGCGCAACGCCATCTTCTCCGGTCTCTTTCCCGAGGACATTGCCAAGCGCAACCCCAGCTGGTGGGACCGGGGGACGGAGGGAAGCCTCAACGCCTTCGAGGACGAACTCTTCGCCGAGCAGCTGCAGCGCCTGCTGGGACGCCGCGTGCCCGTGCGCTACGAGAAGATCTTCGATGCCACCGATGGCGCGGCGATGCTGCACCGCCTGCCGAGCTACCTCTCGCAGCCGGGCGTGACCGCGGTGGTCTTCAACTTCGTGGACATGCTCACCCACGGCCGCTCCGAATCGCCGGTGCTGCTCGAGGTGGCGCGCGACAGCGAGGCGCTGCGGGCGCTCACCCGCCAGTGGTTCGAGCGCTCGGACGCGCTCTCCGCCATCCGCGAGGCGATGCGGCTGCGGATACCCGTACTCCTCACCACGGACCACGGCTCGATCCAGTGCAACCGCCCGGCGACGGTCTTCGCCAAGCGCGACACCACGCAGAACCTGCGCTACAAGTTCGGGGACGACCTGCGGGCGGAGGATCCCTCGCTGGTCTTCGCAGTCAAGGATGAGCGCGAGCTGCGCTTTCCCCCGGGGCGCGCCGCAACCAACTACCTGCTGGGTCTCGAGGACGTCTTCTTCGTCTATCCGACCAAGCTGCGTGAGTACCAGGCCCGCTACCGCGGCACCTTTCTGCACGGCGGCGTCAGCCCGGAGGAGATGATCCTCCCCGTGGCGCTGCTGACGCCGCGATGAAGCTGTACCTGCGGATCCTCTCCTACCTGAGACCACACCTCGGACTCTTCGTCGTTTCCCTGGTCGCGATGACGATCTTCGCGGCGCTGGACGCGTTCAGCTTCACGCTGCTCATCCCCTTCCTGAACGTGCTCTTCATGGGCGGCGGCGCTCCCGGTGCGGCGGGGGTCGAGGCGGGTGGCAACTCGGTGCACCGCCTCCTGGACTGGGTGGTGGGCGACCTCGTCGCCGGGCAGGAGCCGATGGCGGCGCTGCGCAACGTCGTGCTGGTGATGTTCGCGGTCTTCCTGCTCAAGAACGTCGCCGGCTATGTGCAGGCGTACACCAACTCGGTGATCGAGGGGCGGGTCACGCGTGACATCCGCAACCACATCTACGGGCACCTGCTGCACCTGGGCTTTCCCTTCTTCCAGCGCACGCGCTCGGGGCAGGTGATCTCACGCGTCACCAACGACGTGGACCAGCTGCGGCAGCTGGCGACCGGCAACCTGACCAAGGGGCTCTCGAACCTCATCCAGGTGGTGTTCTTCCTCGCGGTGCTGATGGTGCTCTCCTGGCAGCTCACGCTGGTGGCGCTGCTCTTCCTTCCGCCGATGCTCGGCCTCTGGGCGCGCTTCCGCAAGCGGCTGCACCGCGGGGTGATGACGGTGCTGGACACGGTGGGCGAGATCTCCTCGCAGGTGCAGGAGACGGTGAGCGGCATCCGGCTGGTCAAGGCTTCGGGCGCGGAGGAGTGGGAGCGGCAGCGCTTCCGGGATCTGACCTGGCGGCACTTCAAGGCGGTGGTGCGCGCCGCCCGCTGGCAGCAGTTCTTTCCCCCCGCCACCGAGATGATCACCGCCACCGCGGTGCTGGGGATGCTCTGGTACGGCAGCTACCTGGTGCTGGTGGACGGCACCCTCGCCGCCGCGGCTTTCATCACCTTCCTGGCGCTGGCGATGAAGCTGATGTCCCCCGCGAAGTTCCTGGGTAACTTCCCGGCGCTGGTGCAGCCCGGCCTCGCCGCGGGGGAGCGGGCGTTCGCGCTGCTGGACACTCCCATCGAGATCCTCGACCGCCCTGGCGCCCGCCCGGTCACCGGCTTCCGTGAGGCGATCCGCCTCGAGCGAGCGAGCTTCGCCTACGCGCCGGGGGTGCCGACGCTGCACGAGATCGACCTGGAGATCCGCCCCGGCGAGGTGGTCGCGCTAGTAGGGCCCAGCGGGGCCGGGAAGAGCACCCTCGCCGACCTGCTGCCGCGCTTCTACGACCCCACCGGAGGACGCATCACCCTCGATGGCGTGGATCTGCGCGAGCTGCGCCTCGCGGAGCTGCGTGCGCAGCTCGGCATCGTCACCCAGGAGACGATCCTCTTCCACGACACTGTGCGCGCCAATATCGCCTACGGCCGTCCCGAGGCGGCGCAGGCGGAGATCGAGGCGGCGGCGCAAGCGGCCAACGCGCACGAGTTCATCGCCGAGATGCCGCAGGGGTACGACACGGTGCTGGGGGAGCGGGGGGTGCGCCTCTCCGGCGGGCAACGCCAGCGCATCGCCATCGCGCGCGCGCTGCTGCGCAACCCGCCGATCCTCATCCTCGATGAGGCCACCAGCGCCCTCGACACCCAGAGCGAGCGTCTGGTGCAGCAGGCGATCGAGGAGCTGCTGGCGGGCCGCACGGTGCTGGTCATCGCTCACCGCCTCTCGACGGTGCGCAAAGCCGACCTGATCGTGGTGCTCGAGGAGGGACGGATCGTGCAGCGAGGCACGCACGAGGAGCTGCTCGCGCAGGGCGGCCTCTACCGTCACCTGCACCAGCTGCAGTTCGCGGCTGACGAGCCGGCCGCGCTGCTGCCCGCGCAATGACTCTCACACCCGGTTTATAGATCGCATGCAAGT
>JBPCIT010000081.1:0-7028 GCA_051006015.1 Longimicrobiaceae bacterium
CGATCGAGCGCGCCGCGGGTGACACGCTCACCCTTGCGCACCGGGCGCAGCAGCATCGGGTCGCCGGCCACGCCACCCTGCGCACGGCGGCCGCGGGGAAATCGATGCTGCTGCTGGACTTCGCGGCGTTCCACCGGACCGCCGGTCAGGGCCATCCCGACATCCTGCTGGTCCCGGGCGACGATCCGGCGCGCGCCGAGGCGCTGGTCGAGCATCTGCGCGTGCAGGGCATCGCGGTCGAACGCGCCGCGCAGGCATTCCGCGCGGCGAATGCGCGCCCGTATCCCGCCTTCGGCCGCCGCGCGCACTTCCCGGCGGGCACCTACCTGGTGCGCGCTCGGCAGCCCCGCGGCCGGCTGGCCGCAACGCTGCTGCAGCCGGAGACCGAGCTGCGCGCGGAGTACTCCTACGATATTAGCGCCTGGTCGCTGCCGTACGCCTACGGGGTGGAGGCGCACCAGGGTAGCTCCGTGCCCGGTGCGGCGTGGGCGCCGGTTCGCGGCGCGGAAGTGCCAGGCACTGCCACCGTGCCCGCCGCGTACGGCTACCTCCTCTCTCCTGGCGACGACTCCGCGGCAGGGGTGGTGCGCTTCCTCCAGGCCGGGGGTCGCGCGCGGGTGCTCTCCCGAGCCTCTACCTTTCAGGGGCGGCGCTGGCCCGCCGGAAGCTGGTTCATCCCGGCCTTCGGAAACGAGGGGGTGCAGGAGCGGGTGACCGCAGCCGGCCTGGCAACTCTCGCCACCCCCGTGCAGAGCGGACGGAGCGAGGAGGGGATCGACCTGGGGAGCGACCGCGCTCCGCCGGTGCGGCTGCCCCGCGTGGCGGTGCTCAGCGGAGAGGGCGTCTCGCCGACCTCCTTCGGCGCCCACTGGTTCTTCCTGGAGCAGCGTCTCGGCCTGCCCTTCGACGCTCTGCTCACCGGCGACATCGCCCGCGCCGATCTCACCCGCTACGACGTCATCGTGATTCCCGAGGCTTCCTCCACCCTGCTGGAGGAGCGTACCCGCGAGCTGCTCAGGGCGTGGATCCAACGCGGCGGGCGGCTGGTGGCGGTTGGAGGAGGAGCGGAGGCCGCCGCGCCCCTGGCCGAGGTGGAGGTCCGCCCCGCCAATGTTGCCGCGGGTGACACTGCGGATGCACGCCGACGACTGCTGCGCGGCAGGGAGGAGCGGGAGCGCGCCGATTGGGAGACGCAGGTGCCGGGCACCATCCTCCCTGCGCGACTGGATCCCGCGCACCCGCTCGCGTGGGGCGCCGGAACGGATGGGGATGCCGAGCAGCTCTTCGTTCTCCACGCCGGGGATCGCGTCTTCGAACCGGCCGCGGATGTCGAGGCGGTCGCCTACTTCCGCGCCGATCTGCCCCGCATCTCCGGCATCATCTCACCCGAGAATCTGCGCCGCCTACAACAAGGCGCCTGGCTGGTGACGCGGCCGATGGGACGGGGAAGCGTGGTGCTCTTCGCGGGCGACCCACTCTTTCGCATGTTCTGGCGTGCGACGCACCCCCTCTACGTCAACGCGCTGCTGCTCGGACCGGGGATGTGACGCACCTGCCTGCCCGAGACGCACGACGGGGCGGCCATCCAGCTGGGTGGCCGCCCCGTCTTTCGCCCCACGTTTTCCCCGGTTGAGACTACAGCCTGACCAGCTCGACGCGGCGGTTCTGCTGCCGCCCCTCCGGCGAGTCATTGGAGGAAGAGGGCTTGCTCGCGCCGAAGCCCTGCGTCTCCAGCCGGCCGGCGTCGATGCCGTAGCTGCTGACCAGATACTGCTTGACCGATTCTGCCCGGGTCTGCGAGAGCGCCTGGTTGGAGGCAGCGTTCCCCACGTTGTCCGTGTGTCCCTCGATGCGGATGCGCAGATCCCCGTGCTGGCGGAGCATGTCACCGATCTCCTTCAGGGTGGGCGTGCTCTCCGGACGGATACGGTCGCTGCCGGTGTCGAACATGATCCCCTGCGTGGCGACCCGTCCCTCCGCCGCGAGCGCGTCGTAGAGCTTCTTGCCACCCGCAGCGATCCGCAAATCCCCAATCAGGCGCGGCTGGTCCGAACGCCAACCGTTCATGAAGACGAAGATCCGGTTCGAGCGGCCGACGTTGGCGTTGGGCACGTTGAGCGCGCGCTTCTCGTTGGCGTACAGCTTTAGATATCCACCATCCACCGAGATCCGGATGCGGACCGGCGTCTCGTCCGTCTTCACGCCGAGCTCGCCCTGTCCGTCGACGCTGCCGGAGCGGAGCCGCGCGAACCAGGTGCCGATCTCCAGACGGCGGTCGTATCCGCGCTGATCGTTGACGAAGCTGATCTCCATGCCATTCCCGGAGCCCGCGAGGTCGAACTCCATCGTGAACCGCTCGGGCAGCGTCTCCGGCAGGTTGATCAGGAACTCGCCGCCCTCAGCGCGCAGCCAGCGCCGGCCCTGCCACTCCACGATCTCCATGTTGCCGCTCTGGAATTCGAAGCGCTGCGGGAAGTTGCCGACGTTGTCCCGCGTGAAGTCGTCGGCGAAGATGATCCGCTCGCCTGGTACGAAATCGTAGTTGGCCCAGGCTCCCTCGCCGGGGCGAGCGTTGGCAGCGGCGGGTGCGGAAGCGGGAGATGCAGGAGCCGCGGTCTCAGCCGCCGAGCTCGGCTGCGCGCCAGTGGCCGTTTGGTCGGCGCCGTCTACTGCGCGATCGACGGCGCGGTCGACCTTTTCGCCCGCCTTTTGTTCGATCCGGTTCTTGGCGCGCTGCTTCAGCCGGTCGCCGACCTGTGCGTCCGCCGGCTGGGCGAGCCCGGAGAGACCGAGGAACACGAAACCCAGGACGAGTTTGCGAACGGGAGAACGCATGATGACCTCACAGATGAAGGGTCGGACGGAGCTTCCTGGCCACGCACCCGGATCAGGGAAGGAGTAGCGGGCGGTGGCTGCGGAAGGGAATGCAGCAGCAATATAATAGAGATGGGAACAGATGAAAAGAGGGGAGATCTCGCTCTACCTCCGTATGACGCGAGCCGGGGCGACGCCGCTGAGGCGCCGCCCCGGCTCTGTTCCTTTGCGGCGATTACAGTCGGGGCTGCGGCTCGCGATCCGCGGAGTCCGGATCCCGGCTCCCAGGCCGAGTCTCGGGGGTGTTCTGCTGGATGACGTCGTGCTTCCCCTCCCGCTTGAGGTCGATCTTCTGCTGGTGTGTCATGTTGTTGTCGGCCTCGTTGCGCTGCTTGCTCGCCCCGAGCGACACTCCAACCTCGCTCGGAGATTTGTCTGCGTCGCGCGCTTCCTTCGCCTTCTTGCGCCGCTCGCGGTTGTCTCCCTCCATCTGCTTGCCCATGGCTGCTCTTCCTTTCAGTTTGTCGTTCCGCCGGCTGCGCCGCAGCCGAGTCGATCGTCATGTCAAGCAACGAGCGTGCCGACCCACGCCCAGAAAGAGGAGGAGGGTTCGTGGATCACCTGAGAGCGCTGGTGCGCGACGTGCCGGATTTCCCCTTCGCCGGGATCGTCTTCCGGGACATCACACCTCTCCTGCGGCACGCGCCGAGCTTCGCCGAGGTGGTGCATCGCTTGGAGGAGCGGTTTCGCGATGCGGCGATCGATCTGGTGGTGGGGATCGAATCGCGCGGCTTCCTCTTCGGGGCGCCGCTCGCGCTCGCGCTGGGTGCAGGCTTCGCGCCTGTGCGCAAGCTGGGGAAGCTGCCCGCCGGGACGATCCGCCGGGAGTACGCGCTGGAGTACGGCTCGAACCAGCTCGAGATGCACCGCGACGCGGTCACGGCGGGGCAGCGCGTGCTGCTGGTCGACGATGTGCTCGCGACGGGCGGAACCGGCCGCGCAGGCATCGAGATGATCCAGGAGCTGGGGGGGGAGCTGGTCGCCGCAGCCTTCGTGATCGAGCTCACCGCGCTTCGCGGTCGCGAGGCGCTCGGGGTGGAGGAGATCTTCTCGTTGCTACACTACTGAAGCGCGCCGGCGGGGGACGATGCGGATGGATCAGTTCCACTCCAGGCTGCCGCGGATCCGCCAGTAGGGATCCGGCGGCTCGGCAAGGGCCGCGAGGCGCTCGGCAGCCTCATCGTCCCACGGCAGCCGCAGCGCTGTGAGATTCGAGCCGAGCTGCTCGGCGGTGGCGGCGCCGCTCAGCGCCACGTCGCACCAGGGCTGCGCGAGGACGGCGCGCAGCGCGACGGCGTCCAGGCTCCCGCCGACGCGTTCGGCTTCCCGCTCGAGCAGCGCACGGCGCGACGCGAAGCCAGGATCATGGTTGCGCGCGGTGAGCCGCCCGTTGGCGAGCGCCTCCTTGACGATCACCCCCATCCCCGCATCGTGCGCCTCCCGCAGCGCCTCGCCGGCGCTCGGCTCGAGCAGATTCCAGGTCGCCTGCACAGTGTCGAAGAGCCGCTCCCCCTGCGGCCGCACCTCGAGCGCGCGCCGCAGCGTCTCGGCCTGCTCAGGGCCGCTGAGCGTGAGGCCGATGCGGACGCCCTCGTCGCGTCTCAGACGCGCCAGCTCCTCGAGAACCTCGCGATTGTCCAGCACTCCACTCCCAAGAGTGGCGGAGTGGATCTGGTACAGGCCGAGATGCGGACCGAGCAGTGTGCGGCTCTCGCCCCACTGCCGGAGGAGCACCGCGGCGGAGTGCTCCTTCACCTCGTGGGCGGGCGCCTCCACCCGCCAGGCGGCCGTGTAGGTGTAGCCCCACTTCGAGCCGACGACGGCGGCGCCAGGGGCGACGCGGCGGGCAGCGAGCCAGGAGGCGAGGAAGTGCTCGGCGCGGCCATAAGAGCGGGCGGCGTCGAAGTACCGGACGCCGGCTGCCCAGGCTGAGTCCAGAACGTGGTGGGTGCGAGCCTCCATATCCGCGACCTCGTACTCCTCCTCGAGATCCTGCGCATGGCCCAGGTTGATGTACCCGGGCCGGCCGAGTGCCGCGAGCCCGAGACCGATGCGGGATACCACCAGGCCGGTCGCGCCGAGTGGACGCAACTCGGCCACCCCTCCGTCGGAATGGCTCATAACGCAAACAGCGGGGCGCCGCAGATGCAGCGCCCCGCTCTCGTCCTGTCAGGAACGGGAATGATCAGTCGACGCGGACCACGTTCTCCGCCGCCGGTCCCTTCTGGCCATCGACAACATCGAACTCGACCTGGTCACCCTCGGCCAGGCTCTTGAAGCCGTTGCCCTGGATGGCGGAGTAGTGGACGAAGCAGTCCTTCTGCCCGTCCGCCGGGGTGATGAAGCCGAACCCCTTGGCGTCGTTGAACCATTTCACGGTGCCGGTGGTACGCATGGCGGTACTCCCTGGTGTGTTGAACGTCGCAGCGTGGAGAGGCCACGCAGCGGACTCGGCGGAGCCGCCGGGGTGCGGCTCAGCATACGTCGGGGTCCGGTGATGCCGTACCTGCCGACGAAAAGACGCCATGCGGTCATGCCGCAGGGCGTCTCAACGAATGGCTCTTAGAATTGGGTCCCGCGGCGGGCGCGCGCGCGATCCTTGTGCTTGCGCCGCTGCGCGGCCTTCGACTTGGCCTTACGGGCTTCGCTGGGCTTCTCGTAGAAGCGCTTGCGGCGCATGTCCTTGAAGAGGCCGGAGCGGATCATCCGCCGCCGGAACTGCTTGAGCGCCCAATCCAGGCGATCGTTCTCTCCGATCTGAATCTCGACCACTAGCTTCTCCCGATTTGCAAACGAAACGAGACCCGAGCACGGCGCCCAGGTCTCTTCTTCCCCGTCGAGCACGTGAAGAACTGCAGACATAAAGGTCGGCGGCAGCTCAAATGATAGTGCATGCTCGGGATGCTGTCAAGGATGGCGTCACGCTGCCATTATTGGCGCGTCTCAGGGCGGCGCCGGCGTCGGTCCTGGAGGTTCGCTCAGAGCGGTTGTGGTGCCCGAGGTGAGTCCCTCCTCCCGGCGGTCGTGTGCGTACAGCTCCTGAGCAGGCTCGAAGTACAGGATGCGCACGGCGACCACGATGACCGCTAGCAGCGGTGTGGCGACGAAGAGGGTGAGAAAGCCGAAGCCGAGCGCCAGCATGAGCTGCCAGGCGAGCAGCGCGGCGGAGGGGATGTTCACCGCGCGCCGCTCGACGAGCGGAACGGTGAGCGCGCTCTGGATCTGCTGCAGAACGAGGTAGAAGATCGTCACGTAGAGCGCCGTCATCGGCGAGATCAGAAAGGCGGTGATCACCGCCGGCGCCGCCGCGATCGTCGGCCCGAAGTTGGGGATGAACTCGAGCACCGCGGCGAGCGCGGCGAAGGCCAGGGCGCCGGGGATCTCGAAGAGGACGAGACCGACGTAGGTGAAGATCCCCACGCCGATCATCGTGAATCCCTTGCCGATCACCCACAGGCGAAGACTCCGGCCCGCCTCGTCGTAGACGCGCTCGAATTTCCCCCGCGAGGCCGGAGATACCATGCTCAGCAGCAGGTCGCGGTAGAGCCGGGGCTCCGCGGCGAGGAAGATCGCCAGCACTATCACGGCGAAGAAGCCGAAGAGCACGGCGATCAGGTTGAAGGCGAAGGGCACGAAGCGCCCGATGAACTCCGCGATCTGTGCGTTCACCCGCTGGGGCAGATCGGAGCTCTGCTCTGCCCCCGAGGAGAGATTCTGCTCCATCCACTGCGTGATCGCAGCCACCGCGGCCGGCAGCTGCAGCGTGATCTGCCTCACCTGATCGATGATCTGCGGAACGACTGCGACGAAGAGCCCGACGATCGCAGCCAGGAAGAGGATCACCACCAGCCCGAAGGCGAGGCGGAAGGGCATCCACCGTGAGAGCAGCTTCGCTGGCTCGTGGATCATGATGGCGATCAGCACCGCGAGCAGCACCAGCAGGATGGCGGTGTAGACGGTCCAGAAGAAGCGCCAGATGAACATGAAGAGGATGACCAGCGAGAGCACCCGCACCACGTCCGCGGTCCTCCAGACGATTCTTCGAACGCTGCCGTCGTTCATCTCGGGCTGGGGCAGAGGAAGTCGCAGGCGGGAGGAGCCGCCCCATCGCAGAGGGGGGAGGACGAGAGGCGGCGCCCCCTCTGGCCACCCCC
>JBPCIT010000082.1:0-38009 GCA_051006015.1 Longimicrobiaceae bacterium
GCGGCCACGACCGCGGCCGCCTGCTCCGGGTGGGAGAGAAGCGCCCAGAGCGCGAGCGCGATCAGATCGGTCGTCGCCTGGAGACCGCCGACGATCATCACCTTGAGGTTCGACTGGATCTCCTCGCGCGTGAGGCGCACACCGTCGACCTCCGTCCAGAGCATGCTCGAGAGCAGGGTGTCGTCGGGCTCCCGTTCGAGCCGCTCGAGGATCGGGGCGAGCGTCTCGTTCACCTCGGCGCTCGCCCGGTCGGCGATCGCCTGCTTCTCGGGGTCGGCCTCGAAGGCGGCGAGGCAGTCGATGAAGCTGGTGCCGTTGATCGGGTCCCCGCCGATGCCGGCGCAGGTGGTGGTGCCGATCCCCGCCTGCTTCAGCTTGAAGACCACCTCGTAGGTGAGGGTGCCGGAGCGGGAAACCAGCCCCACCGGCCCGGGTTCGGTGATGTTGCCGGGGATGATGCCGACCTTGCTCTTCCCGGGCGAGAGGAGCCCGGGGCAGTTGGGTCCGAGCACGCGGGAACCCTTCTCCATCACGTACGGCCGCACGCGCATCATGTCGAGCACCGGCACCCCCTCCGTGATGCAGACGATGAAGCCGATGCCGGCGTCGGCCGCCTCGAACATCGCATCCGCCGCGAAGGCGGGAGGTACGTAGATCACGGACGTGTTCGCGCCGGTCTCCTTCACTGCCTGCTCGACGGTGTCGAAGATAGGCACCTGCTCATCGAACTTCTGCCCCCCCTTCCCCGGCGTCACTCCGGCAACCACCCGGGTGCCGTACTCGATCATCTGCCGGGTGTGGAAGGAGCCATCGCGCCCGGTGATCCCCTGGACGACCAGCCGGGTGTCGTTGTCGATGAAGATGCTCACTGTCCCCCTCCCTGTGCGAGTTCCACGGCGCGCTGCACGGCGGCGTCCATGTCGGTCATCGCGCTGAAACCGGCCCCCTCGAGGATCTCCACCGCCTTCTCCTCATTCGTGCCGGTGAGGCGGATGACGAGCGGCACCTCGATGGCGATCTGCTGCGTGGCGGCCACGATGCCGTTCGCCACGTCATCGCAGCGGGTGATGCCGCCGAAGATGTTGAAGAGGATGACGCGCACGCTGGGATCGGAGGTGATGATCCGGAGGGCGTTGACCACCTTCTCCGGGTTCGACGAGCCGCCGATGTCGAGGAAGTTGGCGGGATCGCCGCCGTAGTACTTCACCAGATCCATCGTCGCCATCGCCAGGCCGGCGCCGTTGACGCAGCAGCCGACGTTGCCGTCCAGCTTGATGAAGGTGAGCCCCGCCTCGCGCGCCTGCACCTCGGAGGGCGCCTCGGAACTAGCGTCGCGCAGCTCCTCGATCGCGGGCTTACGGAAGAGCTCGTTGTCGTCGATGTTCATCTTCGCGTCGATCGCCTTGACCTCGCCATCCGGCGTGGTGATCAGCGGGTTGATCTCGGCGAGGGAGGCTCCGGACTCGACGAAGGCGTGGTAGAGCTGCTGCATGATGCGAGCAGCGGCGCGCTGCTGCTTCGCGTCGTCGTACAGCGAAGTGGCGAGCAGGTACGCCTGGTGCGGGAGCAGGCCGAAGCGCGGGTCCACCGCGAGCTTGCGAATGGCCTCCGGGTTCGTCGCCGCCACCTCCTCGATGTCGATGCCGCCTTCGGTGGAGACCATGAACACCGGTTTCTTGCTGGCGCGATCCACGATGATGCCCACATACGCCTCACTGGCGATCTCCTCCGTGGGGGTGACCAGCACCCGCTCCACCGGCAGATCCTTGATCGTCATCCCCAGAATGCGCGAGGC
This sequence comes from Longimicrobiaceae bacterium, assembly GCA_051006015.1. Classification (GTDB taxonomy): domain Bacteria; phylum Gemmatimonadota; class Gemmatimonadetes; order Longimicrobiales; family Longimicrobiaceae; genus JBPCIT01. The sequence goes on from JBPCIT010000082.1 coordinate 1,796, forward strand.
GTGCTCACGCGCCTCCTCGGCGGTCTTTGCCAGCTTCACGCCTCCGGCCTTGCCGCGACCACCCGCGTGGACCTGTGCCTTGACGACCACGGTGCCGCCGAACTTCTCGGCGATCCGCTGCGCCTCCTCGGGCGTGGTGGCGACCTCGCCGGGGGGAACGGGGATGCCGTGCTCCCGGAAGATCTCCTTCGCTTGGTACTCGTGAATGTTCATGTGGAAGTCGGAAGTTGGAAGTAAAAAGGCGCCTTCACGCCACGAGCTCCGTGCCCCCCTGCCCCGCCACCGCCTGGCGCCCCTGATCGAGGCGGGCGATCACTGCGCGCTCGCCGCCTCCCTCGAGGAAGCGGAGCGCGGCCTCTACCTTGGGGGCCATGCTGCCGGCGCCGAGCTCCCCGGCGTCCAGCAGCTCCTTCGCCTGCGCTCGCGAGAGGCGATGCAGCGCGCGCTGCCGCGGCGTGCCGAAGTCGCGGTAGACGCACTCCACGTCGGTGAGGATGAGCAGCACCTCGGCGCCGATGTCGCGCCCGAGCACCGCCGCCGCGCGATCCTTGTCCACTACGGCGTCGAGCCCCTCCAGCCCCAGCTCACCGTCGCGGTACACCGGCGCGCCCCCTCCCCCTGCGGCGATCACAAGATGCCCCTCGGCGACCAGCGAGCGGATCATCGCGCTCTCGACGATCTCGAGCGGGTAGGGCGAAGCGACGACTCGTCGCCAGCCTCCGTGGACGGGCCGGATCTCCCATCCCAGCTCGTCGGCGAGCGCGTGGGCGGTCTCCTCGTCCATCGTGCGCCCGATCGGCTTGCTGGGATCGCGCAGCGCCGGATCGTTCCGGTCGACGCACACCTGCGTCACCACGGTAACGACCGAACGCTCGACGCCACTCTGCCCGAGCGCATTTTGCAGCGACTGCTGGATCATGTAGCCGATCCACCCCTGGGTCGCCGCCACGAGCACGCCGAGCGGCAGGGGCGGCACCTCATGGCGCGCGAGCTCCTGCCGCACCAGTGCGTTCCCCACCTGCGGTCCGTTCCCATGCACGACCACGATGCACCACCCCTCACGCGCCAGCTCCACCACCGCGCCGAGACTCTCACGCGCGTGGCGGAACTGCTCGGGGATGGTGCCCTCCTCGCCGGCGGGAGCGAGCGCGTTGCCCCCCAGCGCGATTACGATCGCCGGTGCGGACACGACGCTCGCCCTGCAGTCGGGAACCCGCAAATCATACGCCTCCCTCTTTCAGCAGCAAGCTCACGGCTGGCGCCGCGCTCCGCTCGATGAGCCGTTGAGAGCCTCGCGCAACTCGCTCCAGGACTCACCGAATCCCGCCCAATCGCCGGCGCGCAGCTGCGCCTCCGCGCGCTGGACGAGCTGGCGCGCGCGGTCCAGATCGAGGTCCTCGCGTGTGGGGTCCGCCCGTGGCGCCGAGACAGGTGCGGGCGCTGCACCCGCCGCGCGAGCAACCTGCGTCGTCGTTTCCCGCGGCTCGTCGCGCAGCAGCGCGGCGAGCGCGGTCTCTGGCGTGGCGCGCATCGCTACGCGCCGGCCGCTGGCGAGGATCACCCGCTCGAGCTGGGGGATGGCGCTCGCCTGCGCCTCGAGGAAGAGCGGCTCGACGTAGAGTAGCGTGCTGTCGACCGCCACCACCGTCATCTGCCCACGGACCACGTCGCTGCCGCCGCGCTTCCAGAGGGAGAGCTGTTCCGAGATCGCCGGATCCTGGTCGATCATCGACTCGATCTGCTGCGGCCCGGCGATCAGCTCGTCGCGCGGCAGCTCGTACAGGATCTGCTCGCCGTAGTGCGGGGGGTCGTTGCGGATGATGAGCAGCCCGGTCATGTTCTGCCGGCCGGCGGCAACGAAGGGCATCTGGAGAAGGAACTCCCTGTCGTCGGTGGTCCCGGGGAGCGGCAGCATTGCGTAGGTCGGCGAGACCACCTCCCGCGTGTCGCGGTAGGTTTCGGTGGGGATGTCCCACACATCGGCCTTCGAGTAGAAGGTCCGGGCGTCTTCGACGTGGTACTCCCGGAGTACCCGCGCCTGCAGGGCGAGTAGCTCCGCGGAGAAGCGGAGGTGACGCTGAAGGGCGGGCGGCATCTCGGTAATGGGCCGGAAGAGGCCGGGGAATATCCTGGCGTAGGTGCGAAGTACGGGATCCTGCTCGTCCACCGCGTACATGCGGACCTCACCCGTGAGGCCGTCCACCGTCGCCTTGACGCTATTGCGGAGGTAGCGAACCCCTCGATCGCCGAACCGCTCGGCGGGCGCGAGCGGGAAGTGCGCGCTCCCCGTGTATCCGTCGAGGATCCAGAGGATACGCCCATCGCTCACCACCGGCTGTACGCCGCTCCGCGCCCCCTGCGGAAAGAGAAGGTAGGGCGCGAGAGCCGCGACTCGCTGCTGCACCTGCCGCGTGTAGACGATCCGGCTACCGGGCGTGACCTCGGGGGAGAGCAGCAGGTTCTTCGTCTGAAACGCCCAGGCGAACGCGAGCTTCGTCCACATCGCGTCGAGCGTCACCCCGATCGGATGCGCCGCCTCGACGGGGGGCGGGGCGTCGATGGGTAGCGGGGCACCGGCGTCTCCGATCTCCTGCGGCGCGCCGGGGGTGAGGATCACGTACCCGCGCGTCCGCTCCCCGAAGTACACCCCGGGATCAGTGAGCGCCAGCTCCGGGGGAGCGTCCGGGGAGAGCCGCGGTGGGAAGACCTCGGAGATGTAGTAGAACGGCTCCCCGCCGGCGGTCATCTGGGAGACGGGACTCACCACAGCGCCCTCGCCACGGACGTAGTGGAGGTGGAGGTTCTGCCAGGTCTGCGCGGTTTCCGCCAGACGGGCGACTTCCAGCTCGCGCACGCTGACGGCGACCTGCTCCGCCGCCCCCGGCGGACCGTACCTGTCGAAGTGCGTCGAGGCGAACTCGAAGTAGGGCCGGCGGGTCTCCAGCGCCTGATACGCCTGCATCAACGGCCGGGTGTCCCAGAGCGGCGCGCCGGCGAGCGCCCGCTGCACCTGGTCGGGATCTGGGGAGCGGCCGGGCCGCACCGGCAGCTGCTGCCGGCCGAGGTCGCCCAGTCCGTACGCCATGCGCGTAAAGGCGAGGTTCATCTCGATGTACGGCCGCTCGCGGGCGAACTCGTCAGGCTCGACGCGGAAGCGCTGCACGAGCGAGGGGAAGATTCCCTGCACCACGAGTGCGCCGACGATGAGCAGCCCAACCCCGAGCACCGGCTGGCGGAGCAATCCCAACCAGGCGCCGTACGCGACGGTTCCAGCGGCGATGACAGCCAGCCCGGCGACGATCATCCGCGCGGGAATGCGGGCGTGTACGTCAGTGTAGCCGAGCGCGCCTCCGATCCCCTGCCCCTCCGTCAACACCTCGTAGCGGCCGAGCCAGAAGCCCCAGGCGAGCACGAGCAGCAGGGCGGCGGCCAGCAACCCAAGATGGCGGCGCGCCTGCCGCGAGATGGTGAAGCCAGCTTCCGACCACCGCAACGCGCCCGTGGCCACATAAGAGATCCCCACCAGGAGCATCGTCCAGAAGCCCAGCAACCCGACGAGCGTCCTCACCCGGTTGAGGAAGGGGTACTCGAAGATGTAGAAGGAGAGGTCGCGGCCGAAGATCGGATCCGTCACGCCCCACGGCACGGCGCGCAGATAGGCAAGGGTCATCACCGGATCTCCCATGCCGGCGGAAAGCCACCACGCGGAGAAGAGGGAGATGAGCAGCACCACTCCCACGACGTAGATCTGCGGAAGCCGCTCGGCGATCTCGATGTTTCCGAAGCGGCGCCGCACCCGCAGGTTTCCGAGGGAGCGCGCGACCACCCACAGATTTCCGAAGATCACCGCCCCGGCCACCAGACCCGCTACGGTGCGCACGACGAGCCCCGTGTTGAAGCGGATCCAGAAGACCTCTGCGTACCCCAACGAGCGGTACCAGAGCAGATCGACCAGGAACTCGGCTGCAATTCTCCCGCCCACCAGGAGCAGGAGCACGAGAGCGGCGGCGGCGACCGCCGCCTTACGACCGCGCGTCCACATCCTGTCTAGCGCTGCAATCCCTGCTCGGCAAGCCAATCCTCCATTGTCTGCTCGATCTGAGCCAGCCGCTCCGGCGTGCGCGCCTCGAAGCGGCCGACGAGCACCGGCTCCGTGTTCGACGCGCGGATCAGCCCCCATCCATCTCCAAAGAGCACGCGCGCTCCGTCCACATCGATCACGTCATGATCGCGGGCGAAGTGCTCCAACGCCCGCGCGACGATCCCAAACTTCGTCTCCTCCGTCGCGGGGTAGCGGATCTCCGCGGTCGAAACATACGGCGGGAACTCGGAAATACGCGCCGAGAGTGGGCCGCCGAGCCGCGAAACGATGCCGAGCAGCAGGCACGCGGCGTAGAGGGCATCGTCGAAGCCGAAAAAGTTCTCGGCGAACATGATGTGTCCGGAGAGCTCCCCCGCGACCAGAGCTCCCTCCTGCTTCATCCGCTCCTTGATCAGCGAGTGCCCCGTGGGTGCCATGATGGGGCGCCCGCCGGCTCGCTCGATCAGCTCCGGCAGCGCCTGCGAGCTCTTGACGTCGAAGACGACCGGCTGCCCCGGTCCCTGCCGGGAGATCATGTCGAGCGCGAAGAGCAGCAGCAAAGTATCTCCGCGGATGATGTTCCCCTGCTCGTCCACCGCCCCGATGCGATCGGCGTCCCCGTCGAAGGCGACGCCGAGATCGGCGCCGGTCTCCCGCACCTTGCCGATGAGATCCTGGAGGTTCTTGTCCACCACGGGATCGGGATGGTGATTCGGGAAGGTTCCGTCCGATTCGCAGAAGAGCGGAATCGCCTCCACACGCTCGCCGAGCGCATGAAGCAGATCGACCGCCACCACGCTCCCGACGCCATTGCCGCAGTCGACCACCACCCGCACGGGACGCGCGACCTCGACCTTCGAGGCGAGAGCGCGGACGTAGGTGTCGAGAATCTCCACGCTCTGCGCCGCGCCGCTGCCACTCTCGAAATCGCCGCGCTCCATCATCGAACGCAGCTCCTGAATGGCTTCCCCGTAGAAGGAGCGGCCGCCGATGCTCATCTTGAAGCCGTTGTACTCCGGAGGGTTGTGCGAGCCCGTGACCTGCAGCGCGGCGTCAGCTTCGAGGTGGACCCCGGCGAAGCTGTTCACCGGCGTAGGAACGATGCCGACGTCCAGCACCGTAACGCCTGCCGCCGCCATCCCGCGCGAGACCGCCGCGGCGAGGGCGTCGGAGGTGAGGCGATTGTCCCTCCCGAGAACGATCTCGACGGCCGCACCGCCAGGGCTCCGGCGCCTCACCACGCTGGCGAACGCGCGGCCGATCGCCTCGGCGACCCCTTCGTTGACATCGGTGCCGACCACGCCGCGTATGTCGTACTGCCGGAAAATGTGGGGATTGAACATGGATCCGTACCGACTCTCAGGACTGGTTCTGCTGCGACAGCGCAGCGATGGCCTCGATCTCCACCCGCACATCGCGAGGCAGGCGGGCCGCCTGCACGGCCGAGCGCGCCGGGCGGTGCTCGCCGAAGAAGCGTCCGTATACCTCGTTCATGGCGGCGAAGTCCCCCATGTCCTGCAGGAACACCGTGGTCTTGACCACGCTCTGAAATGAGGCCCCAGCCGCCTCGAGCACCGCTCCCAGATTCCGCAGAACTCGCTCCGTCTGCGCGGCAATGTCGCCCTCGATCAGCTCGCCGCTGCCAGGATCGAGCGGAATCTGGCCGGCGGTGAAGACGAGGCCGGCGTGAACGATCGCCTGGCTGTACGGCCCGATTGCGGCGGGCGCCCCGTCCGTCTGGACTCTCTGCAGCTTTGCCATTCCTTTTCCCGTTCAGATGATGATGGGCACAGGCGCGTGTGGGCTACCGCTCCAGCACGGGATCACCAAGCAGACTTGCGCCGCCGACCATGGCGACGAGTTCCGCCGGGCTCACGGTGGCGACACCTGGCTTCGCGACCTCGATGGCGGCTGCGAAGTTCGCCATGATTGCGGCTTCCTCGACGGCGGCTCCGGCGGCGAGCGCGAGGGCGACGCAGGCGGTGACGGTGTCACCGGCTCCCGAAACGTCGAACACCTCACGCGCCATCGCCGGAATCCGCAGCGTGGAGCCGGAGTCGGAGCGCAGCGCCATCCCACCCTCGCCCAGCGTAACCAGCAGGTGAGTGCAATCTACCCTGCGGCGCGCGTCCTCCAGCAGGTCGTCGTCCAGCGCCTTGACATCGATACCGAGCGCCGCTGACAGCTCCACGAGGTTCGGCTTGAAGACAGTTGCCCCGCCGTACACGAAGAAATGGCGGAACTTCGGGTCAACCACCGTCGGGATTCCCGCCTCACGCGCCGCTGCAAGAGCGGTACGGATCACCGGTGGGGCGAGCACTCCCTTGTTGTAGTCCTCCAGCACCAGCACATCCACCTGCGCGGCGACCTCACGCACTCGATCGCACAGCTCGTCCGTGCAATCCTGCGGCAGCTCTTGGTCGTGCTCCCGATCGAATCGCACGACCTGCTGGCTGCGCGCCATCACCCGCGTCTTGGTGGTCGTCGGCCGGTCTGGCCGCTCGATCAGGTGGGCCGCGATCTCCCGACCCCCATCACCGGCCAACGCCCGGCGAAGCTCTCCGCCCGCCGCGTCGCGGCCGACGTACCCGATCAGCTCGCACGTGGCACCGAGCGCTGCTACATTGGCTGCCACGTTCGCCGCACCACCCAGGGCAACACGCTCCTCCGTCACGTGCACGACCGGAACGGGCGCCTCGGGAGAGATCCGCGCGACGCTGCCAGAAAGGTACACATCGAGCATCACGTCGCCGACCACTGCGACCCGCAGCGTGCGGGCGCGGTCGAGGATCTCCTCCAAACGTTCCGCGGTGAAGCGAATCATGATCCGGCTGCATGGTCCTGGTGCGGAATCGATTTCTTCGACCGTCCGCGCAACGTGAGAGCACGCCAATGTACCCCGCCCTTCCACCGCTGTAAAGCTCACACCGGCTGCGGCGCTGCGAAGGCCCGATGTATGCCGCCGCACCATCTGCACGCAGAAGCTAAGCAACGATCCGATCGCTCACGCTGACGCACCCGCATCCGAACTGCTGATGAACGCCAAGATCTATCCGTTCGAAGAGCTCGACTTCCAGCGGCTTCCGACCAGCGAGATGGAGCGGCGAGCCCGCACCTTTTTCGCTGAGATGAGCACGCGCCGATCGGTGCGCCGCTTCTCGCGCGATCCGGTGCGTCACTCGCTCATCGAACTCGCGATCCGCACCGCTGGCACGGCCCCGTCGGGTGCGCACCAGCAGCCGTGGACCTTCGTAGTGGTCGGCGATCCGGAGTTGAAGCAGCGCATTCGCGCCGCCGCGGAGGAGGAGGAACGGCGGAATTACGGTGGGCGGATGCCGCAGGAATGGCTCGATGCGATCGGCCCCCTCGGCACAGACTTCGAGAAGACGCACATCACCGACGCCCCGTATGTGGTCGTGCTCTTCAGGCAGAGCTACGGAGAGGATGCGCCGGGCGAGCGCCGAACCCACTACTACACGACCGAGAGCTGCGGAATCGCCGCCGGCCTCTTCATCGCCGCGATCCACCAGATGGGTCTCGCGACGCTGACCCACACCCCGAGCCCGATGAAGTTCCTGTCGGAGCTGCTCGGTCGGCCGGAGAATGAGCGGCCGTTCCTGCTCATGCCCGTCGGGTATCCGGCGGAAGGCGCCGAAGTGCCGCTGCTGGAGCGGAAGCCGCTCGAGCAGATCAGCGTCTGGTTCGACGACGTAGAGAGCAGCCGTCCCTAGGGGCCCCGGCGCCTATTCCACCGCCGGCACGACCGTAATCAGCAGATCCAGGAGCGAGAGCAGCCGCTCCTTCTCTGCGCGGGTGAGCCGTGAAGGCACCGTGATCTGCGCGTGCCGGCCGGCCGTGAGCTCGATCGCTACCGTGCTGTATTGGAGATGATCCCCGTCACTGGTGCGCACCGGGCCCGCTTCGCCAGCTGCTACCGCGGGCGCCGCGGTGGCAACTGGCGCTGACTCCGCCGGTGTGGTGATCGGAAACGTCAATGGCTGCGGTTCCGCGCTTCTGCGCGGCGGCAGGACGGGCTCGGCCGGGGGAGCGGCATTCCACTCGATGCGGGTCGGGTGGCCGCGCCGTCCCTGGATGTACGATCCGAGACCGACGAACTCCGCCAGGCGGCCGAAGACCGTAGCCGCCTCGGCTCGGTTGCTGGGGCTGCTTCCATAGCCGTTCGTCGCCCACCACCGCTCGATCCAATCCGCCTCCGTAGCTCTCTGAGCGTCCCCTCCGAAGATCGCCTCTAGCAGCAGCCCGTACGGCTCGAACTCCCGCATCGCAGCCAGCAGAAGGGCCTGTCGCTCCGACGCGGAGGCAAGCGCATAGCGGCGACCGAGTGCCGCAAGCTCCTCCTCCTGCGCATCCACCAAGCCGAGCAGCTGCGCCGTGAGGATCGTCCCCTCGAAGGTCTTGGCCGAGAAATTCAGCGAGCGCACCTGCTGCAAGCTCCAGCCGCGAGCGAGCGCCTCGAGGAGCCGGGTCAGATCCTCGGCGTCACACCGGTAAGGAAGAACTCCGCCCTTATCACCCATCGTCACCCTTAAAAGCGGCCGGCGAATCACGCCGGCCTTAATTTTCCGCGGCGCCGCTCTTTGGCGCCGCTCCATAATAATCGTCGGCGCCGACGCTGCCAAGAGCTGCGGTGTTTGGCTACTGAATAGGCGTTCGCAACGAGGGAGCGCCCCGGAACCAAGCGCCGGACTTCGCCGTTGCTTTCCAGTCTTGTGATAAAAGCGCTCAGAAGACGTCGGGTCAACCGGTTTTACTAAGTATGGTCGATGTGGAAAATCGCTGTGGGAAAACCCTGTGGACAACTTCTGGGATGCACAGGTCCTCGGGGGCTGCCTCTCCCGCACCGCTTGGCGCCGAGCTGCGAGCGGAAGGGCGGCGCGGCAAGTCTGTCGGTCTCGGTGTGATTCACCTGGGAGCGGCAGGCGAGGAACGCGGAGCGGGTGGGGCGGCAGAGAGAAAACGCGGGGAAAAGCAAACCGCCGGACCCAGCAGTTTGCTGGATCCGGCGGTCTAATGGAGGCGGCGGGACTCGAACCCGCGTCCGAGAATAGCTCAGCCGAAGCGTCTACGTGCGTATTTCGCTCTTTCGGGTTGCCCCTTCTCGTCGCGTTCGTGGCTGGCGAACCGCCACAACCGGACCAGTCGCAAGATATCTCGCCCGCGGCGTCACGACACCACCGACAGGCCAGCCCGATTTGATGACGCCCTTTGAACCGCCTCGGGCGGGCCGATCAAAGGACGGGTGCAGCAATCAGTTATTACCGATTACGCAGCCAGAGCGAAGTTATCGTTCGCGGTTACAAAATTTCCCAAAGGATTAACGAGGTGTCTGGGACCTCGGCACGCTACCTCAACCTCGTCTACACCCGTCGAAACCGGTCGCCCCCGAAGGACGCCACGAGCGATGACAACAGTCGTGGAGTGCTTGTAAGCTAAGCACTTAGAGCAATTCTGTCAACCCGCCATGCCCCCCCCGCGGCTACGCTTCAACGGCCAGATTGATGCGCGACGCGGCAACCGCTGCCCCGAAGCCGTTGTCGATGTTCACCACGGTGATGCCGGCTGCGCAGCTGGTCAGCATCCCCAGCAGGGCGGCCACTCCTCCGAACGCGGCCCCATAGCCGATGCTGGTCGGCACCGCGATCACCGGCACCGCGACCAGGCCGCCGACCACGGACGCGAGAGCACCCTCCATGCCGGCGACCACGATGATCACCGCAGCCCGCTCGAGAGCCTCCTGAGACGCAAGGAGACGGTGTAGACCGGCGACACCGACATCGGTAAGCCGCGCCACCGGATTGCCGAATGCACGCGCGGTAACCGCGGCTTCCTCCGCGATCGGCAGGTCGCTCGTGCCGGCGGCGACGATCAGCACCTCGCCGCGGGCGACGCGGGTCCGCGGACGATCGGGAGGGAGGTAGGCGGTGCGGGCGGCTTCATTCAGCTCCACGCCTGCGAAACGCTCGCGCACCGGCGTGATCGTCTCGGGATTGAGCCGCGTAGCCAGGAAACCGTCGCCGCGCGCCGCGATGCTGGAAGCGATGCGAACGAGCTGCTCCGGCGTCTTCCCTTCCCCGAAGATCACCTCCGGGTAGCCCTGGCGGAGGGTCCGATGGTGATCCACGCACGCAAAGGAGAGGTCCTCGAGCGGCGCCCAGGAGAGCCGCCGCTCGGCCTCGGCGGGGGAGATCTGTCCCTCGGCAACCTCGCCGAGCAGGAGGCGAAGGCCTTCGGGTGTCACGCGGCGACTTCCAGCGACTGCTCCAGGTAGCCGTCGAGCAGCTCTTCGGCCTGCCGCAGGCTCGTGACGCCGAAGAGCTCCTGCCGGAGAACACGGCCGTTCGGCAGTCCCTTAGTGTACCAGCCGAGGTGCTTACGGAACTCGATCATCGCCTTCTCCTCATCGCGTTCGAAGGCGATCGCCAGCCGGGCATGTTCCCGCACGATGCGGAACTTCTCCTCCACGGACGGCTCGGGAGGGAGGGCGTTGCCGTCGAGCGCCGCGCGCGCCTGGCGGAAGATCCACGGCACGCCGTGGGAGCCGCGGGCGATCATGATCCCGGCACATCCCGTGTGGGCGTGCATCCGCCGAGCATCCTCACCGCTCCACACGTCCCCGTTTCCAACCACGGGGATGTCGAGTGCCTCCACGACGGCCGCGATCTCGTCCCAGTTCGCGGTACCGCTGTACATCTGTGTGCGGCTGCGAGCGTGGAGGGTGAGGACCTGAGCGCCCGCGTCCTGGCAGCGGAGGGCGATCTCGACAGGATTGCGCATCTCCTCGCTCCAGCCGCTACGAATCTTGACGGTGACCGGCAGCGACACCGCACCACGCACGGCGCGGATGATCGACTCGACGAGATCCAGATCGCGCAGGCAGCCAGAGCCGCCGTTGCGCTTCACTACCTTCTTTACCGGACACCCGAAGTTGATGTCCACGAAGTCGGGCGCGTACACGGCCTCGACCAGCGCGGCTGCCTCTGCCATCGCTTCCGCGTCGCCGCCGAAGATCTGGATGCCGATCGGACGCTCCTCGTCGTGGAAGCGCAGATACTCGTGCGTCCTGGGATCGTTCCGTCGGATCCCCTCCGAGGAAACGAATTCGGAGACGACGACATCCGCACCGAAGGCGCGGCAGAGCCGACGGAAGGGCGATTCGCTAACCCCCGCCTGCGGAGCGAGATAGAGCGGTACGCGACCGCTCTTCAGAAGGTCCAGATAAGTCGATTGCATGACGAGAAATATAGCGCGACCGCGGCCCCGATTCAACCGCGCGCTGCAGCCCTCTCGCGTCACGCGCTTCGCGACACCACGAAAACCGCGACGAGCGCGGGCAGTTTGCTTTGACAGCGTAACGATCCAGCTTTACATTCCCCGTTCCTCAACACTGGCACACGTTCCAGTACCACTGGGAGGTCTTACGTTATGGAGCTTCGGGAGTTTTTTACGGAGGATGCGATCAAGCTGAATCTCGAGGGAGAGACAAAGGACGAGATCCTCAAGGAGTTGATCGCACTGCTTGATCTGGATGAGAAATCGCAGGCGATCCTCTTCAAGATGTTGAAGCGCCGCGAGAATCTCGGCTCGACGGGAATCGGCAAGGGGATTGCCATTCCGCACTGCCGCTCCCTCGTGGCCAACCGCTTGAGGGTCGCGTTCGGCCGCAAGCCGGAGGGAGTCGAGTTCAAAGCGATCGACGAACAGCCCGTCTACAACATCTTCCTCATCATCGCCCCTCCGTTAGAGGTCTCCAACCAGTATCTGCCCGTGCTGGGAAAGATCGCGCAGTTCTCCAAGGAGGCCGATGTGTCCGCTCGGCTGGAGGAGATCCGTAGTCCCCAGGAGTTTCTGGCGCTCCTGGAAGAAAAAGGGATCTAAGCTCACACGGAGGTAGGAAGCGATGCACGCACAGCTCGAGAGCCTTCTAGAGATCCAGGACCTGAAGACGCAGCGTAGGGAGCTTGAGACCGCGACGCACGAGCGCCAGTTCGAGGAGGAGGTCTTCAACATCAGCATCGACGACGCGGTGTCGCAGCTCGACCAGAAGATAACCGAGATGGAGGAGTCGCTCGCGCCATCGGTCCGCAGCCGTTATCGGAGGCTGGCGGATCGACACTGGCGCGTCGTCGCGCCGGTGATCGGAGGAACCTGCTATGGCTGTTTCGTCTCGATTCCGACTGCGCTCGCGTCCGATGCGGAGCGCAACGAAGAGCTCCACTCGTGCGACAGCTGTGGCCGCTTCCTCTATCTGACCGACTGATCCTTTCCTTACGCGCAGGCAACGAGAGACCGGTCCAGCACCCTACCTGGACCGGTCTCTCGTTCCTGTCCACCACGGAATGATGCTTGGCCGTCGTCGTGGCGTGACCACGATCATCTTCCGAAAAAGCGACTGGCCGTTCACCACCAGCTGACAGTAGTACACCCCTGAGGGAACCCTGCGACCTGCTGTGTCCTTGCCATCCCAGTAGGCGGTCTTCCGTCCGGGTGTGCGGAACGGGAGCTCGAGCACGGGAACCCGTGCGCCTTCGGGGTGGTCTTCGGCTACAGGAATAGCAACGAGCTGACGAAGAACGTTTACAATGCGGATGGTGACGATACCCGGGTTGCCATCCTCAAAGAGGCTTTCCTCCAGGATAAAGGGAATCCATGTCTCCGGGTTGACGGGATTCGGATAGTTCTGATCGAGACGAAATCCTCTCGACCTCTGCTCCGCTGGTGGTCCTCGCGGATCCTGCCCCCACGTGCTGGCGGGAGAAAACAGGCCGGCACCCAGGAGCAGCGCGAGCAGGAGCGGCCGTGCACAGCGCATGAGCACCTCTTGGTCCCAACGGGAGATTTATGCGGCTGGATCTTCCGCATCCGGCAGTAAGCACCTCCTTTTGTTTGGGGGCGTTCGCCCATGATTATATCGGTCAATAGGCGAATCGGTCAAGAAACACCGCGCCGTCGAACCCACGCGCCGGGATATACACGCTGGATCTCGGGCAGCTCGGCCGTTGCGGCAGGAGCGCTTTCCCACCCGGCGAGCCCGACCCGGTACACCTCCCCGGCGACCTCAACAACAGCGAGCGCCTTCGGGAAGCGGCGCTGCGCCTCGGCGGCAGCGCGCTCCGCTAGGGCGCGATCTCGATAGGCAGCGATCTGAATGATGTAACCTCCGGGAGCAGCGGCATTCGGTAGCGGACTCGCGTACAGCTCTTGGTCGCTTGCGCGAACCGCTGTCGCCACCGGGACGTGCCGGTACACTCCGGCGCGGAGCGCCTCCTCCTGCGTCGGGAAGGCGGGTCGCACATGTCGGAGCGCCTCGTGAAGCAGCGCGAGTGAGTCGGGAGAGAGCGAGCGCGAGGGACGTGGTGAGGCGGGGGCGTGTGCACACCCCGCGGCGAGTGCAAGTGCAAGTGCCGCGACGACACCGGCCAAACTACCCACAGGAGCTGTAGTCGATGCGGCCGTAAGGCCGCTCGTGGCGCCTGTGCGGGAGGGATGCATCGTTCAGGTGAGCTGCTGCATGAGAAGATCGAGCGAGCGAAACGGATGGTCGTGGGCCAGGTGCGCGGTGAGAAAGGTCTGCAGCAGGAGACGGTGCGTCTCTCGTCGCGTGAATGTCCCGGCGATCGGCTCACCCGCCAGCATGCGCCGCAGGTCGTGCCGAACGGAGGCCTCGAGCGCGCGGCCGTGCGGCCGGCAGTTCGCACAGGCGACTCCACCTGCGGCAGCATGGAAGCGCGTGCTCTGCTGAGGATCGAGCGCTCGGCCGCAGGTGACGCAGGCGTCGAGCTCTGGCTGATAGCCGAGTAGCGATACTACGAGCCAGACGCCGGAGAGCACGGCCTGCTCTGTCTGCGGCTGCGAGCTGTTCGCGATGGTGTCGAGCGAATGCGCCATCACCTCGTAGAGCGCGGGATGCGGTTCCTCCGTGCCGAAGCGAAGGAGAAGTTCGGCCAGCAGGGAGGCGCCCGCGAACGCGATGAGATCACGACCGAGCGACTGCCGGCTGCGGAGGAGGTCGAAGCCGCTGAGCGTGTGAAGATCGTGCCCCTCCTTGAGGTAGAGCAGCGCATCACCCTCGGTAAACGGCTCGAGCATACCACCGAAGCGGCTCTTCGGCCGCAGCGCACCCTTGGCGATGGCGGAGCGCAGCCCGTGCCTCAGCGTGTAGATGCGGAGGATCTTGCTGGTGTCGCTGTAGGGGAACGCCTGCAGGATCAGCGCGCGCGCGGTGACGAGTGGCACGACGGTATCACAGAGCAGACCCGCGGCCGGCGGCGGCAGCCTCCGGCTCGTTGCGCGCCGCTGCGAGCGCCTCCGCGTCGCCAGGCCGGGGTGAATTCGGCGGGCGGCGGCGCAGGGCGGCCACTGCTCCCAGCGCGAGGACGAGAAGCACCAGCGAGACGGCTGCCACGCGCGGGTCGAGCGGAGCAGACCGTGGCGCCTGCCACTCGAGGCGGACCATTCGGCCGGGAGCCGCGTCCGTCGCGGTGTAGCGCACAAAGCTCTCCCCCTCCCCCGAGATCGTGCCGGCGGCGGCGAGCCCACTGGCTTCCACGGCGGGAGATGGCTGCCGGACGTAGACGTTGAGGTTCTCCGTCGGGAGGTCGACCGGCAGCTCGAAGCTCCTCTCTCCGGCAGGCAGCCGATAGCGGAGGAAGATCTCTCGCGTGCCCGGCTGCAGCGGAACGGTCACGAACACCCGCTGCTCCATGCGGCTGACGTCGCCCGGTGCGATCTCGCCCTCGCCGACCTCGAAATCGGTCACGCCGGGTGGGATCGAGAACTCCCACGTTGCTACGCCTGCCCCCGGCACCAGGGTGCTTCGCCCCTGGTTGCGGATCTGCAGGATCTCGTTCACCTCCCACCCTCTGCCCTCTTCCGGCAGGAGGATCAGCTCCCGCCGAACGAGCCGAAGCCCGCTGGCGCCGGCATTGACCGCGGTGGTGTCGTACACCTCGATGGTGTAGTTCTCCGCCGGATCGCCGGGATGCAGCGCCGGTCCGAAGTAGCGGACGCCGAGGTAATCCACCGTCGTGAAGTAAACCGTGAAATCAGCGGTGTCGCGCGGTGGCAGGGTGAACTCGAAAGCGCCCCGCGGGCCGCTGCGCGTGGTGCCTACCACGCCCGCCGACTCGCGCGCGACCCGGTGCAAGGAAATCTCCAGGTCAGGCTGGCCGGACCCTGCTTTGACGACGCGACCCTCCACGCGAACGGAACCCGATCCGCCCGCGGCCGGCTGTTGGGCGGCAGCGGCGCCGCCGGATACGATCTGAAGGAGCGCTACGAACAGGAAGACGAGGCTTGGTCCCGGACCGAGCGGCAGAGCACGAGGAGCGGCGGTCACGGGTTGAAGCGGCCGAGGTCTTCCGGGTTCATCTTACGAAGATACTCCTGCAGCTCCTCCGCCGTCATCCGCTTGCCCTCCTGCTCTTCGTCCGGCGGCAGCTCCTCCGAGGCCTCCTCCGTCAGCTCGATGGCGGTCGCCGCGAAGAGCTCGTCGCTCGTGAAGAGCCGAGCGTCGGCGCGAAGTGCGATCGCAATCGAGTCCGAGGGCCGCGCGTCGATCGAGAAGACATCCTCCCCCCGCTGGATCACCAGCTCCGCGTAGTAGGTGTTCTCCTGCACGCGGTTGATGAGCACACGCTTCAGTACCCCACCCAGGCCACGGATGAGAGAAGCCGCGAGGTCGTGCGTGAGCGGCCGAGAGAACTTCATTCCGGCCAGCTCCATGGCGATCGCGCTCGCCTCGCCGGGGCCGATCCAAATCGGCAGGATCCGTTCGCCACCGAGCTCCTGCAGGATAACGACCGGCGTTTTCGAGGTCTGGTCCAGGCCGAGGCTCTGGACCTTTACTTCAATCATCATGGCACGTACGACAGAAAAAACGGTGAGGAAGCACGTGGGCGGCCCGGCTCCCCCGCTAGCGACGCGTAGCGGTGCGAAGATCATCCACCCGATCGAGCTGCTCCCACGGGAAGAGGGTCACTTCGTGGCCGTTCACGCGCCGCTTCTCGGGCCGCCTGCCGAAGTGGCCGTAGGCAGCGGTGGCGCGAAAGATGGGATTGCGCAGCCCCAGGCTCTCGATGATCTCGAGCGGGCGGAAGTCGAAGACCTCCCGCACAGCCCTGGCGATCTGGGCATCCGGCAGCTCGCCGGTGCCGAAGGTGTCAACGCGCACCGACACCGGTTCCGCGACGCCGATCGCGTAGGCGAGCTGGATCTCGCAGCGGTGCGCAAGCCCGGCGGCGACGACGTTCTTCGCGGCCCAGCGCGCCGCGTAGGCAGCGGAACGGTCCACCTTGGTTGCATCCTTCCCGCTGAAGGCACCGCCGCCGTGACGACCCATGCCGCCATAGGTATCGACGATGATCTTGCGCCCGGTGAGGCCGGCGTCGCCGTGTGGGCCGCCGATCACGAAGCGGCCGGTCGGGTTGATGTGAAAGGTGCACTCCTCGGGGTCGAAGAGATCCGCCTCCATCTCCGGAATAATGATGCGGTCGATCACCTCCTTGCGGATCTGCTCGAGCGTCACGTCGGGCGCGTGCTGCGTGCTGATGACCACCGTGTCCACCCGCACCGGCCGATCCCCCTCGTACTCGACCGTGACCTGCGTCTTTCCATCGGGCCGCAGCCAGGGCAGCTTGCCGCTCTTTCGCGCCTCGGCGAGCCGCTCGGTGAGCCGGTGCGCGAGCAGGATCGGCGTCGGCATGTAGGCGTCGTTCTCGTCGCTGGCATAACCGAACATCATCCCCTGATCCCCCGCCCCGCCGGCATTGACCCCCATAGCGATGTCCGGCGACTGCTGATCGATGGTGGTCATCACCGCGCAGGTGTCGCCGTCGATCCCATAGGTGGCGTCCGTATAGCCGATCGCCTTCAGGGTGCCGCGAACGGTGGAGGGAATGTCGACCCAGGTCTCGGTGGTGATCTCGCCTGCGATCACTGCGAGGCCGGTGGTGACGAGTGTCTCGCAGGCGACACGTCCCGTGCTGTCACGCTCGAGGATGGCGTCGAGTACCGCGTCGGAGATCTGGTCGGCGATCTTGTCCGGGTGGCCCTCCGTGACGGATTCCGATGTAAAAAGATGGCGTTGAAGCACTTCTGTCTCTGCTCAAAAGGGTAGATGGAATGCGCTTCGGGCAACGCAGGAAGGTACTGCCTGCCCCGGCGCGGGACAAGCGCTACGAGGTGGTGAAGAGGGAGAGATCGAGCACGCCGCTGAGGTGGGCGGTAAGCGCCTCGATGATCTCACCGGGGCGCCGGGCGTGTAGCGCTTCCTGGACCGCCCGTTCGGCGTCGCTGCGACTGCAGGCGCGGATCAGCTTCTTGATCTCCGCCAGCGAGGAGGGGCCGACGCTCAGCGAATCGATTCCCATCCCGATGAGCATGAAGGCACCGAGGGGGTTCCCGGCAAGCTCGCCGCAGACGCTTACCTCGACTCCCGCCTCCCGGCCCGCCTCAACCACCTGGTAGAGCAGTCGCACAACCGCCGGGTGGAAGGGATTGTAGAGCCGTGCGAGCCGCGAGTTGCCGCGGTCGACCGCCAGGGTGTACTGCACGAGATCATTGGTGCCGATCGAGAGGAAGTCCACATGCTGCGCCAGCTCGGCAGCGATGATCGCGGCGCCGGGCGTTTCCACCATCGCGCCGAGCGAGTAGCGCCTGGGCGCCGGAATGCCCTCCTGCTCGAGCTCGTCGGCACTCTGGTCGATCAGCTCCCGGGTGGCCTCGATCTCCGCGATCTCGTTGACGAGCGGCAGCATGATGCGGATGTCGGCGCCGGCCATCGCCCGCAGCAGTGCGCGGATCTGCGCACGAAAGAGCACCGGCTCATCCAGGCAGACGCGGATGGCGCGCCATCCCAGAAACGGGTTCTCCTCGGGCTGCATGTGCAGAAAAGCCGGGAACTTGTCGCCGCCGAGATCGTAGGTGCGGATGATCACCGGCGCGTCGGGAAAGACTTCGCCGACCTGCCGGTAGGCGACGAACTGCTCCTCCTCACCCGGAACGCTGTTGCGGCCGACCACGAGGAACTCGGTACGGAAGAGGCCGATCCCCTCGGCGCCGTGCGCCCGCGCGGTGGCGGCCTCACTCGGCAGGTCGATGTTCGCGCGCAGGGCAACGCGGGTGCCGTCGCGCGTGACGGCGTCGAGGTGGGCGAGGAGCAGTAGCTCCTGCTCCCACTCGCGGATCTGGAAGTCGCGCTCGCGGTACGCCTGCCTCTCCGCCTCGCCGGGGGAGACGATCACCCGTCCGGTCCTGCCGTCGAGGATGAGCTCGTCGCCAGTTCTCACCTCCTCCGACAGTCTCCCCAGGCTGACCACCGCGGGGATGCCGAGCGCGCGAGCGAGTATGGCGCTGTGCGAGGTGCGGGTACCGGCGTCCATCGCGATCCCGAGAACGCGGGATCGATCGAGCTGCACCGTTACGCTGGGCGTGAGGTCGCGCACGACGAGGATCACGCGCTCGCCGCCAGAGAAGGTGCGCACATCCGGGTCCGGCAGGTCGAGCAGGCAGCGGAGCACGCGCCCCTGGATGTCCGCGAGGTCGTTGAGCTTGTCGAGGACCATCGGATGGGCGGTGTGCGACCACCGCGCTTCCCACTCGAGCACGCGCCACTCGAAGGCCCGCTCGGCGCTCAGATGGTTCTCGCGAATGTAGGTGATGGTGCCGCCGACCAGCTCGGGGTCCTCGAGCATCAGCAGCTGCGGCTCGAAGATCTGCGCCTCCACCGCTCCCATCCGCTCGAGCGTGCGCTGCTGCAGATCGCGCGTACGCTCGCGCGCTTTGCCGCAAGCGTCGAGGAAGCGCGCGATCTCCGTCTCGGTCTGATCGGGTTCGATGCTACCGCCGTGCGAGACCTGTGGCGTCTCCCAGCGCAGAACGCGAGCCGGACCGATCACGATCCCTGGCGAAGCTGCAATCCCGTCGTATGTCGAGCTCACCCGCCTACTCCTCACCGAACCGCTTGGCAACGAGCCCGGCAAGGGCGTCCACCGCCTCCTGCGCATCGTCTCCAACGGCACGGATGCTGATGATCGAACCTTTTTCCGCCGCCAGCATCATCACGCCCATGATGCTCTTCCCACTCACCTCGATCTCGTCCTTCTTCACCCAGACCTCGGAGGCGAACTTGGTTGCGAGCTTCACGAACTCAGCGGCGGGACGAGCGTGAAAGCCGTACTTGTTGAGGATGGGGACCTGCGTGCTGTGCTCCATCAGTTCGGCGAACCTCGCAATGCTCCGATCATGATGCCTCCGACCCACGCGAGAGCCAGAAGGGCCCAGACTGCCGTACGCGCGCGCACGCCGAGCGCGACTCCCGCCACTGCCGCTGCGCCGATGGTGGCGAGCTCGACCGGAGCGCTTCCCTCGCCGACAACCGCGAGCGTGGCGCAGAAGCCGGCAAGGAGGGCGCCGGCGTTAGCCGCCCAGTGGCCGAGGCGCTGCAGAGGCGCAGATCGCAGCGCCTGCCCGACGGAGAGGCCGGAGCGGATTCCCACGTCGAGCGCCCACACCCGCAGCCAGAGGTGCAGGCTGTTGTAGACCAAGAGAAAGGTCGCGACCGCGAGCCACCAGGGAGCACCCGCGAGCAACAGAGCGAGCGCGAAAAGCGCGGCCGCGGGACGCCATCCCGACCAGACGAGCTGATCCCCAATGGAGCCGAGAGAGCTGCGCAGCGCGTCTTTGAAGCGGCCGATCAGCTCGGCGTCCGCACCATCGGCCTCCAGGCGAGCCACGGCCCCGGCGGCGACGCCCGCGAGATAGGGATGGCTGTTGAAGAGCTCACTGTGGCGATCCACCGCGCGCTGCAGCGCCTCCGAGTCGCCGCGGAAGACATAGCGCAGCGCAGGCAGCAGAACAAATGCGAATCCTGTGCCGATCAGCGTATGATAGTTCCACGATCCCTGGACGAGGAAGCTCCGCAGCAGAAGCGCGCGGCGCACCCCCGCGGGGAAGCTGGCTACTTGAGGAGGAAAAAGAACAGTGCGCATGCTGCACCTGCGAGCACGAGCCGTGCCCGGTGCGTACCGTCGAAGAGCCGTACCGCGGCGCCGAGCGCGGCGGCGACCGCCGCGCCGAGCAGCAGCCGCAACAGCCGCTCGCCGAGAGCAAGGAGCGGTGTGAGCGTGGCGAGAAGCAGGATGAGCAGGAGCATCCCCGCCATTACCAGCGCAGCACCACGCAGGAAATCCACGCCCAGCGCGGCCAGATGCCGTCGCTCCAGCTCTGCGGGCGGGAACGAGGCGCCCTCCGCCGGCGTGACGAGCGACATGTTGAGCTGACGGAGCTGCTTCACGCTCTCGCCACCGAGCTGCTCCCAGAGGAGCACGAAGACGACCGTCGTGAGCAGGGCGGCTACGGAAGGTGCGACCGTAGCGTACGCTGCCGCGCCGGCGACCGCAGCGGGTCCGCCTTCCGGATAGCGCGCCGCGCCCACCGGAAGCACCATAAGGTGAAAGGCCTCCAGGATCAGCCCGAGCACCGCTCCCTCGGCGGGAGCACCGACGATCCATCCGGCGAGCGTTGCGGCCACCAGTGGTCGAGAGAGCATCACCTGCCCGGCGGAGGTGCCGTCGAGCGCGACCCAGCCGCCGAGCAGAGTCAGGAGTAGAAAGGTGAGCGGATCCAGCGTCATCCGGCGTCGCCGCGGAGCAATTCGTCGAGCGGAATGGCCCGCGAGGTAGGCACGTCGCGAGCAGCAATGCGGACACCCGCCTCAGCAATCCCGCGGAGCGCCGCGCGCTCCTCACTGCTTAGGAAGAGGTAGGGGAGGTGCCGCTCTCGTCCGGTGGCGTGGTGCAGTCCGCCGAGATTCACCTCCTCGCCACCGAGGAGCGAATCCCGGGCGAGAGCGGCAAGCGTGGGGATGTTACGGACGAGCAGGATAAAGCGGTGCGGCGACGCCCGCCACTCCGCGACGGAGTTTCGCGCCTCCTCGACGTCTACGAAGAAAGCCTCCATCTCCGGCGGAACGCCGAGGCGGTACAGCTCCTGCTCCCAGCTGCTGAGGGCGAGCTCGTCGTCGATCACGACTATCCTGTCCGCCTGAAGCCGCCCGCCCCAGCCCACGACCACCTGCCCGTGGATCAGGCGCTCGTCAACGCGAATGAGCACGATCGGCATGCGGAGCAACCTCCGTGCACGCACCGGTTATCCCTGCGCGACCCTTTTCGACGAGCCGCTCGACCAGTTGCGGGAGCGGAAGGTCGCGATGAAAGACGAAGTCGAGCAGAACGGCAAGATTCGCCCCGCACACCACGGCAGTATCAGGCCGCTCCAGCGCCACCCGGCGCGCGGCGAAGGCGCAGCTCCCGCTCCCCAGATCTGTGAAGAGGATGGCGGGCGCGTCGCCGACCGCATCGTGCAGCGCGGCGACCAGTCCCTCCGGCCCGCGCGCCTCATTGGTCAGCGGCTGCAGTACATCCTCCTCGAGGCCGGCGATCTGCCGAACCGCCGCGACCAGTCCCGCGGCCAGTGAAGAGTGTGCCACGATCAACCCTCGCACCGGCTCACTCATAATCCTCCTCCAGGTACTCCGCCGTGGCGCCCATGTGACGCATCAGGCGCTCGTTGAAGAGCGCGGCGGAGTCCACGCCCGCGTACTTCAAGAGGTGATTCATCGCTACTACCTCCGCGATCACCGTGATGTTCTTCCCCGGGTTGAGCGGAACGACGACCTTGGGGATCGGCACGCCGAGGATGTCGATCTGCTGGCGGTCGAGCCCCGTGCGATCGTAGGTGGCGCGCTCATCCCACGCTTCGAGCTGCACGACGACCTCGACTCGCTTCTGCTGGCGGATCGCGCGCACCCCGAAGAGGCGGGGGATGTCGATGATCCCGATGCCGCGAATCTCCATGTGATGCCGCTGCAGCTCATGGCCGCGGCCGATCAGGACCTCGTTGCCACGCCGCGTGATCAGCACCATGTCGTCCGCGACGAGCCGGTGACCTCGTTCGATCAGGTCGAGCACCGCTTCGCTCTTGCCGATGCCGCTCGCGCCGACGAAGAGCAGCCCCACACCATAGACGTCGGCGAGCGAGCCGTGCATCGCCGTCGAAGGGGCGAAGCGTTCCTCGAGAAACGGCTTGATGCGCGTGTAGAACTCCGCGGTCTTCAGCGCGGTGCGGATCACCGGAATGCCGCGCTCGTCCGCCAGGTCGAGCAACGGGAAGGGTGGTGCCTGCGCCTTGGTGATGAAGACGACGGGGATCTCGAAGGTGAAGAACGCCTGCAGCGCCTGCTGCCGCCGCTCGTCCGGCAGGGAGTGCAGGAAGGCGATCTCCGTCTCGCCGAGCACCTGGATGCGCTCGGAGGGGAAGCGCTCCGTGTAGCCGGTGAGCACCAGGCCGGGGCTGGAGATCTCCGGACCCGGGATGAGCCGGCTCAGACCTCGCTCGTGCGTCAACAGCTCGAGCGCCAGCGCTCCCTTCTTGCTGCGCAGCAGCTCGTCGACGGTCAGCGCGCGCATGCCAGGCAACGCAGCACAGATGTGGAGAGGCGGATCACCGCGGGCGACCTCCGCGCTGCAGCGCGCGGGTGGTGGCGACCGCCTGCATCACCGCATCCAGCACGCCATTCACGAAGCGCGGGCTCTCCGGTGTTCCGTAGCGCCCGGCGAGGAACATCATCTCACGGATGGTGTCGGCTGCTGAGACGTCGTCGAGATAGAGCATCTCCGCCACACCGAGGCGGAGGAGGTTACGATCCACCACCGCCAGCCGCGCGAGCCGCCAGTTGCTGAGATGCTCCTCGATCAGCCGGTCGATCTCCGGGAGGTGCTGCGCGACCAGCCGCACCAGCACATCGGCGTAGAAGCGGTTCTCCGGCGAGACCCGCAGCTGCTCGCCCAGGTCGCGCAGGATGCCGACGAGCGCTTCCGGCGCCGCTTGCCGCATCTCCCAAGCATACATCGCTTGAAGCGCCCACCCGCGCGCCCGGTTGCGCCTACGATCCGACATCCGTCGCTTCTCCCTCGATCCGTGCAAAGAGGTCGACCATCTCGAGCGCGGCCAGTGCCGCATCCCAGCCCTTGTTCCCTGCCTTGGTGCCGGCGCGCTCGATCGCCTGCTCGAGCGTGTCAGTGGTGAGCACGCCGAAGGAGACGGGGAGGTCCGCCGCGGCAGCAACCGCGCTGGTGCCGTGCGCGGCCTCGCCGGCGACGTAGTCGAAGTGCGGCGTGGCGCCACGCACCACCGCGCCGAGCGCGATCAGCGCGTCGAAGCGGCCAGTGCGCGCCATCCGGCGCAGCGCGGCGGGAATCTCCCACGCCCCCGGAACCCAGGCGGCTTCGATGTCCTCATCCGCGACGCCGTGCCGCAGCAGGCAATCGTGTGAGCCGATGAGAAGCTGACGCGTGATGAACTCGTTGAAGCGGCCCACCACGATTCCGAATCGTCGCCCCTCGCCGCGAAGCTGCCCGTGATGTTCGATCATGCGTCCTTCACCGGTCACACCGGCAGCAGGTGGCCAAGCTTGTCGCGCTTCGCAGCCAGGTAGCCGAGGTTGTAAGGGTTCGGTTCGATCCGCAGCGGCACCTGCTCGGTGACCGAGAGGCCATAGCCGTCCAGCCCGACGATCTTCTTCGGGTTGTTCGTCAGGATGCGAATCGTCGAGAGGCCGAGATCCACCAGGATCTGTGCGCCGATGCCGTAATCGCGAAGATCGGGCCGGAAGCCCAGCGCCTCGTTCGCCTGCACCGTGTCCAGGCCGCTCTCCTGCAACGCGTACGCCTTCAGCTTGTGCACCAGGCCGATCCCCCGCCCCTCCTGCCGCAGGTAGATGATGGCACCACGCCCCTCCTCGCTGATCGTGCGCATCGCGCTGGCGAGCTGCTCACCGCAATCGCAGCGCAGCGAGTGGAAGACGTCGCCGGTGAGGCACTCGGAGTGCATCCGCACCAGCACGTCCTCCTCCCCCTGCACCTCGCCCTTGACGAGCGCGATGTGCTCGAAGCGGTCCACATCGTTGCGGTAGGCGATCACGCGCCAGTCGCCGTAGGGCGTGGGGAGGGTCGCCTGCGCCTCACGGTGGACGAGTCGCTCGTGCTTCAGACGGTGCGCGATGATCTGCGCGACGCTGATGAAGCGTAGGTCGTGGCGCGTCGCGAACTTCTCGAGCTCTGGCCGTCGCGCCATCGTGCCGTCGTCGTTTAGGATCTCGCAGATGACACCCGCCGGGACGAGCCCGGCCATACGCGCGAGGTCCACAGCGGCCTCAGTCTGGCCGACGCGGCGCAGCACCCCGCCGGGGCGCGCGCGCAGCGGGAAGACGTGGCCCGGGCGGCGCAGATCGCTCGGGGTGCTGCGCGGATCGATGCAGACGCGGATGGTGGTCGCGCGGTCCGCCGCGCTGATGCCGGTGCTGACCCCGAAGTGGGCGGCGGCGTCGACGCTCACGGTGAAGGCGGTGCCCTGGGCCTCGGTGTTGAGCTCCGTCATCGGCCGCAGATCGAGCTCGTCGGCGCGCTCCTGCGTGAGCGCCAGGCAGATCAGACCGCGACCGTGCGTGGCCATGAAGTTGATCACCTCCGGCGTCACCGCCGAGGCGGCACACACCAGATCCCCCTCGTTCTCGCGATCCTCGTCGTCCGCGACGATCACCATCTTCCCGTCGCGGATCTCCTGTATCGCGTCCTCTACGGTATCGAATGCCATGGCAGATCTGAAGTTGGAAGTCGAAATCGAGGGAGCCTCGATTTGCCCTTCCTAGTACCCCCAGGCGCGGCGGAGATCCTCGCCGCCGGGCGCGCCTAGCAGGTGCCGCACGTACTTGCCGATCATGTCGCCCTCCAGGTTCACCCTGTCACCCTCGCGCAGCTCGGCGAGAGCGGTATGGCCCCAGGTGAAGGGGATGATCGACACCTGGCCGACGCCCGGTTCCGGAAGCGCGTTGACCGTCAGGCTCACGCCGTTCAGCGCGATGGATCCGTGCAGCACCGTCACCGGCTCCACCTCGGGCGGCAGGGTGAAGTCGATCAGCACCAGCTCGCTCTGCGGGCGGATCGAGAGCACGCGTCCCACTCCATCCACATGGCCCTGTACCATGTGGCCGCCGAGCCGGGCTCCCATCCTCAGCGCGCGCTCGAGGTTCACCCGCCGCCCCGGCCGATACTCACCGAGGGTGGTGCGGCCGAGGGTGGTCGCCACCGCCTGCACGGTGAAGCTCCCGTTGCTCAGTGAGGTAACGGTCTGGCAGACTCCGTCGATGGCCACGCTGTCCCCGTCCGCGAGATCGTCAACCACGGCACCGGCCCGCACGGCGAGGGCCACTCCGTTGCCGGCCGGCTCGACAGAGCCGACGACGCCGACCTCTTCGATGATCCCGGTGAACAAGCGTCTTACCGCCGCGCCAGGGTGATGAGGGTATCGGGCCCGAAGCTCGCGGTCCGCAGATGCCGCCAGCGGCGGACCTGCTCGATCGTCGCGCTCTCCAGAGCAGCGAAGGGGCTGAGCCCGTCAGGGCCGAGCAGCAGCGGAGCGTAGAAGAGTGTGAGTCGATCCACCAGATCCTCCATCAGCAGTGCTCCAGCAAGCGCAGCCCCTCCTTCGCAGAAGAGGGAGCCGATCCCCTCCTCGCGAAGCTGCTCCAGTCCGTCGTGCAGGTCGGACACCGGCAGTACCCGCACCTCCGACTCTTCGAGCCGGCGCCGTCGCTCCGCGGAGGGCGCCGGGCCGGCGATCACCCACACCGGAAGCTCGCCCGCCGTACGGGCGAGGTAGCTGTCCGGCGGTAGGCGCAACGCGCGATCGAAGACCACCCGCACCGGCGGCCGCCGCGGTTCGACCGCGCCGCGCACCGTCAGCCGGGGATCGTCGGCAAGCACGGTGCCGATGCCGACAGCGATGGCGTCGAAGCCCGCGCGTCGGCGGTGCACCTCGGCGCGCGCCTCCTCCCCCGTGATCCACGTGGAACGCCGCTCGCGGTCGGCAAGCCGGCCGTCCAGCGACAGCGCCAGCTTCAGCTCGATCCACGGCCGCCGCGCGCCGGTCGATGTGAAGGCGTGGAAGAAGGAGGCGTTCTGGTCGCGCGCCATCTGTGCTGCGACGCCGCCGAGCACCTCGACGCCTGCCTGCCGCAGCCGCTCCGCGCCGCCTGCCGCACGAGGGTTCGGATCGCCCGCAGCGAAGACCAGCCGCGCGACACCCGCCTGCAGCACAGCATCGGTGCAGGGTGGCGTCTTCCCATGATGCGAGCAGGGCTCGAGCGTCACGTAGAGGGTGGCTCCGCGCGCCTTCGCGGCGGCGGCGCGGAGCGCTTCCACCTCCGCGTGAGGGCGGCCGTACTCGCTGTGGTAGCCCTCGCCGACGATGTGCCCGTCCCGCACCACCACCGCCCCGACAAGCGGGTTGGGCGCGACCCGGCCCCATCCTGCCTCCGCGAGCGCGAGCGCGCGGCGCATGAACTCGCGGTCCGCGTCGCTCCCTGGTGCCACGCCGTTCAGAACGCCAGGCGTCCGCCGACGCTGCCGAAGAGTGTGCCGCGGCGCGGCCGGAACTCCCCTCCGGACTCCTGGTATCCCGGGACCGCGGCGCCGCCCTGCATCCAGCCGGCCTCGGCCGCTACGGTGACGAGCAGCAGCGTGTACGAGAGGTTGGTGAAGAGCGACCAGCGGCTGTCGCGCAGCTCGAGGTCGCTGGCGCCGAACACCGGATCCGCCCCTCCTGCAGGGGAAGCCGGAACGCGTACGGCGTACTCGCCGTCACCCGTGAAGCGGTCGTAACCCGCACCCGCGGCGAGCCCCACGCCTACGAAGCGGCGGCCGATCACCGCACGTCCGCTCCAGCTTCGCAGGTCGAATTCCAGCTCGCCAGCGTCTCCTGGCCGGGAACAGCCGGTGCCGGCGCGCGGCTCGCCGGGACAAACCTCGCCGAACGCCACCTGCCCGATGCGGTGATGCATCAGCGAGGCCGAGATCCCCGGGGTGGTGAAGCCTTCGCGCAGTAGGCCCACACGCGCGCCCACCCCGAGCGCGAGCGGCGAGCCGGCGCGGGCAAAGCCGCGTGTCCCGAAGGTCTGCAGCGGGAGCCAGGTGACGCTTCCCAGAAGGTCCATCGAGCCCAGGCCGGCTACCCGCGGCGAAAGGTTCACGCCCGGATATAAGCCGAGGGCGAGATCGCCGCTGACCGCGGGTGCGGGGACGGAGACGGTCCCGGTCGGCGCTGCGGCTTCAGCGCCGGTCCCGATCACGCCGGGTGTCCGGAGTGGCACGAACCCAAGCCGCAGGGTGGCGTCGGTCCGCACGTACCTTCCCAGTCGCAGGCCTCCGGTGCTGTGCGATCCGAGGACGGGATTGCCAGCCGCCGCGAGAATTCCTATTTGCGGGGGGAGCGTCGCCAGGGTCTGTGCGATAGCGAGGCAGGTAGTGCCGAAGATGGCGGGATCGGCCATGGCCCCGGAGGGCGGCCCCGCGGTGCAGAGCGAAGTGAGCTCGCCTCCCTGCCCCCGCAGCGGCGAGGCGCCGACAACGAAGAATAGGACCAGAGCCAGCACGCGCATCAGCTTGCGCTCCCCCCGTCGTCCAGCCGCACCCGGCCCTCTCCGTCCTCCACGCTCCCGGCGATCCAGGCCTGCTCGCCCGCGGCGTTCAGCTCCTCCACCAGCGCCTCCGCACGTGCGGCGGCAACCACGGCAACCATGCCGATCCCCATGTTGAAGACGCGAAACATCTCCTCGTCCGCCACCTGTCCCGCCTGCTGGAGGGTGCGGAAGAGCGCGGGCAGCTCCCAGCTGCCGCGCTCGATCCGCACGTCGAGGCCAGGCGGGAGCACGCGCGGGATGTTCTCGACCAAGCCGCCGCCCGTGATGTGCGCGAGTCCGTGGATCTCCCCCCGCTCGACAGGACCGGTGAGCGCGCGCAGGTAGGAGCGATGCACGCGCAGCAGCACCTCGCCGACGCTCGCATCGATGCCGGGAAAGGGATCGTCAACGGTCAGTCCGAGCCGCTCGAGAACGATGCGGCGCGCGAGGGAGTACCCGTTGGTGTGCAGTCCGGAGGAGGCCAGCGCGACGACGGCGTCACCCGCGCGGATGCGCGAGCCGTCGATGACCCGCTCCTCCTCCACGACGCCCACGATCGTGCCGGCAAGGTCGTACTCACCCGGCGCGTAGAAGTCCGGCATCTCCGCCGTCTCACCACCGAGCAGTGCGCAGGCGTTCGCCCGGCAGCCTCGGGCGATTCCCTCCACCACCGCCTCGACCACGCCCGGCTCGAGTCGGCCCATGCCGACGGAATCCAGGAAGAAGAGCGGCCGCGCGCCCTGCACCAGGATGTCGTTGACGCAGTGGTTGACCAGGTCCTCGCCAATGGTGTCGTGACGGCGGGTGAGGAAAGCGACCTTCAGCTTGGTGCCGACGCCGTCGGTGCTTGCGACCAGCACCGGGTCGTGCAGCCCGCGAGGAACGCGGTAGAGCCCGCCGAAGGAGCCCAGCTTCGAGAGCGTATCTGCGGTGGCGGTGGAATTAACGAGCGCGGCGATCCCCCGCCGCGCCCGATTGGCGGCGTCGATGTCGACGCCGCTCTCCCGGTAGCTGAGTCCGCTGTCAGACCGCGACATCTGCGGTGAGCGGAATCTCGAAGAGCGTCATCTCCCGGAAGCGTCGCACGCGGTCCTCGATCTCCTCGGAGCGGAGATCGCGGAAGCGCTCGACGGAGAAGCGCTCTACCGCGAAGGACCCCATCGCGCTGCCGTAGATCACCGCCCGCCGCAGATCCGCGTCCTCGACCCGCCCACCCTGCGCCAGGTAGCCCATGAAGCCCCCGGCGAAGGCGTCCCCGGCGCCGGTGGGATCGAAGACCTCCTCCAGCGGGTAGCCGGGGGCGAAGAAGGTCGAGGCGGGGGTGAAGAGGATCGCGCCGTGCTCGCCCTTCTTGATGATGACGTAGCGCGGGCCGCGCTCGTGGATCCACCGCGCGGCGCGAGCGAGGTTGAAGTCACGCGAGAGCTCGCGCGCCTCCGAGTCGTTGACCAGCAGCAGGTCCACGCGATGCAGGAGCTCGAGCACTGCCTCGCGCTTCCCCTCGATCCAGAAGTTCATCGTGTCGCAGGCCACGAAGCGGGGATTCTCGACCTGGTCGAGCACGTCCATCTGCAGTTCAGGGTCGATGTTCCCCAGGAAGACCCACTCCGAGCGCCGGAACGCGTCGGGGATGCGCGGATTGAAGTCCGCGAACACACCGAGGTGTGTCTCGAGAGTCTCGCGGCTGGTCAGGTCGTAGCTGTACTCGCCTGCCCAGCGGAAGCTCTCCCCCTGGGCACGGATCAGCCCGGCGAGATCCACGCCGCGGTCGGAGAGGAACTCGAGCTGCGCATGCGGAAAATCCTCGCCGACCACCCCCACCAGCTGCACCGGGCAGAAGAGCGAGGCGGCGGCGGAGAAGTACACCGCCGAGCCGCCGAGTGCGTTCTCGGCGCTGCCGAAGGGAGTGTGGACGCTGTCGAGCGCGACACTGCCGACTACGAGGAGTGACATGCAAATTCCAGAAGTAGAGGATCAGGAAGCGGCGCCCTCGCGCTCCAGTCGCTCCGGAGCGGAGATCCCCAGGCCGGTGAGGCCGTTGCGCAGCACGAGCTGGATGGCGCGCGCGAGCACCAGACGTGCGCGGGTGAGCTGCTCCTCGACGCCGAGCACCCGCAGCTCGGGGCTGAGGTTGCCCGCGTGGTACCAGGAGTTGACGCTGCCGGCCACCTCCTCGAGATAGTCGCAGAGGGTGTGCGGCGCGTGCTGCTCCGCGGCGCGCCGGACGGCCTCCGGGAAGCGCATCAGCAGCTTGATGATCTCCAGCTCCTGGGGATGGCGGAGCAGCTCGAGGTCGGCGGAGCTCGCGTCGATCGCAGCGGGCTCGATACCCGCCTTGCGAAATATCGAGCGCATGCGCGCGTGCGCGTACTGCAGCTTGTAGACCGGGTTCTTCTCCGATTGATCGAGCGCCAGGTCGAGATCGAAGACGAGCTGCGCCTCCGCGCGCCGCATCAGGAAGAAGTAGCGGGTGACGTCCACCCCCACCTCCTCGAAGAGGTCGCGGAAGGTGACGTAGGAGCCGGCGCGCTTGGAGAACTTCACCTCCTCGCCGCCGCGCATCACCGTCACCATCTGGTGCAGCACGTACTCCGGATAGCCCTCCGGCAGCCCAAGCGCCCGCAGCCCAGCGCGCACTCGCGCTACCGTGCCGTGGTGGTCGGCGCCCTGCACGTTGATCGCGCGGCGGAAGCCCCGCTCCCATTTGGTAAGGTGGTAGGCCACGTCGGGAAGAAAATAGGTCGGCTGTCCGTTGCTGCGGACCATCACCCGGTCCTTGTCGTCGCCGAAGGCGGTGGTGCGCATCCAGAGGGCGCCGCCCTCCTCATAAACGCTCCCCGTCTCCTTCAGGCGGCCGATGGTCTCCGCAACATCGCCCTGGGTATAGAGGGAGGATTCGAGGAAGTAGTTGTCGAAGTGGACGCGGAACCGAGAGAGGTCGCGGTTGATCTCCGCCATCAGCTGCCGCACGGCGAAGGTGCGCATCGCCTCCATCGCCTCCTCGGAGTCGTCGCCGACGAAGCGCTCGCCGTGCTCCTCGGCGAGCTCGCGCGCCAGATCGCGCACATACTCGCCGTGGTAGCCGCTCTCGGGGAGCTCCGCCTCGCCTCCGAAGTGCTGCTGGTAGCGCACCCAGACGCTCTGGGCCAGGCGGTCGATCTGCGCGCCCGCGTCGTTGTAGTAGTACTCGCGGTGCACCTGCCAGCCGCACCAGGCCAGTAGCTCGGCGACAGCGTCCCCCAGCGCGGCCTGCCGTCCATGCCCGATGTGCAGCGGGCCGGTGGGATTCGCCGATACGAACTCGATTATCACCGGTTCGCCCGCGCCAACGTCCGTGTGGCCGAAGCGAGCTCCCTGCTCGAGGAGGGTGGCCAGCCCCTCGCGCAGGTAATCATGAGCGAGCAGGAAGTTGATGAAGCCCGGACCCGCCACCTCCGCGGCAGTCACGCCGGCGCCGGAGAGGTCGAGCCGCCCGACCAGCTCCTCGGCGATCTGGCGCGGCGCACGTCGCAGCTGCCGCGCCAGCGTCATCGCCACGTTGGTCGCCAGATCTCCGTGGTCGGGATTGCGCGGGCGCTCGAGCAGGATCTCGCCAGGATCATCCACGCCCATCTCGCGCAGAACGCGGTCGATCTCGCGCTGCAGTGTCTCTACGGGCATCTACTCGCTCTTCGCGCTCGAACCGCCACCATCGGTGGACTTGCCACTCTCGGTCGGTTTGGACCCCGGAGCTCCGGAATCGCCGCCCTTCTCCCCGGCGGCGGCCTTCTTGTAGCTCTCGCCACGGTAGTCCGTGATGTAGAAACCCGAGCCCTTGAAGTGCAGCCCGGCTCCAGCGGAGAGACGCCGTTCGGCGGTAGCGCCGCACTTGGTACATTCCGAGACCGGCTCGTCGGACATGCGCTGGAACTTCTCGAAGTGGTTACCACACGACGGACAACGATATTCGTAAGTCGGCATACTTGGTCAAAGCAAAGGTGACGGCAGCGCCGACTCCTCTGCAGCCGGCGCGTAAAGGTAAATCAGCGCCGACCGTCAGGCAACGAGCCGGAGATCCCAGCCGGTGCGTTCGCGAACCTCCAAGAGTGCACCACCGGACAATGCGTGCCACGACCCGTTGCCTTCACCTCATGCGCAACACTGAGCATCGCGCTCTCGACACCTCCAACCGCGACCGTGGACGCTGCTGCGGCCGACCGCGTTCAGGGATCTGCCGGGGAGCCGCGCAACCACACGCCTTGAGTGGAGGCTTCGCGCACGATCTGATTGCCGCGGGCGCGCTGCGCGTGCCATTCCTCAGGCGTCCAGATCACGGGCTGTACCAGCGGCGGCCGAGGTTCCACCGCGTCCGTCCTCTCGAGTGGGTTTCCCATCATTCCCTCGATCACCAGAAGGAGATCAATGTCGCTCCACAGGTTGAAGTCGCCACGCGCGACGGAGCCGAAGACGACGGCGCGGCGGACCGGAAAGCGAGCTTCAACCTCCGCGACGTAGCTTTCCGCCCGATCGAGCAGTTCCTGCCGCTGGGCTCGTCGGCGGTCGAGAATCCCCTGCACGCTCATTCCTCGTCTGCCTCACGCCTGGGTTTGTCTTCAGGGTCGAGTTGGCGCCAGACGAAATCTACGAATCCGTGGATGAGAATGAGATCGGCGAGCGCCTGCTCGACATCCGCGGCTCCGTAGTACAGGGCCGGGGGACCCGAGGGATGGGCATCCGGATACCGAGCCGGAATATAGTGGCGCGAGAGCCGCCGTAATGCCGCTTGGACGTCCTGTGGGATCGCAAGGTCGGCGTTTTCGGCCAGCGCCCGTCCGAGTGCCACCAGATCATGCCCCCACGCGCCCGCCCCGATCCCGTGCAGCAAGCCTTTGACCGCGAGCTGGGCGGCTTGCTCGGCAAGGAAGCACGCCCAGTTGTGAATGCCGGCGTTGCTCTGGACCCGGGCGGCTCTCGCGGTATCCTCTGAAGCCTGGCGCCAGCGCGCGAACTCGAACGCATCCACCATCTTCTTTTTCCGTTACCCCGGCCGGTACGCTCCCCACTCCGCCCGCAGTGCGTCGCTGATCTCGCCGAGGGTGACCATCGCCTTCACCGCGTCGATGATGTGCGGCATCAGGTTCTCGGTGCCGCGGGCGGCGGAGCGGATCGCCTCCAGGCGCGCGCGCACCTCGGCATCGTCGCGCTCGGCCTTGATGCGGGCGACGCGCTCGCGCTGCTGCCGCTCCAGTGTGCTGAAGTCGGGCTGGCGGAGGTCGAGGGGCCGCTCCTCCTCCCGGAATCGGTTGACGCCGACCACCACCCGCTCGCCGCTCTCGACCGCGAGCTGATGCTCGTAGGAGGCGCGGTGCACCTCCTCCTGCATGTACTCCAGCGCCCGGGCGGAGCCGCCCAGCTCCTCGATCCTGTCGAGGTACTCGACCGCTTTCGCCTCCACGGCCTTGGTGAGCGACTCGACGTAGTAGGAGCCGGCAAGGGGATCGACCGTCTCGGTGGCGCCGGATTCGTAGGCAAGGACCTGCTGCGTGCGGAGGGCGAGGGTCGCCGCCTCCGCCGTCGGCAGCGCCAGCGCCTCGTCGTAACCGTTGGTGTGCAGCGACTGCGTGCCTCCGAGCACCGCGGAGAGCGCCTGCACCGTGACGCGCACCACGTTGTTCAGCGGCTGCTGCGCCTGGAGCGTCACGCCGCCGGTCTGGGTGTGGAAGCGCAGGCGAGCGCTGTCCTCGGCGGCCTTGAAGCGGTCGCGCATGATCCTGGCCCAGAGGCGGCGGGCGGCACGGAACTTCGCCACCTCCTCGAAGAGGTCGTTGTGAGCGGCGAAGAAAAAGGAGAGCCGCGGCGCGAAGCGGTCGATCTCCAGCCCGGCGGAGAGCGCCCGCTGCACGTACTCCATCGCATTGGCGAAGGTGAAGGCGATCTCCTGCGCCGCGGTCGAGCCCGCCTCGCGGATGTGGTAGCCGCTGATCGAGATGGTGTTCCAGCGCGGCACCTCCGCGTTGCAGAAGGCGAAGATGTCGGTGACCAGCCGCAGGCTCGGCTCGACGGGATAGATGTAGGTCCCGCGGGCGATGTACTCCTTGAGGATGTCGTTCTGTACGGTGCCGGAGATCTTCGCGCGCGGAACCTCCTGCTCGTCCGCCACCGCGATGTAGAACGCGAGCAGGATCGACGCGGTAGCGTTGATCGTCATCGAGGTGGAGACGCGGTCGAGGGGGATCCCCTTGAGGAGCGCGCGCATGTCCTCGACGGTGTCGATCGCCACGCCCACCCGCCCGACCTCCCCATGTGCCATCGGGTGATCGGAGTCGTAGCCCATCTGCGTGGGAAGATCGAAGGCGGTGGAGAGACCGGTCTGCCCCGCCTGCAGCAGCAGATGGAAGCGCTCATTCGTCTCGCCCGCGGTGCCGAAGCCGGCGTACTGCCGCATCGTCCAGAAGCGGCCGCGGTACATCGTGGGCTGGACGCCGCGGGTGAAGGGGTACTCACCGGGGTAGCCGAGGTCGCGCTGGTAGTCGAGCGCGAGGTCCTCGGGCGTGTAGAGGCGGTCCACCTCGATGCCGCTGGTGGTCTCGAAGCGCTCCCGCCGCTCCGGGTACTTCGCGAGCAGCGGTTCCACCGCGCGGGCGGACCATGCTGCCTTGTCCTCACCCGTAGCGCCAGGCGACGAACCGGCCGTCACGCGACGCTCCCCCAGCGCCTCCTCGCTGAGGTTCGGAGCCTCCGGCTGACGCGAGACGGCTCCCTCGACCTCCGGCTGAGCCCGGTGCTCATCGGCGAGATTG
Organism: Longimicrobiaceae bacterium; assembly: GCA_051006015.1. Classification (GTDB taxonomy): domain Bacteria; phylum Gemmatimonadota; class Gemmatimonadetes; order Longimicrobiales; family Longimicrobiaceae; genus JBPCIT01. The sequence goes on from JBPCIT010000082.1 coordinate 36,189, forward strand.
CGGGTAATCTGCTCGTCGGTTGTCCTCATGGCCTCAGCTCCGGATTGACGCGATCGGATCCGCCTGTGCACACTTCGCACGCCGCGGGCTACTCGAGCACGACCAGTGTCGCACCCTTCTCGACCGTCTGCCCCGGCTGCACCTCGATGCGAGCGACCACTCCCTCAGCGGGGGCTTTCAGTTCGTTCTCCATCTTCATCGCCTCGACGATCACCACCCCCTGCCCCGCCTTCACCTGCTGACCGATGGCGACCTCGACCCTCAGCACCAGCCCGGGCATCGGTGCCTTCACGACTTTCTCGGCCTTCACCTCCGCGCCACCCGTCCTCTCGCGGATGGCGCGGGTGCGCTCATCGACCGCCTCGGCGGAGAAGCGCTCGGCGCCAAGGGCGATCTCCCAGCGGCCGCGGCCCTCGCCGGGCCGCGCGAGCAGGGTGCAGGAGCGTCCGTTCACCAGCAGGTGACGCACCGGCGTGCCGGGGACGTTCACCAGCTCCGCGTCCAGCGGCGTGCCGTCCACCTGCGGGACCGCACCGGTGAGATCCACCTCCAGCGTGCGGTCACCGATCGAGACGTAATAGCGCATCAGGCAGCTCCCGTTACGCGAGAAGACAGCAGCACCACCGTCTCCACGTGGGCGGTCTGCGGGAAGAGATCGAAGGAGCGAAGGTGCTGGACCTCGAACACAGGAGCGAGCCGGCGCAGATCGCGGGCCAGCGTGGCGGGATTGCAGGAGACGTAGATGATTCGGCGGGACGGCTGCGCCATCAGCGCATCCGGCACCGCCGCCACGACGCCCGCACGAGGCGGGTTGAGGATCACCAGCTCAGCCGGGAGTTGGCCAGGAAGCAGCTCCTCGACGGGTCCCTCGAGAAAGGCCGCACCCACGGGGCCGGAGCGTCGCGCCTCCGCCACCGCCTCGGGGTCCAGCTCGATGCCGATCACCTCGGCGCCCGCCCGGGCGAAGCGGCGCGCGTGCAGGCCGACACCGCAATACGCATCGATCACCCGTCGGCCGCTGACGTCGCCGGCAAGCTCGGCGACGTGCGCCTCGAGGAGCGCGGCGGCTCCCCGGTTGACCTGCAGAAAGGCCGTGCCGCTCAACTCCAGCGTCTCATCACCCCAGGTCTCCGGCAGCCCGGGGGCGCCCGCGATCAGCTCCGCCGCGGCTTCGCCGGGACGGTGCCAGATCGCCTCCAGGCCCTCCACCTCGGCCAGCAGCTCGGCGGGCCGGCCGGGAGTGAAACCGCCTTCGACGAGCAGGGAGACCTTTCCGGCGGCGCTGGCTCGGAGCGTGAGGCGCAGCCGCTCGCCGGAGGGGAGGCGTCGAGCATCGATGTCCCAGCTCGCGCGCAGCCGATCCCACACCCGGGCAATCGGCTCCTCGGGAAGGAGACAGCCGCCATCGAGGTCCACGATCCGCTCGGGATCGCCGAGCGCGTGGAAGCCTGCCGCCACCCGGCCGTGCGCCTCCCGCCGCAGCGCGAAGGAGACGCGGTTGCGATAGCGGTGCTCCGCCGGCGAGGCGACCACCTCGGGCGCCTCGGTCGCGACGCCGCCGATCCGTGTCAAGGCGTCCGCGACGATGCGCCCTTTGGCGCGAAGCTGCGCCTCGTAGGTGAGGTGCTCGAGGGTACAGCCGCCACACTCCGCGTAGAAGGGGCAGGGCGGCTGCCGCCGGTCGGCGCCGGGCTCGAGCACCCGCAGCAGGCGGCCGCGCGTCCAGCGCTTCTGCTGCTCGACGAGCGTCACCTCCGCAAGGTCGCCGGGCGCGGTGCGATGGACGAACACCACCCGTCCGTCGGGAAGACGGCCGACGCC
>JBPCIT010000083.1:0-19301 GCA_051006015.1 Longimicrobiaceae bacterium
CCTGTTTTGGGCTTTCTCTTGGGCGGGGGGGGGAAAAAAGAACGGGTCGGCCCCCCCCCCCTCCCCCCCCCCCCCCCTCGCTGGTAGACGCTGGTGCGGTTAGAAGCGGATCTCCGCGCCGAGCCGGGCGACGAACTGGTTGATTACGCCAGCATCGTCCGCGCCGTAGTTCGAGATGTAATCGTCCACGCCATAGCGAACGCCGAGGTTGGGCGTGAGCCGCAGCGCGCTTGAGATGCCGAGCTTGACCGCCAGGTCACTGCCGTCCGGGATGGCAGTGCCGTACCCGGAGTAGCGTGCCTGCCCGAGCCCCGCCTCGAGGATAATCGGCAACATCCCCTCGGCGCCGCCGCGCGGTATGTACGAGAACTCGATGCCCGCGGCCCAGTGGTCCACGTTGCCCGTGGTGGTGGTGTTCTCGATCTCGGGCGTCGCGCGCTGGAAGTTGCCGAAGACGGCGAACTGCGGTGTGAGCTGGAAGGCTGCGCGCCCGCCCAGGGCGATGTCCGCCTCCAGCGTTTGCTCCGTGGTGCCCGGCAGCGTACCGAAGAAGCCGTAACCGACGTAGGGCTCCACCGTGATGCGGGGCGCCGGGGCCTGCGCGGCGGCCGGAGCCGCGACGGCGGCGGCAAGAACGGCGGCGGTACACAAAGCTCGCTTCATCATATCAATCCCTCGTTACAGGTTCAGTGTCCGATTCACCGGCTTCGCTCTGCGATACCGGGAGGCCCCTTCGACCTCGGCCGTGCTTTACGCAAAGGCTTTGCCACACATTCCTGCCTGTAAATCCAAGCACGGCTTGAGGTTGTGATCGCACGACGAGGACAGTGTGCCTCGAAAACCGTCCACTCGGAATGACACTCGCCGGTTGACTTCCCCCGCCGCCGCGAGGAGATTTTGGTCGTTCCCGACCTCTTCACGCCACGCCGATCCGCGCTGATGTCCCTGCACCCGTCCTTCTCCGACTTCCGCCGGCTCGCCGAGCAGGCGACGCTCATCCCGGTCTCGCGCGAGATCCTCTTCGACACCGAGACCGCGGTGTCGGCGTACCACAAGCTGGCGCGGCCACCGTTCGGCTTCCTGCTCGAGTCCGCGGTGGGCGGCGAGACCTGGGCGCGCTACACCTACCTGGGGACGGAGCCGCGCTCCGCCTGGCGGCTACGCGGTGACCGCATCGACAGCTGGAGCCCGGAGAGAGGATGGCGGGAGGGAGAGCGCTCGACCGACCCGCTCGGCGACTTCGAGCGGCTGCTCCGCCGCCACACCCCCGCCGCGCTCCCCGGGCTGCCGCGCTTCCAGGGAGGCGCCGTCGGCTTCTTTGGCTACGACGTGATCCGGCACATCGAGCGTCTCCCTGCCGCGCCTGCCGCGGGGCTCGATCTCCCCGACGCGCTCTTCATGCTCACCGGCGCGGTGGTGGCGATCGACAACCTCTTCGGCCGGGCGCGGGTGATCGTCACCGCCGAGACCGCCGGCGCGGACGAGTCGGAGCTCCGCCGCCGCTACGAGCAGGCGGGTGCGGAGATCGAGGCCGTGATCGCGCGCCTGCAGAGCGGCGAGCCACCGGCGCCGCTCGCGCTGGCGGCTCCCACGCAGGAAGACCCTCCGTTCGCCAGCACCTTCGCGCGCGAGGATTTCGAGGCGGGTGTGCGCCGTGTCCAGGAGTACATCCGGGCCGGGGACGCCTTCCAGGTCGTCCTCTCGCAGCGGCTCACCGTTCCGCTACGCGCCGCGCCTTTCGCGCTGTACCGGGCGCTGCGCACGCTCAACCCTTCGCCCTACCTCTTTTACCTGGATCTCGACGGCTTCCAGCTCATCGGCTCCTCGCCCGAGGTGCTGGTGCGCACCGAGGAGGGGCGGGTGCTCGTCCGGCCCATCGCCGGGACGCGGCCGCGGGGGCGAACGCCCGCCGAGGACGCCGCGCTCGCAGCCGAGCTGCTCGCGGACCCGAAGGAGCGCGCCGAGCACCTGATGCTCCTCGACCTGGGGCGCAATGACGTGGGGCGGGTGGCGCGCTACGGCAGCGTACTCGTGTCAGACCGGATGGTGATCGAGCGTTACTCCCATGTGCTGCACATGGTCTCCACGGTGGAGGGGCAGCTGCGCGAGGGCCTTTCAGCGATGGACGTCTTCCGGGCGTGCTTCCCCGCCGGAACCGTCTCGGGCGCCCCGAAGGTGAGGGCGATGCAGATCATCGATGAGCTCGAGCCCGCCCGCCGTGGCCCGTATGCTGGAGCGGTGGGTTACCTGGCGGCCGGCGGAGCCGCGATGGACCTGGCGATCGCCATCCGCACCGTCGTCGCCGAGGGCGGGCGCGCCCATGTGCAGGCGGGGGCGGGGATCGTGGCCGATTCGGTCCCCGCGGCCGAGTACGAGGAGACGCTGAACAAGGCGCGGGCGCTGCTGCGGGCGGTGCAGGCTGTCGAGTCGTGAGAGGTGAGAGCTGCTCCTTGCGAGCGTCCGCCCCGCGCGCTACTCTGCTGCTGCTGCTCCAGGACGCCATGGCGCTTTCGGGCGAAGCGCGGATGTGTGCTCCTAGACATGCCCTTTGACAGAATCGAACGAGTGTAGTATTGCTACAGATGTTCGAGCAGCCGCAGCTGCTGTTGCGCCGCGTCCGTCGTCATGAGCACGCCGGTGGTTTCATCCGGATCCCGTGCAGTGGACACTCTGCCTGACCTCTCCCCGTGGTGGCTTCGCACCGCGGCTGAGATCCGCAGTGCTACAGTGCAGGTACCCTTTTCACCCGCTCACTCGAAAGGAGGTTTGCCACCCCGCAGGACGCGTTGTTAGCGGAGCAGAGTCGATCTAGCCTCTGCTCTCCGTGTAACCCGTGGCACGGAGGGGTATGCTGGAGACCTCTGTCGTGATGCGCCAGGGTGCGACCCGGTCTCTGGGGAGCACCGGCACCCAACTCCAAACCGGCTGGTCAGCGCCAGCCCTTGGAACTCAGGAGAAATCAATGAGACATATTCACTGGTTGCTCGCGATTGCACTCGCAGCAGCCCTCGTCCCCGCCGGAGCCATGGCTCAGGAGCGGGGAACCATCCAGGGAACCGTCGTAGAGGCAGCGACGCAGCGTCCGCTCGCCGGTGCCCAGGTGACCGTTTCTGGCACGCAGCTCGGTACCCTGAGCAATGCTCAGGGACGCTTTCAGATCGTCAACGTCCCGACGGGGCAGCACATGGTCCGGGCGCAGATGCTCGGGTACGGAACGGCCCAGGGGACCGTCACGGTCGAGACCGGCGCCGTGGCGACTGTGAGCCTCGTGCTGGAGCAGACGGCGGTCAACCTGGAAGGCCTCGTAGTGACGGCGCTGGGCATCGAGCGCGAGCGCAGTCAGCTCGGCACGGCGCAGCAGCAGATCAGCACCGAGGACCTGAACGCCGCCCGCGCGCCCAGTGTCGTCAACCAGATGCAGGGCAAGGTGTCGGGCGTACAGATCACCGGCGGTGGCACGCCGGGCGGCTCCAACAACATCGTGATCCGCGGCTCGAACTCGATCGCGGGCAACAACCAGCCGCTCTTCATCGTGGACGGCATTCCGGTCTCCAACAACAACCGGGCGGCGGGAACGAACCACGGCCGTGGCCTCCTCATTTCGGGGTTCGACTACGGCAACGCGATCAGTGACCTCAACCCGGAAGATATCGCGACGGTCACGGTGCTGAAGGGTCCGAACGCCGCGGCCATCTACGGCTCGCGCGCGGCGAACGGCGCGGTGGTGATCACGACCAAGAAGGGAGCGGCCGCCGGCGGTGGGATCCGTACGGAATTCTCGACGAGCATCACGACGGAGCGGCCATCGATCCTGCCCGACTTCCAGAATCAGTACGGGCAAGGTTCCGCAGGTACGTACTTCATCACGTCGGATCAGAGCTGGGGCCCGAGGATGGAGGGCCAGCTGCTCTGCCAGTACAACAGCCCGGGCTTCCAGATCGTGGGCGCACCGAACTACCCGTGCGCGACGCCGACGCCGTTCTCGCCGCAACCGAACAACGTGCGTGACTTCTTCGACGCGGGCGTCACCACGCAGACTACGCTCGCCGTGTCGGGCGGCAGCGAGCGCGCCAACGCGCGCCTCTCGCTGGGCTACGACAACGTGGACGGCTACATCCCGAACAACTCGTTCGAGAAGTACACCGCACTGCTGAACGGCGCGATCACCCTGAACGATCGCACCAATGTCACCGGCAATGTGCAGTACATCCGGAACGACGGCGTCAACCGGCCGGGCACGGGCTACAACCAGTCGATCCTGCAGCAGTTCTTCTGGTTCGGCCGCCAGGTGAACATCAACGACCTGCGCAACTACCAGCAGGCGCGACCCGATGCTCACGGCAACCGCGAGTTCAACTGGAACTACAACTATCACAACAATCCGTTCTGGATCCAGCACGAGAACCGGGTGCAGGACAGCCGCGACCGCATCGTGGCGCAGGGAACGCTGAACTACGAACTGCTGCCGGGCGTGAGCGCGCTGCTGCGTACGGGCTCGGACATCTACACGCTGCGCATCGAGCAGCGGTACGCGCCGAACTACCTCGGCTTCACGAACCCGGCGTTTGCCGGCGGCTTCGTCTTCATCGACGACTACAGCAACGACAACAACACCGACCTGCTGCTGACGGTGAACCGTTCGCTCACGCCCAACCTCAGCCTCAACGCGCTGGCCGGCGGCGGGCTGCGGCGTGAGTACTACCAGACCAAGTCGCAGTCGACCAACGGCCTGACGGTGCCGGGTCTGTACAACCTCTCCAACGCGGCCGTGACGCCGTCCCTGGCGCAGAACGTACAGGAACGCCACGTGAACAGCGTGCTCGGCTCGGCGTCGCTGACATGGAATGATTGGTTCACCCTGGAAGGCACCGCGCGTAACGACTGGTCGTCAACGCTGCCCGCAGGGGAGAACTCGTACTTCTACCCCTCAATCAGCGCCTCGGTGGTGCTGACGGACGCGATTCCGGCGCTCCAGGCGAACCCGGTGGTCTCGTTCCTGAAGATCCGCGGATCGGTGGCGGAGGTCGGCAACGATGCGGCGCCGTACCAGCTTCGCACCACCTTCACCGGCCTTGCCCAGCAGTTCAACGGCCGGGCGCAGTTCACGCAGGGTGACGTGCTGGCGAACGCGAATCTGAAGCCCGAGCTCACGCGCTCCACCGAGTTCGGCGCCGAGGTCGAGCTCCTGGGTGGCCGTGTGGTGATCGACGGCTCAGTGTACGACAAGGAGACGCGCAACCAGATCTTCCCGGTGCCGATCTCGCCGGCCTCGGGCTTTACGAGCCAGTCGATCAACGCGGGTCTCGTCACCAACAAAGGTGTCGAAGCGCTCGTGAGCGTGACTCCCGTGCAGATGCCCCGCTTCCGCTGGACGACGACCCTGAACTGGGCACAGAACCGCAGCAACGTCGCCGAGCTCTTCCCGGGCGTCGAGACGGTGGTGCTGGGCAGCGGCCTCTTCGGCGAGGCGCAGCTGCAGGCGCGCGTCGACCGGCCGCTGGGCGCGATCTTCGGCGCCATCTGGGAGCGCGACGAGCAGGGCCGCCTGCTGACGGAGGATGGCCTGCCCTTCACGACGGGGGCACTCGAGTACCTCGGTTCCATCCAGCCCGACTGGACGGGTGGCTGGCAGAATGAGTTCAGCTATGGCCCGGTGCAGCTGAGCGTGCTCTTCGACATGAAGCGCGGCGGCAGCCTGATGAGCTACACGAACCTGGTGGGCAACTACTCGGGCGTGCTGACCAGCTCGCTGCGGGGCCGCGAGGTGGCCTTCGACAACCCCGGTATCCTGGTCGAGGGAATCGACGTGAACACCGGTCAGCCGAACACGATCCGGCTCGAGTCCGAGGAGTACTTCCAGGGCATCTTCGGCGTGGCCGAGCCGTATGTCTACGACGCCAGCTACGTGAAGCTGCGCGAGCTGCGGTTTGGCTTCGACCTGCCTGCCCGCTGGACGCGCGCGATCAACACACAGAACGTGAACGTCGCGATCACGGGCCGCAACCTGGTCACTTGGACGGACGTGCCGAACATCGACCCCGAATTCGCGTACAGCTCCGGCAACTTCCAAGGCATCGAGTACGCGATTCCGTCGAACCCGCGGAGTGTGGGTTTCAGCGTCCGCGTTCGTCCTTAAGCGCCTCTGGGAGAACTGAATATCATGCGAATCCAACAATTCTGGACCGCCCTCGGCCTGAGTGCCGCCGTCGCAATGGGTGCGGCGTGCGCCGACTCGCTGACGGACGTGAACGTCAATCCCAATGCGCCGGAGACGGCGCCGGAGCCGACGCTCTTCGTCAACGCAACACGCGTGGCGACCAGCCGCTGGCTGGGCAACGCCTCGCTGCGGCAGTATGAGCTGCTCGCCCAGCACCTGGCCGAGGTGCAGTATCCCGAGACCGACGCCTACCAGCGGCTTACGGGCCCCTCCACCGAGGGCAACTTCAACGGCGCGTACAGCGGTGAGCTGCGCGACCTGCAGGTGGTCATCGAGAACGGCCGGGCCGGCAACAATCCCGGCTACTGGGCGCCCGCGCTGGTGGTGCGGACCTGGTCGTACGGGATCATCACCGACCTGTGGGGCAACGTCCCCTACACCCAGGCGCTACGTGGCGACTCGGCCGTCATCCAGCCGGCATACGATACGCAGGAGACCATCTACCCGATGCTGTTCGCGGCCCTGGATTCGGCGGTGACCGCCCTGAGCGGTACGACCGGTCTGTCGCTGGGCGCGTCGGACCCCATCTACGGTACGCTCCCGGCTGCGAGCCAGCGGGCGGCGTGGCAGCGATTCGCGAACTCGCTGCGCGCCCGCCATGCTCTGCGTATCGTGAACGTGAATCCGACGCTCGCGAGCCAGCAGCTCACTGCGGCGTTCAGCGCGCCGGGCGGTGTGTTCGACACGAACGCGCAAATGGCGGTTCTCAACTGGCCGGGCAACGGCGTGTACAACAACCCGTGGCAGGTCAACTTCCAGACCCGCGACGACCACCGCGTCTCCACACGGTTGATGTCGCTGCTGCAGGGCATGAGCGACCCGCGCCTCCCGGTGTACGCGCAGCCGGCGGAGTCGGACGGTCAGTACCGTGGCCTGGAGAACGCCCTGACGCACGCGCAGGCGTCCGCACAGATGACGACAACGTCGAAGCCGGGCACGCGGCTCTACTCGCCGAGCCAGCCGGCGTATCTCCTGACGGCGGCCGAGGTGAAGTTCATCCAGGCCGAGGCGGCGGAGCGCTCGCTGGGCGGGCTGGCGCCCGGCCAGGCGGCCGGCTTCTACGAGCAGGGCATTCGCCTCTCGATGGAGCAGTGGGGTGTGACGGGCGCGGCGGTCGACGCGTACCTCGCGCGGCCGGACGTCGCCTACCAGCCAGGGACCGAGGGGCTGCGGCGCATCGCGAGGCAGAAGTGGATCGCGCTCTACACGGACGGTGTGCAGGCGTGGAGTGAGTGGCGGCGCACGTGCGTGCCCTCGACGGTGAGGCCGGGCCCCACGGCCACGCAGAACACGGTGCCGCGCCGCCTGCAATACGGCCCGCTGGAGAAAACGGTCAACGCGGCGAACGTGGAGGCGGCGATCGCCCTGCTGGGCGGCGGCGACCTGTTCACCACCCGGATGTGGTGGGACACGAGTCCGACCGCAGCTCCCACCTTTGTGGCGGGGTGCGGCGAGCGCTCATGACCGCGTCAGGTTGTTAGGAGGATCGGATGCGGTCGCCACTCTGGTGACCGCATCCGGTCGGCAGGCCGCGCTCCCACCCTGCCGTACTCGTACCTCGGAACCTTCTACCCTGAGTCTGCCATGAGCCTCCATCGCCTGGCCATCGTGTGTCTCGTGCTGCTCGCGGCCTGTGCAACGGCACCAAACCAGTCCGCCGGGCGTGCGTCGGCGGGTAACGCACCCATTACGGAAGCAGAGCTGTACGACAGCTCCGCTAATGACCTGTACACAGCCATCCAGATGTTGCGGCCGCGGTGGCTGAGGGTACAGCAAGTCGCTACCAACTCCAGCAGCAACCTCCTGGTGGTCTACTACGGGCAGTCCCGGTTGGGCGGGCCGGAATCGCTCCGCGGGGTCGCGATCGGGGATGTGCGCTTGGTCACCTTCCTCCGCCCTCCGGAGGCCCAGCTGCGTTTCGGCAACAACCACACGAGCGGCGCGATCGTACTGGAGCCGGCGGTGCACTAAACCCCTGCATGCCGGCGGGAGCCCGACGGAGCCGAGCCCGCCGCCCGGCTCCTGCGTCCCGCCCTACGGCCGACCCTCCGCTACGGCCTTCCATCCTCGAGAAACACCCCGTTCCGAAATCCGCTGGATGAGATACGTGGATGCGGCAGGAACGTAGCCACGGTGCCTGAAGCTCTGCGCTTGCGACCTCGACGGTGCATCTTCCGAGCTGAGCGCGTCTGATACGCGCGGCGCTCCTCCTGCCGCCCCTCCCGCTCGTCCCTCGTCCCTCGCTCTTCATCCCCTCAGACTCGCACTCCGTCCCACTGGAGTGGCAGAGTTCCCCGTGGCGGCCCGATTATCCAACTTGCGTAGCGCCTTCCATCACCTCGCCACCGGTCGTGGTGAGCAAGCAGACGCGCAGAAAGAGTAGCCGTGACGTGGCGGCACCTGCCGGGATCGCCGCCGCGAACGCTTCGTCCCGACGGAGCCGCATCCGACACGGCTCACCGGGAATCCTTGCATGTCGGGGTGCCAGAAAGGAGGCAACCAGGTCCCAACCATGTCTGCTACAACTCCTACCGCCAAGCAACCCATTTGCGCATGAGAAGCTGGGCAACCCAGTGGATGTGCATCATCCGCACGGCCTCCCCTTGGCTGTGTGGGGGACAATTCCTTTGGCGGCTGCTACCTGCAGCCGCCGGAACGACGGAGAACAGGTAATGAGCAATTTTCGCAAGCTAACGGCGATCCTCTTCGCACTGGCTCTCATGCCGCTATCGCTTTCGGCACAGCAGGCGACGACGATCAGCGGCCGTGTCACCACGGAGACCGGCGCGCCCTTGGGGAACGCCAGCGTCTTCATCCCTTCCCTGAACCTGGGTACTCTCACCAACAATGAGGGACGCTACGTGCTGATCGTGCCCGCCGCGCGTGCGCAGGGCCAGCAGGTGAACCTCAACGCCAGCCTGATCGGCTACGCAACCCGCAGTCAGCAGGTGACGCTGACGCCGGGATCCGTCACGCAGGACTTCACGCTCGGCCTCGACGTGCTCGAGCTCGAGGGCGTGGTCGCCACCGGCCAGGGCATTACCCAGCAGCGGCGTGCGCTGGCGACGACCATCAACACTGTGCGTGCGGAGGAGATCGTTCAGAGCCGTGAGACCAACATCGTCTCGGCGATCGCGGGCAAGGCGCCCAACGTCGAGGTGACGACCTCCTCGGGTGATCCCGGTGCGGGAGCCTACATCCGCATCCGTGGCGGCAAGACACTCGTCGGCGACGGCCAGCCCCTCTTCGTGATCGACGGGGTGCCGATCGACAACCGCTCGCTGAACATCGAGCAGATCGGCAATGGCGCCCCGGGCAACTCGAACCCCGTGGGGGGAACGGCGGTGCAGAACCGCGCGGGCGACATCAACCCCAACGACATCGCCGATATCCAGATCCTCAAGGGCGCCGCGGCCGCGGCGATCTACGGCTCGCGCGCGGCGAACGGGGCGGTGCTGATCACCACCAAGAGCGGGCAGGTGGGGCAGACCCGCGTCACCTACGGGGTCCAGTACACGCGGGACGAGGTCAACCAGTTCATCCCGCTGCAGACCCGCTTCGGGCGCGGCCGCGCGGACATCGACAACGACCCGACCCAGCTCATCCCCGGAACCTCCGCGAGCAGCATTCGCAGCTGGGGCGCAGCGCTGCCGGCGGGGACGCCGGTCTACAATCACGCGGATGAGCTCTTCCGTACCGGCAACACCCTGGAGAACAACCTCACCATGTCCGGGGGGAGCGAGCGGACGACCTACTATCTATCGCTGGGCCGCGTGAGCCAGCAGGGCGTCTTCAAGGGGCCGAACAACGAGTACGAGCGCAACGCGGTGCGGCTCAAGGGCGACCACCGCTTCACCGATGCGCTGCGGATCGGCGGCAACTTCGCCTACACGGATGCCGCCGGGCAGTATCTCCAGACGGGTTCCAACACCAGCGGCGTTCTGCTGGGCGCGCTGCGCACTCCGCCGGAGTTCAACAACTGCCGCACGGACGCGGGCTACCAGTGCCACCTGAACCCGCAGGGGCTGCACTTCTCCTACCGCGCGCCCAACCCGACGACTCTCGAATCGGGCCGTGGCTTCGACAATCCGTTCTGGGTGCTGAACGAGATGCCCAACAGCAGCGATGTCGGGCGTTTCCAGGGCAACATCAACCTGGACTACCAGCCGCTCTCCTGGCTGAACCTCAGCTACATCGCGGGCGCGGATTACTCGGCGGACGAGCGGCTGACGGTGTTCCCGAAGAGCTCGTCCGACTTCCCGAGTGGCCGGATGATCCGCGCGGATCTCGTTTCGCAGCAGTACGACTCGAATCTGCTGCTCACGCTGACCTATGCGGGGACGGAGGCGCTGAACGGCAGCCTGACCGTCGGACAGAACCTGAACCAGCAGCAGTTCCGCCGCTACCAGGTCAATGGCCAGGGGCTGGTCTTCGGGACGGATCAGCTCGATTACACGATCGACCGGATCCCGAACGAGTACCGTGAGACGGTGCGCACGGATGGCTACTTCGGGCAGGCGACGGTCAACCTCTGGGACCAGCTCTTCCTGACGGGCGCGCTGCGCCTCGATGGCTCCAACACCTTCGGCGGTGACAACCGGCGCTACCTGTACCCCAAGGCGAGCGCCGCCTACGACTTCTCGCGTCTGGGCGGGGTTAACCGCTTCCTCGACTTCGGCAAGCTGCGCGTCGCCTATGGCGTGGCGGGTGTGCAGCCGCCGATGTACTCCAGCGTGAGCGGCTTCGTGACCGGGATGATCAACGATGGCTGGATCACCCCGAACGGCCTCTTCACCACCTACGGCGGCTCGGACGGGGTCGTGCGCCAGCTCACGCTGGGCAACCCGGACATCAAGCCGGAGCGGACGAGCGAGTGGGAGGGTGGGGTGGACCTCGCCTTCCTGCAGAACCGCGTCGCCCTCAGCCTCACCTACTACAACGCGCAGACGACCGATGCGATCCTGCAGGTGCCGGTCCCGCCCAGCACGGGCGTCAACTTCCGCTGGGAGAACGGCGCCGAGTTCGAGAACATGGGGTGGGAGGCGACGCTCGACCTTACACCGGTCCAGGGGCGCAATCTGGGGTGGAACGTGGGGCTGCAGTTCGCGCGCAACCGGAGCTGCGTCAAGCGCCTGGGCGCGCCAGGCTTCCCGGAGGCCGAGAGCTCCTTCCTGAACGGCTTCAGCGGCGGACTGGGCGTGGAGCTGGCCGCGCCGGAGCGTGACGAGAATGGCAACATCACCAATTGCCATCCCTTCGGCGTCTTCATCACGGACGACTTCATCCGCTTCGGCAACGGCTCCACCAGCGACGAGGGCTTCGACATCGACGCCATGTTCCCGGGCACACCCGCGGGCACGCTCTACGTCGGCGAGGACGGCTTCCCGCAGTACGACGGCCAGCTGCGCGTGACGGGCGATCCGAACCCGCGCTGGACGGGGAGCATCCGCAACACCTTCACCCTGCTGAACAACCTGCGCATCTCCGGGCTGCTCGACATCAGCGTCGGCAACAAGATGCTGAACGGCACCCGCGGCGCGCTGTACAGCTATGGCACGCACAGGGACACCGAGGCGTGGCACGGGGCAGGGAAGGACACGATCTTCCCGGGCATCGGCCCGGGCGCCGGCGAGACGGTGAACCTGAACTGGCGCAGCTGGGGCGAGCTCGGGATGGGCAACAGCTTCAACGGCCCCTCGGCGCAGTTCATCGAGGACGCCGGCTTCGTCAAGCTGCGCGACATCTCGATCACCTACACGCTGGACGAGCCCTGGATGCGTCGGGCCGGCTTCGGAAGCGCCGACCTGACCGTGGCGGGGCGCAACCTGAAGACGTGGACGGATTATACGGGCATCGACCCGGAATCCAACCTGACGGGGCAGAGTCTCGGCCGCGGCGTCGACTACTTCAACCACCCGCGGACGCGCTCCTTCGTCTTTGGCGTCCAGCTGCACCGCTAGCCTCCTTCTGACATGATAGGGATCATGAATAAACCATACCGCTGGACGGGCCGCGCGCTGAGCGCGGCCCTCCTCGCCGCCGCGCTGGGAGGCTGCGATTTCGTCGAGCCGACGCGCTCGGATCCGAACGTGGTCGCCAACCCGAGCCTGAACCAGCTCTTCACCGGCGTCCAGGTCAACACCTTCTACCTCTCGCAGTCGATCTACGCGCGCGTCGCCTCCATGTGGACGCAGCAGACGGCGGGCGTGACCAGCCAGTTCACAGCGCTGGACCAGTACCGGATCACCGAGGATGATTCGGACGACGAGATGGCCGCGCACTACTACAGCGGCGGACTGATCGACATCCGGGCGGCGATCGCCATGGCGGAGGAGGACGGGCGCCGCACCTACGCCGGCATCCTCAAGGTGTACGAGGCCTACCTGATCGGCCTGGCCGCCAGCATCTACGGCGACATCCCCTACTCGCAGGCTGCCGACCCCGAGATCACCTCGCCGGCGCTCGACCCGCAGCTCGAGGTCTACGCCGCGGTGCAGACGCTCCTGGACGAGGCGATCGGCGATCTGCGGAGCGGAGCGGATCCGATCGGCACCGCCGTTCCCGACTTCAACTTCGCGGGTGCCACGGCGTGCTGGATCGACGTCGCCCACTCGCTCAAGGCGCGATTCTACATGCACGTGGCGGAGGTGCAGGGGACGACGGCGTACCAGCAGGCGCTGTCCAACGCGCAGCAGGGGATCTCCGACGCTGCGTGCAACTGGCGGTCGATCCACACTCAGACCTCCACGGAGAACAACATCTGGCATCAGTTCACGCGTGACCGCCCGGCCCACATCGTCTCGGGCGCCCACCTGGTCAGCATCCTGAATGGCGGGACACCGGCGAACTTCGCCGATGACGACCCGCGACTCGCGATCTTCTTCAAGCCGGCGACGGCCTCTACCGTGCGCGGCCAGTTCGTCGGCTCGAGGCCCGGCTCTCCGGAGGGCGACATCGACGAGGGGGCGTCTCCGCTCAATACGGACGTCGGGGCGGCCGTGGGCCCGGCCTACAACCAGCCGATCCTCACCTGCGCCGAGACGCAGTTCATCGTCGCCGAGGCGCAGTACCGCCTGGGCAATCAGACCGCGGCACGGGAGGCGGCCAACCGCGGCATCGCCTGCGAGGAAGCGCAGTACGGGGTGACGCTGGCGCGCGTTCCCGCGGCGCTCGCCGGCAACTCGCTCTTCGAGCGGATCATGCAGGAGAAGTACATCGCGCTCTTCCTGAACATCGAGGTGTGGAACGACTACAAGCGCACCTGTCTGCCCCGGTTCCCGACCTTCGGGGGGCAGGCGATCCCCGGGCGGCTGCTCTACGGGACGACGGAGCGGCAGACGAACCCGAACATTCCGAGCGTGGGTCAGCAGCGGCAGACCCCGCGCAACCCGAACGACCCGAATCCCTGCAGCTGAGGCAGGGTGGCTCGCGTGCCTGGTAGGTGCCTCCTGCTTCCGGTCGCGGCGCTGCTGCTGGCAGCGTGCGCGGCCGGGAGCGGAGGGCAGGCGCGCGGTGCGGCGGTCACCGTGGCCGTCGAGAACAACCTCCGCCCGGAAGCTGAGGTGACGGTGCGGCTGACTTCCACGACGGGGACCCGACGGGTGCTGGGGAGCGTTCCGCCCCACAGCACCCGCCGGCTGGTGTTCGAGGATCGCTCGTTTTCGGGCAGCTACACACTCGTCGCCACGACGGCGGACGGACGAACGATTACGTCGCGCTCCTTCTCCCTGTGGTCCGGGCTACAGGTGCAGTGGGCGCTCTTCAGCAACAGCTTGAGCCTGGATGCGAGCACCGCCGGCCAATGAGTGAGCGGCTGGGCGGTTTCAACCGCCGGAGGTGGGGTGGTGCCTCGGGGTCGGAGCGTACGGCGGCTGGTCAAGATGAACTCTTTGGAGGGAATTCGTATGAGACGGTTCCTCGTGTTGGCCCTTCTGATGCTCACCGGCTGCTACACCTACGCGCCGGTACGCGACACGCCGCTGGTGCGCGGCACTTCGGTGCGCGCCGAACTCTCCACGCCGAGCGATTTTCGGCTGACTGAGCTCACCGCGAACAACGTCGTCTCCGTGGCGGGCGAGGTGGTGCGGCAGGACACCGACACCCTAGTGATGTCGGCGATGTGGCTGCGCGCGCAGACGGGGTACGAGTTCCCCGCCGCCGGAGAGACGGTGTTGATTCCCAGCTATCGGCTGGCGGCGCTGGAGCAGCGGCGGCTCTCTCCGGCGCGCTCCGCGGCTTTCGGCGGTGCCATCGCGCTGGCTGGCGTGCTGCTCGCCGCTGCGATGCAGGGTGGTGGTGCGGCGGGCGGGGGTTCGGGCGGGAAGACCAACCCGCAGTGACAGAGTGGCAGCCGCCTCCGCAGGCGCGGAGGCTGCTGTTTCACGTCAGGATCAGATCCTCTCCTTCTTCCAGATCAGGATCACCCCGCAGCTGTTGTTCAACCGGTGGAACTTGGCCGGAACGCTGCTTCCCCGGCGGTAGATCTCGATCCCCTCGATATCCTTGAGCGGAATGTCCAGCCCGATCATGCCGTTGTGGGTCGGCGTAAAGGGTGTTCCGTCCACGAAGTACTGGATGGCGCATTCCTGAGCCCGGCCGTTGCGGCTCGTTCCTGCCGATGCCTTCGCCTCCATGACGGGTTTGTCGCCGATCGGACCGCTCAGGAGCCGGATTCCCGGCAGCAGTCGGAAGAGCTCGGAGAGGTCGCGCGGCCGCCGCTGCTCGATCTCGGCGCGGGTGATGTACTGCCCGGTGCCCGTGCGGGCGCGCGTGTAGAACTCCCGCAGCTCGCGCGAGCGCGGCGCGTGCACCTCGGCGCGGACCCCTGCGAGCGGGATCGCTTCCACCTCGAGCGGCACCGAGAAGCGGGTGGTCCGGCCGCTCTCGAGCGGGGCGGAGAAGTTGGCGGGCGCATAGCCGAGGAAGTGGACGCGCACCGTCACCAAGGTGTCGAGCAGCTGGTCCATGCGCAGCACACCCTGCGGATTCGTCAGCCCGCCGCGTCCGCCATCCAGCACCACCTGGGCACCGGGGATCGGCTGACCGCTTGCCGCGTCCACCACGGTGATCTCGAGCGCGGCAGTAGCCTGCTGCGCGTACAAGGGAGCTGCCTCGCTCCATACATTGGCGCCGAGCACCAGCGCCAGGGCGATAGGGAGCGCGGCGATGCGGGAGTGTCCGCGCCGCTGCGGGTCCGGGTGGCGAGCGGCGCTCGCGGAAGGCCTGCTGCGATACATTAGCCGCTGCTCCTGTCGTGGTGAGGAGGAACGAGGCTGATAAAGATTCTGGAAAAAAGATGCCGTGGCAATTGCTCCGCGCCCCGTCGGCGCCCACCCGGCTCGTGCTTTCCCTGGTCCGAGACTTGCGCCAGCCGCCGATATGGCCACCCCCGCACCACTCCCCAACGAACGCCGCAAGGGAAAAGACCGCCGTCGGGCAAATCCTGACCGGCGCCAGGGGAAGGGTACGCCCTCCGGGCCGATGGACGACCGGAAGACGCGCTTCTCCCTCGGCTACTTCTTCCTCGCCTTCCTCCTGCTGATCGCCTTCCAGTTCTTTCTGGCGAGGCAGGGCACGGAGCAGATCCCCTACAGCGAGCTGAAGGAACGCATCGCGGCGGGGCAGGTGGACTCCGTCCGCATCGGCGAGCAGGTGGTCGAGGCGCTCCCCGTGGACACCATCCGCGAGGGTGCCGGTCCGAGGCTCTGGACCGCCGTCCGGGTCGAGGACGAGACCTTCGTTCCGATGCTCGAGGAGCGCGGCATCCCCTATACGGGCACCATGCGCGGGTGGCTCGCGCAGGCGATGGGCTGGCTCCTGCCGCTCGGGCTGATCCTGCTCTTCTGGCTCTACATCCTGCGGCGCATGAATCCCACCCAGGGGGTGCTCACCGTGGGGAAGAGCCGCGCCCGCATCGTCGGCGAGGAGGGCACCGGCGTCACCTTCGAGGATGTGGCGGGCGTCGAGGAGGCGAAGCAGGAGACAGTCGAGATCGTCGAGTTCCTGCGCACCCCGGAGAAGTTCGCCAGGCTTGGTGCCAAGATCCCCAAGGGCGTGCTGCTCGTGGGTCCGCCGGGCACCGGCAAGACGCTGCTCGCCCGCGCCGTCGCCGGTGAGGCGGGGGTGACCTTCTTCCAGATGTCGGGCGCGGAGTTCGTCGAGATGTTCGTCGGCGTGGGCGCCGCGCGTGTACGCGACCTCTTCGCTCAGGCGAAGGCGCAGGCGCCCTGCATCATCTTCATCGACGAGCTGGACGCCCTGGGCAAGGCACGCGGCCAGGGCGGAATGATGGGCGGCAACGACGAGCGCGAGCAGACGCTGAATCAGCTCCTCGTCGAGATGGACGGCTTCGACCCGCACCTCGGCGTCATCATCATGGCCGCCACCAACCGCCCGGAGATCCTGGATCCCGCGCTGCTGCGCCCCGGCCGCTTCGACCGGCAGATCCTGGTGGACCGGCCGGACGTCAACGGCCGCCTGGCGATTCTCAAGATCCACGCGCGGGACATCAAGCTCGGCCCCGACGCCGACCTGCAGCGGATCGCCCGCCGCACCCCCGGCTTCGTGGGTGCCGACCTGGCGAACCTGCTGAACGAGGCGGCGCTGCTCGCGGCCCGGCGCGACAAGTCAGAGGTGTCGCTGCGCGAGATCGACGACGCCATCGACCGCATCATCGCCGGGCTCGAGAAGAAGAACCGCCTCATCAACGAGAAGGAGCGCAACATCGTGGCGGTTCACGAGGCGGGGCACGCGGTGGTGGCGGAGCGGGTGCCCACCGCCGACCCGGTGCACAAGATCTCGATCATCCCCCGTGGGGTGGCGGCGCTCGGCTACACGCAGCAGCTCCCGACGGAGGATCGCTACCTGCTCACCAAGCAGGAGCTGATGGACCGCATCGCGGTGCTGCTGGGGGGACGGGTCGCGGAGGAGATCGTCTTCAATGAGATCTCGACCGGCGCCGGCAACGACCTCGAGCGCGTCACCGACCTGGCGCGCCGCATGGTCACCGAGTACGGGATGTCGCGCGAGCTGGGGCCGATCAACTTCGCGGGCCCACGAAGGGCGCAGTTCCTCCCCGGCTCGGAGGGGATGGGGATGGGGGAGAGCCGCAGCTCCTCCGAGGACACCGCGCGCGAGATCGACCGCGAGATCTTCGGCATCATCGACGGCACTTACGAGCGCGTGCGGCAGATCCTTAAGGCCGACCGCGAGGTGCTGGACATCCTCGCACAGCGCCTGCTCGAGAAAGAGGTGGTGGATGAGGCCGAGCTACGGCAGATCATGGGACTGCCGCCGCGCCGGAAGGAGCCGCCCGGGGAGCGGGTCGTCGAGACGCTCCCACCACAGGGCGTGCCGGCGGGGGATTAGCCCTCACCCTCCGGCCCCCTCGTGCTGCACGCGGCGTGTGAACCAGACTGCACCCGCAGGTGGGTGAGCGGGAGAATTCTTAACACTTCGGTTGGATAAAGAGCGATGAGCGACGAGAAGAAGAGCCCGAAGACCGCGGAGGAGCAGGATGCGCCGCAGCAGGTGCGGCCGACCAATACGCAGGAGGAGGTGGGGCAGGGTGGGCCGGAGGACAAGCCGTCGCAGGCGGAGGGCGAGAGGGACAAGGTGCGGGAGTGAGGCGGGTCCTCACCCCCTGGCCCCCTCCTCCCGTGGAGCGTAAGAGCGTGAGAGCGTAGCTGCTCTTACGCTCCACCGGGGCGGGACCAGGTCGGGGAAGGAACCCCTCCTCCTCAGCGCGCCAGCGCCAGCTCCCGCACCGCGCCTGCCAGCATTCGCACCGTCGCGGCGGCGTTGGACCCGCCCACCTCGCCCTCGAGCTGCGCCGCCAGCTGCGTCAGCGCCTCCTGCCGCGCCGTGCCCGAGGCGCGTTCCGCATTGGCGAGATCCCGCCGCAGTGAGGCGATCCGCCCGTCGGCAAGGGCCTGCGACCGCTCGAGCTGGTCCACGTAGGCCTTTGCCAGCGCGAAGGAGGCCGGCCAGACGAACTGCGGCTGCCCCTGGGGGTTCAGGTAGTCGAGCCGCACCGTGTTCGCCGCGTCGATCTCGTTCTGCGAGATGAACTCGCTCGGTGTCAGCTCGAAGATGTCCAGTCCGCGCGCGATCTCCGAGCTCACGATCGCGCCGTTGTACCAGTAGACCGACCAGCTCCCGCCATTGCCCATCTGGTTCGCGTCCACCGGGCCGCGGTCGTGGAAGGCGATCTCGACAGGGTTGGCGGCATCGGTCCAGTCGAAGACCGAGATGCCTCCCTGGTACCACGCCTGAACCATCACGTCGCGGCCGGGGATCGGGATCAGCGAGCCGTTGTGGGCGACGCAGTTCTCCAGCGAGGTTTGCGGCGCCGGCAGCTTGTAGTAGCTCCGGAAGTGCATCTGCCGGTTCTCGATGGTGAAGATCGCATTCGCCCCCCACTCCTTGGGATCGCTCGCGCGGCACTTCGGCGCGCCGCCTCCACCCCACTCGTCGGTGAAGAGAATCTTGCTGCCGTCGTTGTTGAAGGTCGCCGAGTGCCAGTAGGCGAAGTTCGAGTCGGCCACCTCCGCGATGCGCCGCGGATTGACCGGGTCGCTGATGTCGAGCAGCAGCCCGTAGCCCTCGCAGGCACCGCCGGCCAGGCCGATCGCTGGGTAGACAGTGATGTCGTGGCACTGCGTGGGTCCGGCCTCGGGGTCGACTCCCTGCTCGGCCATCATGCGCGCGAAGATCGCCGGGAGCTCCTGGCGTAACCTGGCGCTGTCGGCGGCCGTCGGGGCGGCGCTGCCGCCGCGTGTCCAGACGATGCTGTCCCGCTGCGCCGCCACGAACCGCGGTGGGAGGATGTGCTCCTCGCCCTCGATCTCGACGGTGAACGCGCCCTGCGCCTTCGCCCGCTCGACGGCGGCACGCTCTTCCGGCGCCATGCCATGCCGCGGGGGGGCGACGAGGTCCGTGAAGATCCGCGGGGAGCTCACGATCGCCGCCTGCTCCGGGTTTGCGAGCGGCACGCGGATGACCTCGATGCGGAAGAGCGCGGTGTTGGGGTTCTCGCGCGGCACGGCGCCGGAGCAGCCGGGGAGCTCCTCCGCCGGCCGTACGG
>JBPCIT010000084.1:0-7389 GCA_051006015.1 Longimicrobiaceae bacterium
CGTTCAGCCAGCTCAGCCGGTTCATCCAGCAGGATGTGCAGTGCTCCCCTCCCCCCTTGTGGGGGAGGGGGGTCCCAGCACCCCGAAGAGCCGCAGCCGCGCCACACCGCCATCCGGGTAGATGTGAAAGCGTACGTGCGTCACGCGGCCTGCAGGTTCGACATCCTCCTCGAAGATATGGCGGCTGTGGGGCTGCAGCCGTGTCCGTCGGAGGATGGGCTGCCACTCTACCCGATCACCGGTCAGCTCCTCCATAGAGGCTCCAGCGGCGTCGCACCCCTCGAGTGAGCAGCTCTCGGGCGCATTGCCCTTGAAGTGGTCAGTGTCCACCTCGACGCGCCGGAGGGTGCCCGGCGACCCGAGCCGCAGGATCGTCCAGTCGTGGCCCGGTCCGCGCCGCCGCTTCGTCTCCCAGCCATCGCCCATGTGCGTCGAGCGGCCCGACATGATCAGGTTGTGGCGGTGACCGAAGAACATGTCGCTCGCCGCCAGCACCACGCCGCCATTCTCGACCGCCGCGAGGTCGATCTCTCCCCCGCGCTGGGCGAGCCGCTCCCAGTCGGGCACCACCTCGCCGTAGACCCGCAGCCGGGCTACGCCGCCGTCCGGGAAGATGTTCAGGCGCAGGTGGGTGAATCGTTGTGGTGCCACGACGGGAAAGAGGTTCTGAGCGTCACCCTGAAGCGGCGACTGCGGCAGGATCTCGCTCCACTCGACTCCCTCACCCGTCAGCTCCTCCGGCGTCGGAACGCCGGGCAGCACGCAGGCCTCGAGGGAGCAGTGCTCCGGGTAGTTGCCGCGGAAGTAGCTGGTATCCACCAGCACGCCGCGAACGACTCCCGGTAGCCCGAGGCGGAGGATGCACCAGTCGTAGCCGGGGGTGCGGCGGCGGCGCGTCTCCCAGCCGTCCATCCACTTGCCGCGCTCGGTGTACTTCCCCTCGATCCAGAGAGGCGGCTCCGCCTTCAGCAGGGCCTCCTTCGGCGCAAAGAACTCGTCGTTGGCGAGGAGCACCGCGCCGCCGAGCCGTTCGGCTGCCAGATCGACCAGCTCGGTGAAATCCGTCATTCGCTCTCCGGCCCGAGGATGCGTCCGGAGGGATGGGAAGCGAACTCCCCCCGGTCGTAGATCTTCTCGCCGCGCAGAAAGGTCATCTCCACCACGCCGGGCAAGCGCGCGCCCGCGTAGGGGGTGAGCTTGTGGCGATGGTGAAGCGCTGCGGGTTCGACGACAAAGTCGGTTTCCGGGCTCCACACCACAAGGTCGGCGTCGCGCCCCACGGCGATGGCGCCCTTGCGATGCTCGAGCCTCGCCAGCCGTGCGGGGGCGCGGCTCATCCACTCCGCCAGCCGCTCGAGCGGGTAGCCGCGCTCCCTCGCCCCGCGCCACACTAGGGAGAGCCCGAGCTGCAGCGAGGAGATCCCTCCCCAGGCGCGCTCGAAGTCACCCGAGTCCGGTGCCTTCAGCGCGGGCGGGCAGGGGGAGTGATCGGAGACTACCAGGTCGATGAGGCCTTCGGCCAGCGCCTCCCAGAGCCGCTCGCGATTGGCGCGCTCGCGGATCGGCGGCGCGCACTTGTACTGCGTCGCTCCGTCGGGGATCTCCTCCGCCGCGAAGTGCAGGTAGTGCGGGCAGCTCTCGACGGTGATCGGCAGCCCGTTCGCCCGCGCCTCGCGCAGGAGTGGCAGCGCCTCCGCAGCGGAGAGATGCACGATGTGGATGCGCGCGCCGAACTCGCGGCAGAGGCGGATCAGCAGGCGAATCGCCTCGACCTCCGCCTCCGGTGGACGTGAGCGCAGGTAGGCGGCGTAGCTGCGGGGATCGATGGATGCGTCGGCACCGGCGGCCTCCAGCGGCCCGGGCAGCTCGGCGTGTACGAGCAGCACGGCGCCGCGGGCAGCGAGCTCCGGCAGCGCCTTACGCAGATCGTGCTCTGAGACGTGCGGGAACTCCTCCACACCTGAGGGGACGAGAAAGCACTTGAAGCCCCGCGCTCCCGCCGCCAGCAGCGGCCCGATCTCGACATTGTTTCCTGGGACCAGGCCGCCCCAGAAGCCGACGTCCACCCAACACTGCCCCGCCGCCGCCTCCCGCTTCGCCCGCAGTCCGGCAACGGTGGACGTCGCGGGAATGCTGTTGAGCGGCATGTCGATCAGCGTCGTCACCCCGCCCGCGGCTGCGGCGCGCGTTGCCGCCCGGAACCCCTCCCACTCCGTGCGGCCGGGCTCGTTGGTGTGTACGTGCGTGTCCACCAGCCCCGGCATCACCACCGCGTCGCCCGCATCCACCAGCGGCGCGCCGGCAGGAATCTGCTCGAACGCGCTGACCGCGGCGATGGCGCCGCCGCGGATGTGCACCGCGGCCGCCGTGAGGCTGCGGGGAGTCAGCACACGACGGCTGCGGATGACGAGATCAGGTGTGGTCATGGGCACGATGCTCGGGTGGATCAGTGTAACTCTCCTGTCGGATCAGCGGGAGCGCGGAGAGGATCGCCGCCACGATGAAGGAACCGGGAGAGATCACCGCAGCTTTGTGTTTGATTGGCGTACACCTTCCGGAATGTGTACACCGCTGCCCGGCAGAGCACAGGCGATGTCAACAGCGCGCGAGCGGGGGCAGGATCAGGGGAGTTCCCTCCGCGCGGAAGGGTCCTCTGACCATGAGATTGTTCCCATCCGTCAGCGGCACGGGGCGCAGCCTGTCAGCCTGTAGCCGGTCCGGAGTGAAGAACAGCTCGAGCCGCTCGGCATCCTGGCCGATCCTCGCGACCAGCTCCATGAGCGGGGGCAGCTCCGTGGCGATCAGGTCGTAGATCCGCAGCGTGCCGCGCTCGATCCGGTAGACCACTGCGCAGTCGAGCTCCTCCAGATAGTGGATGTGGCCGGCGATCGCGCTCCACAGGCTGACGTTGATCTTGAAGAGCCATCCCGGCTCGCGCGTGCCGAGTACCTGCGAGACCGCGTTGCGGGTGGCGAGCAGGCGCTCAAGCAGGGCGCGGTCCGCGGCATCGTCGAGCGAGAGCCGCCGAGGCACCTCTCCGGCCGCACTTGGTGCAAGCTCAGAGACGAAGATCTGCTGAGGGATGAGGCGAAAGCCATAGCGCGTGTAGAGATCCGGCTCCTCCGTGGTGAGGAAGGCGGCAGGGAAGCGGGCGTCGCAGTAAGCGAGCGCCTCCTCCATCAGCGTGCGAGAGAGACCCTGGCCGCGATACGCGGGGTGGGTGCACACCGCGTGAATTCCGGCCATCTCGACTGCCTCGCCCGCGACCTCGAGCGGCACGGGGATGACACCCACGTGTGCAATGGCAGTCTCCGCCGCGAAACGCACGAAGGGAGTAGAGACCGCATGCCAGGCGGCATCCCAGCGCTCGGCTCGCGGAATGCCCTCCCCGAGATGCGGCCAGATACTTGCAAGGAAGAGATAGACTTGTCCGCGCTTCTCCCGGTCGTGGTAAACGTTTCCCGACCGTCTTTCCGGCCGTCGGTTGAGGTCAGGCATCGGGAAAGCATCAGGTCAGTGGAACGAGCCTCGACAGCAGACGCCCCATCATGATAGCTCGCCAGAGCGCGTACCGCATTCCGCACTCTGATTCGCGCCGTTCGGCGCCGCCGCCCAGCCGGCGGCGGATGAAGCTTCGCCAGGTATCCATATTGCTCTCAGACCTGTGGATCTGCTGCCTTCCCCCATCGGTCCGCCACGAGACCCTGGCGTATCGTACCACCAACGTGTATACTGTGCAGCGCGGTCTGCCTTCCCCGGAGTTGGCTCCACTCAACGACCCAACGGAGTAAGTCCATGAAGCCGTCCAGATTCCTACCGTCCGACAAGCAGGTCCGCAGACGCTGGCATGTCCCCCCTGCTCTGATCCATGGCTCCGAAGCGCTGGAAGGTGGAGGCGTGTTGCAGGAGTTCTCGAGCGGGACGGGACTTCTCCTCTGGCAGGCGCTGAGAGATGTCACGCTCTGGGCACACACTCCGGTGACGGAGCGGAAGGGTCTCTTCTCGGCCGATGCCGAGCGCAGGCGCGTTGCCGAGATGCTCTCGGTCGGACCGGAGCCGGCGCTCGAAGAGCCGCTCGGGGTGATCACCACGATGGTCGGCCGGCCCGACCGGGTACACGCCGAACATGTGGCGCTCGCCTGCCGGCAGGTGGGGCAGTGGGCGGAAGCGCGAGGTAATCTGGCTACGGCGCTCTCCTTCTTCCAGGCCGGAGCGCTCGCCTGCCCCGGCGATGCCTGCTCGGCCTTCAAGGTTGGCCAGATCGCACGTAAGCGGGCGGAGAACGCGCGGGCGGAATCCTGGTTCCGGCGCACGATCGCGCTGGCACGCCAGGCGGGGGACTGGTCGTCGTATGCGCTGGCGTTCTCCGGATTAGGCACACTCTACCTGCAGCGAGGCAATCTTCCGGCGGCGCACCGGTTTCAGATCCGTTGCTTCCGGGCGGCGAAGCGGCACAATCTGCGCGAGATCGCGGGAGGCGCACTTCACGATCTACATGTGATCGCTACTGTATCGGGGCAGGGCACAGCGGCGCAGTATTACGCACGTGAGGCCTTCGAGCAGTACGGTCCCAACCACCCCCGGTTGTCCAACCTCGCGCATGACATCGCATACTTCTGGTTGACACAGGGTTGTTTCGGGCCGGCGCTCGCCGTATTCCAGGCTCTTCTTCCCGCTGTTTCTCGCGCTGCTGAGCGGCTCACGACCCTTTCGAACATCTGTCGCGCAGCCGGTGGCGCTGGAGATCGAGCGAGCTTTTCGAGCGCATGGGACGAAGTCTGGAGCAACGCCGACGAGCAGAGCGCAGAGGCTCACGCAGAGGCGTTTCTCGAGCTCGCGCACGGAGCCTTGAGTCTGGGCGAGTGGGATCGTGCGGAGCTGGCGGCGAACCGAGCGCTAACAACGGCGCGACTCCGCGGTGAGGCCCGAGTGGACATCACGGCGGAGTCGGTAATAGAGTCTATCCGGCATGACCGCCTCTCCGTCGAGGTTCCTGCTTCCCGTGAAGCAGCCACGAGCACAGAAGCTCACGCGCTGGCCGAAGATCTCGTGCGTTGCCTTAGCCTCAACTCGACCGCTCCGTGAGCGGGAAGACGGCTTGGGATGCTCGCTGCCGTTCAGCCCTGGCCAGAACCATGCTGTCCGTACAACGGCTTGGCGCTCTCCGGCGATGTGATATCGGTAGCACTGCAGGCCGCGGAGACAAGCGAGATCGCAAGGGCGGCGAGAAGCATGCGCGTGGCTTTCATGGTGTGCTCCTGATTGGAAGGTGACAGCTGGTTCTGACGCTCGATCGGTTGAGATTCTGCTAACATGATAGCCGGAAGTAACCAAGTGTGCCCACATGTGGCATCCCTGGCTCCGCTCCTTTCGGGTCAATTTATGAAAAGGATCCGGCGTTCTCTGCTGATCCTACACCCGGATGCCGGTTTTCGAGAGCGGGTTCGCCTAGCCGCCGGGAAGGAGTACAAGATCGACGCCTACGCCAGCTGGACGGAACTCCGCGCCGCCGCCCGGGAAGCCTCGCCGGCCGCGCTCGTAGTGGTCGATCCATACGCCGAGAGGGACGGGGCGCTCGGTCCCTCCCCCGGTTTGCGGGCACTGATCGCGGAATTCCCCTCGGTATCCACTATCGCGGCGATGGAGGTGACTCCGTCCCGCTTCGACGATCTGCGGACGCTGGGAACGTGGGGAGTCGTACAGATAATATCCCTGGACCATGATGACACCCCTTATGCAATTGCGCAACGACTTCGTGCCGCGCGCGGACGTCCGCTCCGGGCGCTGCTGGAGCAGACGCTGCCCGCGGAGATCCCCGGACGGGCACGGGCGATTCTCGAGGCTGCGGTCGATATCGTTGCGGTGGGAGGAGAAGGCAAGGACCTTGCACGAGCACTTTTCCTTTCCCGGCGTACCCTGCTCCGTTGGTGCATGCAGGCGAAGCTGCCGCCCCCACGCAGCCTGCTCGCCTGGATGCGGATCCTGCTTGCTGCCGAGCTGCTGGACGACCCCGGGCGGGACGTGCTGAGCGTAGCGATGAGCTGCGGCTATTCTTCCGATAGCGGGCTGCGGCGCATTACTCAGAAATTTCTGGGCAGCAGTCCCACCGAGTTGCGCAGCGAGGGCGCATTCTCCACCGCATCCGCGGCTTTTGTCGAGTTTCTTCGTACCACGCGGAGAAAAAGAAAGTGACAGAGAGCGAAAACACATTCGCACCCACGGAGGAGCTCAACCGCCTGGCCGCTCTCGGCAAGGTCTCCGGCGAGCTCCTGCACGACATGGCCAATCTGGTTGCGGTGGTGCGGGGGCGGGCGACACTTGCGCTCGGCGACGCGCGTACGGGTCGTATTCCCATCGGTGAGCTGGATCGGCTGGCAGAGGCCTCCGAGGAGCTGGGATCGATGCTCCGTGACGTGATGGAGGTTCTGGCCGGCCGCGCGATCTCGCCGGAGGTCGTCTTCGATCCGCGCACGGTGACCGAGCGGGTCATCGAGCGCTTTCTGGATACGACACCCCCGGTGCGGATCCGGCTTTCCTCTTCGGTTCCGGCACACCTGAGGGTGGCCGGGCGTGCATCCTTCTTCAGCCGTGCCGTCCTCAACCTGCTGACGAACGCGGCCCGCCACGCCGAATCCGAGATCGAGGTCTCACTCTCGACTATCGAACGGCAGGAGGAGCATCTGCTCGTGCTGACCGTGGAGGACGACGGACCGGGTATGGATCCCCAGCAGGTCGAGGCGGCCTTTCAGCCGCTGGTGAGTGGCGAAGCGGGTCGGCCGGGACTCGGACTGAGCTCCGTCGCCTGGTCGATGTCACATCTGGCGGGCGAGGTGAGCTGCCACCGGAGTGCGGCTCTCGGGGGCGCCTGCTTCGAGCTCTGTGTGCCGCTCGTACGGGCGCGGGAGCGTTCCGGGGTGCGGATGCCGGCTTCGTTGAAGGGGGTTCGCCTGCTCTTCCTCGAGGACGACGACGCGGTGCGGGAGGCGATGATGCGCCTGCTGGAGCGCATGGGGAGCGAGGTGGTCTCCCTCCCGCTGTTGTGGAGTGACGAGGACGATCTGATCAGTGGCCTGCTGCGCGCACGGCCCGATGTGGTGCTGCTGGACCTGCGTCTCGGTGCCCATTCCGGTCTGGAGATCTGGAAGGTGCTGCAGTCGCACCTCCCGGCGCTCGCCCGGCGTGTGGTGTTCGTCAGCGGCCTGGCGCCGGGACATCCGGAGTGGGAGACCGCGAGCCACACGGAGCAACCCGTCCTGGCCAAGCCGCTGGATCTGCGGGAGATCGCCAGGACCGTCGAGCAGGTGATGGGCTCCAGCCCGGGCTGAGCACCGAGACGCACGCCGTCGCTCCTGAAGCCACACGGGCCGCCGCTCCGCGTTCGCGGAGCGG
>JBPCIT010000085.1:0-5613 GCA_051006015.1 Longimicrobiaceae bacterium
ACCGGCGTCTGGCGAGAGACTATGAGACCGATCCAAAGAGTAGCGAGGCGTGGATCCGCCTCGCCATGATCCGCCTGATGCTGTGTCGTCTGGAGCGGGCTGCCTAGGTTTCTCGACAGCTTCTCAGAGATGGCCTGCGCTGAACCTGTCACGGTGTCCTCCTTGTGGAGATGGATTCCCATCAAGCCGAGTCCAATCACGATGTGTATCGTCCTCGCGTCGGTTCCCCGTGCTGCCAGCCTGCGTGGGTGCGCTCAAGGCTGTCCACGGGCATGAAATGCCGCGAGTTCGGCGAGAAAGCGATCCGCCGAGACGAGGTGTGGGGCATGGCCTGCGGGCATCTCCGCCGTTCGCGCACGGGGCAGCTCCTGCGCGAGTATCTCGTGAATGCGCCGCAGGAAGGGCGCGGTACCGGTGCCGGTCACCAGCAGCACTGGCTGCGCGAAGTCACGCAGCCGGGATGGATCGTCATGGTGATCGACGGCCGCCGCGCCCTGCCGCAGCGATCGGCGGTGCCGCATCCACACCGGCCACTGTGGCAGCTCCTGCGGCCGTGTTGCCGGGGGCACCAGGCCGACCATGGTCACGAACCTCTCCAGGTCGGCCTCGGTGATTTCGTGCTTGAGGCCGCGGCCGAGCGCTTCCAGCGACCGCACCTCCGGATCGTCCCGCCCCTGGGCGGAGAGAACCCAGATCGCGGGGGGCTCGATCAGCACCAGCGAGCGTACACGCTCGGGATGGTCCAGGGCGAAATCGAGGGTGGCGAGCGCCCCGTACGACCAGGCTACGAGATCGAGCGGTTCCCGCAGCTGCAGTGCATCGAGGGCACCGGCTAGCGCCCGGCTCTCGAGCCTGATCGAGTAGCCGGGCGGCAACGGCCGGTCTTCCAGGCCGTACTGGACGCTGATCAGCTGCAGGCGGACCGCCGTGCGCGTGGCGGCAAGCCGGGCGGCATGCGGCTCCCAGCTGGCCCAGCCGGTCAACCCCCCGCCGATGAGCACCACCGGCGGGCCTCCACCGACGGCCTCGGCCTGCATCCGCAGTTCTGCGTCTCGCTCGATCATCCGTCCCTCTATCGGTCGATCCTGCGGCTCGGGTATCTCCCTGGCCGGCGCGCAGGAGAGAAGCAGGAGCGCCATGGAAGACGCCGCGGTGAGCCCCGCGAGCAGGCGGCTCATCTCCTGCCTCTCGGTTGCGGCCGTTCAGAACCTGGAAGCGGTGAGCTTCACATCCGCCCCCGACCACACTGCCGCGAAGCGCTGCTCGACCTCGGCAGCTTCCCGCGCGCGTCTCTGGGCGCGGAGGCTCTCGGCCAGGCCGTAGAGCGACCATCCATTCTCCGGAAAGCGCTTCAGATCCTGCCGGTAGACTGCTTCCGCCTCCGCGGCTCGACCCGCTTCGAGAAGCACCGCGCCGAGGGAGTGGCGGACCGGGTAGTACCAGGGCGGCGGCTCGAAGTAGAGCATCTCGTCCTCGATGCGCATCGCCTGGGTGAAGTGGCTAACGGCCACATCGAGCTGGCCGCGCCGGGCGGCGATCTCCCCCTCGAGCGCATGCGCGGCGATGTCGATCACCGGGCGGTTGTCCTCCTCGGTGGCCGCGGCGATCCGCCGTACGCTGTCCAGCGCAGCCTCTGCCTCTCCCCAGCGCCCGGTGACGGCGAAGGCGACGCCGCGGGCATAGTGCACCATCCCGCTGGCGAAGCGTAGATCGGATGGGGGCTGCGGCTCGCGCAGCACGTCCTCCTAGCGCCCGAAGGTGACCAGCGTCAGGTGCAGGTAAGGGACGAGTGGCTCGACCGGCGGGACCTGCCGTGCCACCTCGATGGGAACGTTGGTGACGACGCCGCGCGCCGCCTCGATCGCCTGCGCGCTCCTCCCCACCATCGTCGCGGCGAAGGAGAGGAAGTGGTAGTTGTGCGGGTAGTAGGCGATCGGGTAGACGCCCATCGGGCCCTGGTCGGCGATGTAGCTCTCGTCCGTGTGCACCGCATGCTGGTTGCTGGTGATGGCATCCGCCCAGCGGCCCACGCGGATGTAGATGTGAGCCGGCATGTGGACCAGGTGACCCGCGCCGGGCATCAGCCCCGCCAGCCGCTCCGCGCAGGGCACCGCCTTCTCGGGCGCCACCGCCTCGACCGCGTGGATGTAGAAGTGGCAGGCACCGGGGTGGTTGGGGTTGCGCGCGATCGCCCCCTCGAGCTGCGCGACGAGTTCGGAGGTGCCGGGATAGGGCTGGCCAGCGCTCGTCCAGTAGTTCCACGGCCGCAGGTCCATGCGCGCCTCGGCGGCGAGCGCCGCAGCGTCGAGGTCGTCCGGGTAGCGCCCCGCCACCTCTCCCATTGCGCGGGCGTAGGCCGAGTCGAGCGCGGCGCGGTCGGCGGGGGGTTCTGCGGCGTAACGCTGCGCCAGCGCCTCGATGTAGGCGCGCTCGCGCTCGCTGACGCCGGAGGCCAGCGCCAGCGCCTGCTGCACCGCCACGTACGCCGCCACCCCGCTCGCTGAATCCATCGGGGCGTTGATGTTCGGGCCGTATGCGTAGGCCGTTCCCCAGAAGCACATCGCGCACTGCGGGTCCAGCCGCGCGGCTTCCTCGAAGGCGCGGATCGCCTCCGCGTGGTTGAACCCGTACGCGAGCCGCAGCCCCTGGTCGAAGTAGCGCTGCGTCTCCGGCACCATGGTGGTGATCGCCTGATGGTGATCGCCGAGGTTGTCGTAGAGCGGGACCGCCGCGCGGAGCGGCTCCACGCCAGCCTGCTCCGCGCGGTGGTCCTGGCAAGCAGCGAGCGTTCCCACTGCCAGCAGAACCGCAAGACAGTATCGCAGCATCTTCTCCTCCTTTTCTGGTGGATGGGACTTCACGCGTTGCCGCTCTCTCTGCCGCGGCGTATCTTTACCCCAGTGCCTGACCAGGCCACGAGCGGCGCCCGCGATTCGCTCCGCACGCCGCGCCCCCTCGGGTGGGGAAGCACTCATGTACCTCCTGCGCCTTCCAACCGGGATTCGCCTCCGCGGCTTACCGACGGCTCGACGGCCGAGCTCATCGGCGGGCGATCGTGCGGAGAAGTGTAGCTCCCCGCGCGCAACCCGCCGTGAACGCGCGTCAACCGGCCGTCAATCCCTTCCTCCAGCGGCTCTCGCCGCCACCCTCCCGTGCTGTACCTGCAGACGTTAGGTGAGCTGACCCTGACGGCTCCCTCCGGCGAGGTGCTCTCGACCCGCCGCAAGGAGCTGGTGCTGCTCGCCTACCTGGCGCGCTCGGCCCCCCGCGCGGTGCCGCGCGCCGAGCTGGCGGAGCTGCTCTGGGGCGAGCGGGTCGAGGAGCGGGCGCGGCACTCCCTGCGGCAGGCGCTGCTGCAGCTACGGCGCGTGGTGGGCGAGGGACTCCGGGTCGGGAACGAGCAGGTGCTGCTGGTGAGCGGCACGCTGGAAGTGGACGCGACCGCCTTCGAGGCGGAGATCGCCGCCGGTCGCCTGCGGGAGGCGGTCGCGCGCTGGCGTGGCGATTTCCTCGCAGGCGCGGAGGATCTCGGCGGCGAGGTGTATCGGGGGTGGGTGGAGGCGGAGCGGGAGGCGGTGCGGCGCCTCCTCGCCTGGGCGCTCGAGCAGCTCGTCGCCGAGCAGGAGCGCGCGGAGAGGTGGGAAGAGGCGGTAGGCTGGGCAGAGCGCTGGGTGGAGGTGCTGCCCTTCGACGAGCACCCGCACCTGCGGCTGCTCGAGGCGCTGCGCCGGGACGGCCGCGCCGGGGAAGCGCTCGCCCGCCATGCCGGCTTCGCGGCGCGGCTACGGCGCGAGCTGGAACTCGATCCTTCCGCGGAGCTGCTGGATTTCGTGGAGGAGCTCGAGCGCAGTGTGCGGCGCGAGCTGGCGCAGCTCCCGAGCCCGGCTCCGGCAGCACCCTCCGTTCCCGAGCCCGTGGGCCAGGAGGAGATTCCCGCCGCGTCGGTCGGGAGCGATGCCCGGGTGGCTTCTGTGCGTACGGAGGAGCGCCGGCTGACAGAGACGCCTCTTCCGCGGCGGCGCCGGAGCCGCCGGCGCTGGGCGGCCGCCGTCGCGCTCGTTGCCCTCGGCGCCGCGGTCCTCTGGCAGCTGCGCGAGGGGCCGGAGGCGGCGCCGATCATCGCGGTGGGTGTGATCCAGGACTACAGCGGCGCCGACACCACGGGGCTCGCCGGTGCGCTCCCGGAGATGCTGGCGACCAATCTCGCGCGGGTACCGGGGCTGAGGGTGGTGAGCAACGCGCGCGTCCACGAGCTGCTCAGTCTGCTGGACGGCGCCCCGGAGAGTGGGGCGCTGACCCGCGCCGCCCGCCAGGCGGGAGCGAGCGAACTGGTCGAGGGGGAGATCTATCGGCGACCCGAGGGTGGGCTGCGCCTGGATCTGCGGCGCGTCGAGCTGCGGAGCGGGGCGGTGCGAGCGGCGTACAGCGTCGAGGCCGACAATGCCTTCGCGCTGGTGGATCGAGCGACCGCGCAGTTCGGCTCGACCGGCGCGGGGCGCGCCGACACCCTTCGCCTCGCCGATGCGACCACCTCCTCGCTGGTCGCCTTCCGCTTCTATACCGAGGGGCTCCGCGCCTACTACCAGGGGGACGCACACAGCGCCCATCGCCTCTTCCGCGCCGCCCTGGTCGAGGACTCCACCTTCGCCATGGCCGCCTACTACTCCTGGCTCAGCCTGGAGAGCCTGGGCCTCGCCACCACGCACCGCGAGCTGGTGCGCGCCGTGCGCCTCGCCGATCGGGCAACGGATCGCGAGCGGCTGCTCATCCGCACCGCCTGGGCGGATCTGATGGACGAGCCGGCGCGCCTGCCACTCGCCGAGACGCTGGCGATCCGCTACCCGACGGAGCCCGATGGGGAGTACCTGCTGGGGCGCGCCCGGCTCTGGGGCGGCGATTTCCTGGGAGCGCTTCCCCACCTGCGGCGGGTGGTGGCGATGGACTCGCTCAGCCTGCGGGGGGTGCAGCCGCGCTGCCGCGCCTGCGACGCGCTCGCGGAGGCCGTCTTCGCCTACTCGATGGCGGACTCCTTCCCCGCCGCCGAGCGTACCGCACGCGAGTGGACGCGGCTGCAGCCCGGCTCCGCCCGCTCCTGGAGCGCCCTGGCGCGGGTGCTCGAGTTCCAGGACCGCTACGGGGAGGCGCTCGCCGCCCGCCGCACCGCTTCCCCTCTCCAGCCCGGAAATCGGATCGACCCCATCTAACCCGTCGCTGATCGCCATCCGCCGGGGCGACTTCGCCGCGGCGGACGCGCTGCTCCGCGAGCGCGCCCGTGACGGGCCGCCGGACGTGCAGCTCGAGGCGCTCTGGTTCCTGACCATCAGCCTGCGCTACCAGGGCCGCCTGCGCGAGGCGCTCGCCACCGCCCGCCGTCTCCGCTCGCTCTATCCCGAGGATCAGGCAGCGACACGCATCCCACCCGACGCGGTGATCGAGGCCCAGGTGCTCTTCGAGCTGGGACGGGGACGAGAGGCCGCCGCGCTCTTCGATTCGCTCACCGCCTTCCCCACCGAAGGCAGCGCCCCTGCCAGGATCGCCCGCCACCACGCCTGGATGCTCACCCACGCCGCCACCGCCCTCGCCGCCGCGGGGGACACGGCGGCGCTCCCCCGG
>JBPCIT010000086.1:0-3105 GCA_051006015.1 Longimicrobiaceae bacterium
GCCGGGGAGCTCGAGCACGGGGATGCGGAAGGCCTCGACGATCTCGCGCACCCGCGGGATCGAGGACTCCAGCTCGGTCGGCATCTTCTCCCGCGTCGCCTTGTACTCGGGGAAGATCTCGTGCCGCTCGGAGGTGCCGGCATCGAGCACCACGCCGAGATAGTCCGGTTGATGCTGCTCGAGGATCTTGAGCAGGAACTTGGTCACCCCCCAGGCGGCGGAGGTGTTCTCCCCGCGCGAGGAGACGAGCGGCCGCGAGATCATCGCGAAGAAAGCACGGTAGATCAGCGCGTAGCCGTCGATCAGAAAGAGCCGGGGACGGGTCTTCTCGGGCGTTTCCACGTTTCTCCGGTGGAGGGGAACGGGCGGCGGCGATCGCCAACGGGTGCGCAATCTACGGGGCGCCGCCGCAACTTGCAAAGCGTGCTACGTGTGTGGGTTAGGGTTGACTCCCGGCCACACCGGCTGCAGATTCTCCAACAATCCCGAACAGGGTTCATCTCCTCGCCGCCCACGCGGGCGCGAGGACGCATCCATTCCCCGGAGCAGGAACATCCGATGACCCGTAGCATCGTGTCCCGGTCGGGTGGGCTGCTGGCGGCGCTGCTTGCCGCAGGCTGCGCCACCAGCAGTACCGCGCCCGTACAGCAGTCGCAACCCGCGGCAATGCAGACGGCGGCGGGAGTGACCGCCAGCGCCTCCTCCAACGGCTATCGTACCCCGCCCGCCCCGATCCCGCAGATCCTCGAGGCGACACCCCCGCCGATCGTCTCGATCAGCCCGGATCGCACCACGATGGCGCTCTTCGGGCGGGAGGGGATGCCCTCGATCGAGCAGCTCGCCGAGTCGGAGCTGCGCCTCGCCGGGCTGCGCATCAATCCACGGACCAACGGCCCGAGCCGCGCCCAGACCTCGAAGAGCATCGCCTTCGAGGCGGTCGAGGGCGGTCAGCGGCGTGAGGTGCGGCTGCCGGACGGCGTGCGACTCGCCTCCATGCAGTGGTCGCCGGACGGATCGCAGCTCGCCTTCACGAACACCGTCGAGAACGGGGTCGAGCTCTGGGTGGCCGACGCGCGCACCGCGCAGGCGCGGCGGGTGCTGGGGCCGGAGGTGAATGCCACCTTCGGCTCACCCTTCGAGTGGGCGCCGGACGGCCGTTCGCTGATCGTGCAGCGCGTGGTGGCTGGCCGCGGCGCGCCGCCGACCGCGTCGCGGGCGCCCGAGGGACCGGTGATCCAGGAGACCACCGGGCAGGCAGCCCCGGTCCGCACCTACCAGGATCTGCTCGCCAACCCGCACGACGAGCAGCTCTTCGAGTACTACTTCACCTCGCAGCTCGCGCGGGTTCCGGCGGCCGGAGGCTCGGCGACGCCCGTAGGGCAGCCGGAGATCATCACCAGCGTCAGCGTCTCCCCCAGCGGCGAGTACCTGCTGGTGAACCGGGTGAAGCGGCCCTACAGCTACCTGGCGCCGATCTTCGCCTTCGCGGGTGAGACGGAGGTGCTCGACATGCGGGGCAACCGGGTGCACCGGGTGCACGACCGCACCGAGGTCACCTTGTCGCCCATCGGCCGTGACATGGTGAACCCCGGCCCCCGCGCCATCCAGTGGCGCGCAGACGCGCCCGCCACTCTCGTCTGGGCGGAGGCCGCGGATGAGGGCGACGCGCGCCGCGCCGCGCAGGTGCGCGACCGGGTGCTGATGCTGGAGGCGCCCTTCAGCGGCCAGCCGCGCACGCTGATCGACCTGGACCAGCGCTACGCCGGTGTCCACTGGGGCCGCGACGACCTGGCGCTGGTGCATTCGCGCTGGGCCACCAGCGCGCGCACGAAGACGCACGTGGTCAATTCCGGGCAGCCGGGCGCTGCGTCGCGCGTGCTCTGGGACCGCTCCTCCGAGGATCTCTACGGCGACCCCGGCACGCCGCTCACCACCACCAACGTGGCGGGCCACCAAGTGCTCCGCTTCGCCTCCGGCGGCAACGCGATCTTCCTGACCGCCGAGGGTGCCTCAGAGCGTGGCAACTACCCGTTCCTGGATCGGCTGGACCTGAGCAGCGGCCAGACGGAGCGTCTCTGGCAGACGGAGGACCCGTACTACGAGGTGCTGGTCACCGTACTGGACGACGAGGGGCGGCGGCTGCTCACTCGCCGCGAATCACTGACCGAGCCCTCGAACGTTTATCTGCGTGACCGCACAACCGGGGATGCGCGAGCGCTGACCAACTTCCCCGACCCGGCGCCGCAGCTCGCCGGCATCCAGCGGCAGATCATCACCTACCCGCGCGCCGACGGGGTGATGCTGAGCGCGACGCTCTTCACCCCCCCAGGCTACGATCCGCAGCGTAACGGTCCGCTGCCGACGCTGCTCTGGGCCTACCCACGCGAGTTCCGCGATGCGGACGCGGCCAGCCAGATCACCGACTCACCCAACCGCTTCAGCCGTCCGACTGGCGCCTCGCACCTCTTCCTGCTCACCCAGGGCTACGCCATTCTGGACGGCCCAGCGATGCCGATCATCGGCGT
This sequence comes from Longimicrobiaceae bacterium, assembly GCA_051006015.1. Lineage (GTDB taxonomy): Bacteria > Gemmatimonadota > Gemmatimonadetes > Longimicrobiales > Longimicrobiaceae > JBPCIT01. The sequence continues at coordinate 2,526 of JBPCIT010000086.1, forward strand.
GGGCGAGGTGGAGCCGAACGACAGCTACATCGAGCAGCTGGTGGCGAGCGCGCAGGCCGCGGTCGACAAGGTGGTCGAGATGGGAGTTGCCGACCGCAACCGCATCGGTGTGGGCGGCCACTCCTACGGCGCGTTCATGACTGCGAACCTGCTGGCGCACTCGGACATCTTCCGCGCCGGCATCGCCAGGAGCGGCGCCTACAACCGCACGCTCACCCCCTTCGGCTTCCAGGCCGAGCCACGCTCCTACTGGGAGGCTCAGCAGGTGTACATGCAGATGAGCCCCTTCAACTTCGCGCACCGGATCAACGAGCCGATCCTGCTGATCCACGGCGAGGCGGACAACAATTCGGGCACCTTCCCCATCCAGAGCGAGCGGATGTACCAGGCGCTCAAGGGCCACGGCGCCACCGTGCGCTACGTCGTGCTCCCGCACGAGAGCCACGGCTACGCCGCGCGCGAGTCGGTGATGCACACGCTGGCGGAGATGGTGGAGTGGATGGACCGATACGTGAAGAATGCCCAGCCACAGGGGCGCGTCACGACGCAGGCAGAGAGGCAGTAGCTCGGAGCTGCGGGG
>JBPCIT010000087.1:0-7594 GCA_051006015.1 Longimicrobiaceae bacterium
CGCGGGTACTGGTGAGCCTGGTTAGCTCTGAACGCGCGGTAGAAGGTTCGGGACGAGGCCGAGAAGGTGCGTGACCTGGATAGTCAGGTCACGCGCCAGCGCCTGGAGCACATCTTCTACCTGCTGCGCCTGGCGCGGCAGGGGCGGTGAAGAAAGAAGAGTGAAGGGTGAAGGAACTGCGGGGGCGGAGGAGGGCTGCCGCCCGCGTGCAGGGCCCCGGGCGGGATGCCGGGGCATTTTCTTTGAGGTGATGCGGCGGTGGGGGGGCTCCGCTCAGCTCGGGCCAACCTCTCCGGCCAGCTTGAGGACAGCGTCGCGCGTGTGCGGCGCAAGGCGAAAACGCAACGCCTCCAGCTGTTCGAGCAGCGGAGCGGTAGCCGGTATGAGCCCGGCTCGTTTGGCCTGGAGCAGGATGCCGAGCGTACCGGTCAGCTTCAGCCCAAGGGTCTCCGCTACATACCGAGCTGGCCCATCATCGAGAATTACAACGGCATCCTCGGCTTCGAGAGCAAGGGCGAGTACCGAGGCCTCTCCTCCGCCTAAATCGTTGATCAAGGGAAGCGCGCTCGTAGCAATCGGGCGCCGGATCCGGATCCAGTCGAGGACCTCGACATCGGGAAGTGCCACCCCGCGTGCACGTCCGACGGCCAGCTCTTCCACGACAGCCGGTGGCACGATGATCTGTCCGGCCAGTGCGGGCAGCAGATGGAGAAGCTCCAGCTGGTGGAGGTACTGAAAAGGGGAGGTGTCGCAGATGACGTCAGGCAAGCCGAGTCTCCCGCTCCAGTTGCTCGTCCGTGAGCGTGAAGGTGCTCACCCCATAATCGGCAAGCTTCGCCAGAAAAACGACGCGGGGAACGCCCGCGAGCTGTGCGGCTGCACCCGAGGACAGCTTGCCGAGCTCGTACAGCTTGACGGCGGCAGCCATTCGCAATTCCTCCCCGGCTTCCTCGGGCGAAAGCTTGAGGGCGAGTAGACTATCCTCCGGTAGCTCCAGGATGATCTTGCTCATAACTCCCCTATTCAGGAATGCGGATTGGTCTGAGCGAACGAAGCGGGTGCTCCGAGGCAGTGTACGCCTCGCCGGCCCCACCCGTCGGGCGGCAGGGCGAGTCGATATGTCCGCCGCTGCCCTTCCAGATCGTGGCCGGATGCATAATCCTACGGGCTGAAGCTGCAGCCGGCAATGCGCAACCGCCCGATCGGTGCGGCTCTTCACCCCCGCCTCAGGCGCTATTCCCTGCGCGCCGGCACCCTCTCCCGATGTCCGCCGCCTGCGCTCCAACCGAGGAGTTCATCCGCAAGATGCGCAGCGAGGAAGACCTGGCGCAGCGGCTGCAAAAGCGCGACTGGCAGACGCGGGCCAACCGCGACAAGCTGGAGGCGCTCATCCACGAGATGCTCGAGTACGTGCGTCGGAGCAACCTCTACAACCGGCTGCGGCGGCTGGACGCGCTGCAGAAGGCCAGCGAGGAGATCGAGAAGGTGCACGAGTTGGGCAGCCAGGTCACACGGCAGCGGCTGGAGGAGATCTTCTACTTGCTGCGCCTGGCGCGGCAGCGGCGGTGAAGAAAGGAGAGTGAAGGAACTGCGGAGGCGGAGGAGGGCTGCCGCCCGCGTGCAGGGCCCCGCGCGGGATGCCGAGGCCTTTTTCTGGGGAGGCGGCGGGTCGGCGCTGCGCTGCACGTTCGAACGACCACGCTCCCCGGGCGGGGGAGGGGAGTGTGATCGGCCGCAGCGCTCTGCTGCGGCCGCTTGCTGTCGGTGCTCCGGAGGAGTTACATTCGAGCTCATTGTGTACGCTGTGTACAGGAGAAATCATGCCCACTTTGACCACACGTCTGGATGATTGGCTGCGCGACAAGATCGTCCGCTATTGGGCGGAGCACGGCGAAGGCCCCTCGGCAGGGATGCGTCGGGTCGCTCAGGAGTGGTGGGCCATGCAGGAGTTCCCCTCGATTGCCTTTCGCGACGGGGTTTCCGGACGAAGGGCGGTGTTGCGCGCAGGGCCCGATGTTTGGGAGGTGGTGCTCGTGGCACGCGAGTACCCAGGTGATCCCGAGGGCCTCTACGAGCATTTTTCCGGAGCTGTCACCCGCGAGGCGCTCGACCAGGCCCTGGCGTACGCGACGCGCTTTCCTGATGAGATCGCGAGGCTGATTGCGGAGAACTTCCGGGTTGAGGCGCTCCTGCACGGCCACCCGCGCTGATGAGCGATGCTCCCCGTGGGCAGACGTTCCGATTCCTCTTCGATCAGCACGTGAGCGGACCTGCCCTGCGCCAGCTTCGTACCCGTGGAGTCGATGTCGTGCACGTCGCCGAGGTGGGGCTTGCCGAGGCCGACGACCCGGAGATCCTTCGCTGGGCACAGAGCGAAGGGCGCATCGTGGCCACGCGCAATTACCGCGACTTCGCTCCCCTGGTGCGAGCACTTGCCGCAGCGCGAGAGCCGTTTCCCGGAGTCCTCTTCCTTCCCAGCTCTCTCCGTCCCAATGATGTGGGGGCGCACGTGACGGCGCTCATACGCTGGATCAACGATGCCGAAGCCGCAGCTGCGAATCCAGTCGAGAACGGCCTTGGCTGGTTGTCTTGAGACACCGACAACTGCCACGCTGCGCAGCGCCGAGAACCTGGCGCGGTGGCTGCGGAAGCCCGACGGGCATACACGCTTGAGCCGCGACCGGCCGGAGACATTCCTCCTCGCGATGCTTGAGTACGTGCGTCGGAGCACTCTCTACAACCGGCTGCGGCGGCTGGATGCGCTGGAGAAAGCCCGGGACGAGATCGAGAAGGTGCACGATCTGGGGAGCCAGGCCACCCGCCAGCGGCTAGAGGACATCTTCTATCTGCTGCGCCTGGCGTGGCAGGGACGCTGAGGCGCAGGTCGCGCGCGGCAAGCCCGCCGCGTGGCCGGCGGACTTTCACCAGCTCAGCTTCCTCCGCGGCCACCCTCCGAAGGTGGTATGGCTCGGTCGCGGCACCGCACCGACGGCCGCAGTGGCTGTGGGTGCGGGGGGCGGTGCCTGCCACCGGCGCGGCTTGCTCGACCAGCACCGCCGATAATACCACGAATCTTGAGCCGGAAGCGCTCTCAGTAGCGCCAGCTCGTTGTGTCTGCCCCGGCCGGGTGGTTCCTGCGAACCTGGTCCGGGATGCGTGGGATGAACATCTGGTGGTAGCGGAGGCGCGAGATCGCATTGGGGCGGGTGTGGTCGCCATTCCAGCAGTGCTCCGCGCGGTCGCCGTAGTCCACCTCCCCCGCGTAGTACGGGCTGGCGGTGCTCTTCAGGAAGTCCTCGACCAGGTAGATGGCGTTGTTCAGGTAGTAGTTGTCCATGTCGCCGACGTAGATGAAGAGCTTGCCCTCGAGCTTCTCCCCCAGACCCTGGTTCCAATCTCGGCGCAGGATGTAGGAGAGGTCGTAGTTCTCCCGCCAGTACTCGGCCACTTCATGGTCGATCTCGCCCGTCAGCTTGTCCCAGAGGCGCCTGGGGTAGCCGTCCGGGCCCTGCGGCGAGAAGGTCGCCTCCCAGATGTCCCACTGCTGCCCGGAGCGGCCGCGGGTGCCGAGCACCAGCTCGAGGTGGTTCATCTCCTCGAGGGTGGCGTTCACATGGCCGAGCCAGTTGCGGCGGCCGGGGCGCGGCGTGCGCTTCCAGGGGCTCTCGAGGTAGTAGGCGTTGCGGTCCCGGTAGATGTCCACGACGGTGTAGGCGCGGAAGTCGATGGGATCCGGGCAGGCGATCCAGGCGCCGTTGAACTCCTCAGGGTAGATGAGCTGCACCGCCATCGCCTCCCAACCGCCGGTCGACCCGCCGTAGGTGAAGCGCGCCCAGCCCTGCCCGATGCCGCGGAAGCGCCGCCCGATCTCGGGGATCAGCTCGTACATGATGGCGTCGCCGTACGGCCCCTGGCTGGCCGAGTTCACCGCGTAGGAGTCGTCGTAGTAGGGCGTCGGGTGCTGGATCTCGATCAGCAGCACACGCGGGAAGTTCGGGCCCGTCCACTCCTGGTAGAACTGGTAGGCATGCTCCTGCTGGACGCGGTTGTAGCACTCGAGCCGGAAGCGCTCGCTGTACTCGCAGGGGAGGTTTGGATCGGGCGGCTCGGTCCGCCACCCGCCCAGGTCGTACGGGAAGTGGCCGTGATTGACGACCAGCGGGTAGCGCGTATTCGGGTGCTCGTCGAACCCCTCGGGAAGCAGCAGGTGCGCGCCCAGGTACATCGACGTGCCGTAGAACTGCGTGAGCCGCTCGCTCTGAATCCTGACGCGCTTGACGTACTTCGTCTCCGGCGGGTCCGGGATCGGCGGGATCTCCTGGTCGAGCACCAGGCGGATCGGCTCCGCGCGGCTCGGGTCGAGGTCGATCCAGGCGGGGGCACTGTAGAGGTTGCCGGGCTTGCGGTTCCACTGCTGCCCCTCCCCCCGGTCGGGTGGGAGCTTCACGGTGTGGCCGGTGGCGAGCCGGAAGGTCTCGTAGCGGTTGAGCAGCGCCTGCACGCGATAGCGGCCGGCGGGCACCTCGCCCAGCCGCCGGACGGGGAAGCCGAAGACCGTGTCGTGGAAGACGATCTCCCTACCCGGCGCCCACTCCTCGACGTCGATCCCGAAGACGAGCTGCGCACCGGGGCCGTCGCTGATCTGGAAGCGCGGCTCGGCGGCGCTGTCGCTGGAAAGCATCAGCAACAGCCGGCCGTCCAGCAGCTCAGCGCTCCCTTCGGCAGGGAAGGTGATGGCGAAGCTCGGGGCCCCGCTGCCATGAGTGTCCGGCGATCCCGCCGCACCCGGCGCAGCCGGGGTCACTCCCGAGCCGGGACCGGCGGGTGCGCAGGAGAGCAGCGCCAGCAGAGCAAGGGTGGGGGAGAGCTGATGCATCGATCGCCGCATGGAAGGCTCCCGCTTCTGGGTTCGACAGTGGATGTGATGCTGGATGATCCGATGCCGCGAGAGGGCAGGGGCGAGCGGAATCCGCCCGCTTCGCCGTCAGGTGGCACGTGCGCTACTCTTCTGCTCCGTCCTCGCGCTTCCGCCTCACCAGGGAGCGGGTCCGCTGCCACACCCGCCCCGCCGCACCCGAGCCGCGCTCGCGCGCCGAGCCGAGCAGCCGCCGGAAGCGCCGGCGGTAGGAGACGAGGTCCTTCTCCGCCGCGTCCCGCGCGGCCTGGAGATCGGCCGTGGCGACGCCCAGCGCCAATGCGATCTCCTCCAGCACCCGCTCCTCCTCCTCGTTCACTCCGCCCTGCGCCACCGCGCTCACCACCGCCAGATCGAGCAGCGACTCGCGCTCGGCGGGGGAGAGCGCCCCCAGGGTCGCGCGCTGCTCATCGCTGAACACCGGGGAATCCCCGTCGCCCAGCTCGGCGGTGCGGATGGCGGCGACCACCGCCTGCTGGAGCTGCGGCAGAGCCGGGTGTACGCGCGCCGGCACAAGGCCGTGGACCTCGATCCCCGCCTGGTAGGCGAAGCGGCGAATGGCGGCGCGGCCGATGGCCAGCGTCGCAAGGTAGTTGAGCGCCCCCGCCACCGCCGCGCCTGCACCGGGGACCAGCCGCGCCATGCTGCGGCGTGCCACCTGCCGCGTCAGCAGCTTGAGCGTCACCTCGCCCGCGGCCTTGCCCCCGAACGCGGCGCCCGCCCCCGCGAGGAAGAGCCCGCGCACCTCCGCCGTCGGATCCTCCGGCGTCACCCCCATCAGCGTGGCGATCTCGAGCACCAGATCGCGCTGCTGCTCCGCCACGTAGCGCCAGTCCGCCACCAGGCCGAACGCCGCCAGTGCGCTACCGAAGCCCGGGAGCATCGCCGGAATCGTGGTCACCGCGCCGACCGCCGCCGTGCGCCGCGCCCGCTCGCGCACCCTCCTCCAGGCGAGAGCCACGGGATCGGCGCCGGCGCCCGCCCGCAGGCGCATCCGCTCCACCTCGGTGGTGATCCGCGCCGGCACGTCCGGCGGCACCTCGAGCGCCGCGTCGATCGCCTCACGCAGGCGGCGGGCGAGCCGCTCCTTCTCCCGATCGCTCAGCCGCAGGTAGCGCGCGAGGTCCAGCCGCTCGCGGAACTCCGCGGCTGCGCTGCTCGCCAGCGCGCGCCAGCCCTCGGGGGTAGCGGCGGGCGAGGCCACCGCAGGCAGGTTTGTACCGGGATCAGGCGACTGCTCGGGCATGATGGATCAGGCTGAAGGGAGATCGCAGGCGCACATGCTCTCTCTTACGGGGGGCAGAGGTGATTGCATCTCTCCGGCGATCGGTGTACATTGACACATGCAACCTGTGTTCAGGAGCTATTCATGCCTGCATCTGCACGAACCAGTCCCGGGACCGTAACGCAGGAAGCGCTAGCGGACGCGTTTCGGGCGCGCTCCGTGGAGCTGATCGACCGCATTGCGCAAACCGCCAGTGCCGAGGTGCTGGGGCGTGCGCTGGCCGAGGTCTCCGCCCTCGATGGCCTGGTCCGGGCGCTGAGCAGCGTCGCCCCCGCACTGGCGCAGGTGGAGGGGCCGGATCCGCTGGCGGAGGCGATGGCGCAGGCCGCGACGGTCAAACGGGACCTCCTGCAGCAGGCCGGGGGCACCTTCACGACCGAGGAGGTCGCGGAACGGCTCGGGATCTCCCGTCAGGCCGTGGACAAGCGCCGGGGCAAGGGAACGCTGCTCGCGGTGTCGTCGGGGACAGGCGCATACCTCTTCCCGCGCTGCCAGTTCGACGACCAGGGGGCCATCGCCGGCCTGGGCCGGCTGCTTCCGGCGCTGCCGATGAAGAATCCCTGGACGCAGCTCGCCTTCCTGCTCCGGAACGCGCCGGAGCTCGGCGGACGCACCGCGCTCGAGGCGCTGCGCGACCGGGACGTACAAGATGTGCTCGATCTTGCAGAGGGTTTTGGCGACCAGGGCGGCCACGCCTGATTTCCTTCCGGAAGTGATCCCGTGAACCCACGGAGCAGGGGAGCGCCCGACCTCGCCGGGATCGCCGCTCTTCCTCTGATCCAGGTGCCCTCCGGTACGTCATGGGTCCGCATCCACCTGGCACAGCACGGTGCGCTCTGGTTCGGACCCGCACCGAGCGTCCCCGAAACCGCTTCGACGATCCGGAGGGCACCTACAAGGTGTGCAACCTGGGCGCGACGCTGGAGGCGAGCTTCGTCGAGACCGTCCTGCATGAGCCGCCGGTACCGATCGTCTCTCTATCGGACCTGGCGCTGCAGCGGTGGACGGAGCTTCGAGTCGTACAGCCCCTCCGGCTGGTGCAGCTACACAGCAACGGACTCGCCTGGCTCTACACGACCTCAGTGGTTGCCAGCGGCGATCACCGAATCTCACGCGTCTGGGGGCGCGCCCTGTGGGAGCATCCTGAAGCGCCGGACGGCATCGAGTACCGATCCAGCCACGACGATTCCACCTTCTCGATCGCGCTGTTCGACCGGGCGAAGGATGCACTCCAGGTTGGCGCTTCCCACGTCCTCGGCGTCGACCGACACCGGCTCGCACAGCTGGCCGCCCGCTATGGCTTCGCTGTGGAACCATAGACCCGCGTTAGGAATTCCTTTCTTTCAGAGAGCGATCTACGGCTGCGATTTCCATCCACCGGTACACCGGAGCTC
>JBPCIT010000088.1:0-6794 GCA_051006015.1 Longimicrobiaceae bacterium
GCAGGAAGGAGGGGAGCCGCCGGAAGTCCTGCGCGAGGCGCGCCTCGGTGAAGGGGATCTGCGCCAGCTTCAGGAATTGGTACTGGAAGTAGGTGAGAGCCCAGAGGATCGACTGCGGATCGAAGGCCGCACGGGGGTACGCGAGGGAATAGTCCACCACCTGCCCCCCCTCGACCTGGAAGCGCGGGAGCATCTCGACGACGCGCCGGTACGCCGGCAGCATCGAGGGCGGGAAGGACTCCCCCTCCTGCTGGCGCGCCTGCGAGAGTGCCTCGAAGAGGGTGGTGTCCCCCAGGTCCTCCTCGAGGTAGATGCCAGCGTCCTCGTCCACCGCGTAGATCTGGGGAACGGGAAGCCCGATGGAGCGGAACGCCCGTGAGTAGGAGAGGAAGGCCCGGTTCTCCTCCGGGTCCGGCCCTACCACACCGATCACACTCTCCCCGCCATCCCCCACGACGCGGAACATCCGCCGCGCCGAGCCGTCCGCCTCCAGCCGCAGAATGGACGCCGGCGGGGTACCGAAATGCTGCCGGAAGAGGCGGCTAAGGGTCTGCTGCGCGCTGTCTTGCACGGTACTCTACCGGGAAATCTAGGTGGATACTGCTCTCTTGCAGGGAAGGATTTCATGCGGCAAGCAGAGTGCCGCCGCCGCGGGATCGGGAGCGGCTCAGGGAGGAGAACCGAACCGGACCATTACGACGATCAGCATCCCCACCATCAGGATGGAGAAGAGCACCATCGCGAAGAAGAGGCACCCCTCGACTCCGCAGGAGATCCCCCGTCTCTCTTGCGCCACCGTCACCTCCCTTCCGCATGTCCGCCGCCTCCGGATGAGCACCCCGGGGGCCGCAGGATAGGCCGCGGCACGCCCCCGGTCAAGCCGCGAGGGATCGCGGGTATGCGCCTTGCCGATCCTCCCTTCCCTGGCGCGATCCACCCCCACGCAGGACGCATCATGCCGAATCGACTGGCGAGCGAGACGAGCCCCTATCTGCTGCAGCACCGGGACAATCCGGTGGACTGGTATCCGTGGGGGCCGGAGGCGCTCGAGCGCGCGCGCTCCGAGGACCGGCCGATCCTGCTCTCCATCGGCTACTCCGCCTGCCACTGGTGCCACGTGATGGAGCACGAGTCCTTCGAGGACCCGGAGACCGCCCGGCTGATGAACGAGCACTTCGTCAACATCAAGGTGGACCGCGAGGAGCGGCCGGACGTGGACTCCATCTACATGACCGCCGTGCAGCAGATGACCGGTCACGGCGGCTGGCCGCTCACCGTCTTCCTCACCCCGCAGGGTCAGCCCTTCTTCGGCGGCACCTACTTTCCCCCGGCGCCGCGGCACGGGCTGCCCTCCTTCCGGCAGCTGCTGCTCGGGGTGGCGCAGGCGTACTCCGAGCGGCGCGAGGAGGTGGACCGCAGCGCGGCCGAGCTGCACCGCTTCCTCGAGCAGGGGATGTCCGTGCGCGCGCCCGGTGGCCTCGATCCGGCGATCCTGGACCGCGCCTTCCACACCCTGGCGTCACGCTTCGACGCACGCCACGGTGGCATCGGCGGCGCGCCCAAGTTCCCGCAGCCGCTCGTCTTCGAATTCCTGCTGCGCCACTGGAAGCGCACCGGGAACCCGCAGGGACGGAGCGGCGAAGCCGCGAAGAACGAGGAAGCGCTGCGCATCGTCGAGCACACCCTGCGGAAGATGGCGGCCGGCGGGATCTACGATCAGCTCGGCGGCGGCTTCGCCCGCTATTCGGTGGATGCGCGCTGGCTCGTCCCCCACTTCGAGAAGATGCTCTACGACAACGCGCTGCTCGCCCGGCTCTACCTGTACGCCTACCAGGCTACCGGAGACGCGGAGTACCGGCGTATCGTCGAGGAGACGCTCCATTACGTGCAGCGGGAGATGACCGGCGCCGAGGGCGGCTTCTACTCCGCGCAGGACGCGGACAGCGAGGGGGTGGAGGGGAAGTTCTACGTCTGGACGCCGGAGGAGATCGACGAGGTGCTCGGCCCCGAGGACGGACGGCTCTTCCGGCGCTACTTCGACGTCACCGAAGCCGGGAACTGGGAGGGTGACCACCACGCGCCGCCCCCTCGCCCGATCAGCATCCTGCACGTGGCGCATCCCGCCGAGGCGGTCGCTTCCGCCGCCGGGGTCTCTGTCGAGCGGCTGCAAGAGGTGATCGCCCGTGGTCGCGAGCTGCTCTACCAGCGCCGCGCCGCGCGCGTCTGGCCAGGGCTGGACGACAAGGTGCTCACCTCGTGGAACGCGATGATGCTGCGCGCCTTCGCCGAGGCCGCCCGCGTGCTGGACCGTCAGGATTACGAGCGGGTGGCGGTACGCAACGCCGAGTTCCTGCTGCGCGAGCTACGCCGCGAGGATCGGCTACTGCGCACCTGGAAGGAAGGGCAGGCGAAGATCGATGCCTTCCTCGAGGACCATGCGCTGCTGATCGAGGCGCTGATCGCCGTGTACGAGACCACCTTCGACACACGCTGGGTACGCGAGGCCCGCACCCTCGCCGAGACGATGCTCGAGCGCTTCTGGGAGGACTCGGAAGGTGCCTTCTACGACACCGCCGCCGACGCGGAGACGCTGGTCGTGCGCCCGCGCGACCCGTACGACAACCCGATTCCCTCCGGCAACTCCGCAGCGGTGATGGCGCTGCTGCGCCTGGGCGCGCTGGTCGGCGAGCCTCGCTACCAGCGGGTGGCCGTGCAGGCGCTGGAGGGGATGGGACGGCTGCTCGCGGAGATGCCCTCCGGCTTCGGGTATCTGCTCTCCGCTCTCGACTTCCACCTCGCCACCCCGCAGGAGGTCGCGCTCGTGGGTCGGCGCGGCGCGGAGGACACCCGCGCGCTGCTGGAGGTGCTCGCCCGCCGCTACCTGCCGAACACCACGCTGGCCTTCGCCGAGCCCGAAGCTGTACAGGAGGCCGCGGAGCTGATCCCGCTGCTGGAGGAGCGAGGAATGGTAGAGGGCAGAGCGACCTGCTACGTCTGCGAGCGCTACGCCTGCCGCCTGCCGGTGACGGATGCCGCGGGGCTGGAGCGGGAGCTGGGATAGCGTAGTTGCCTAAGAATTGAGGGTGGGCTCATGGCGGAGCGGTGTGGCTTCCCGGCTCCCGCCGGGGACCGTCAAAGAGGTTCCATCCAGTCCTCCAGAGTGAGTCCCGGCACCCGTCCAAACTCGCGTACGTTGTGCGTGACCAGAGTAGCACCCTGGGCGAGAGCCGTGCTGGCGATCACCAGATCGCGCTCGCCGATCGGCTGGGCGCGCAGAGCGTGACGGAGTTCGGCATGGCGGCGTGCCGCGTCGATGTCGAAGGGAAGCGGTTGACTGAACCGATCGAGTAGCGCCTCCACCTTCACCATCTCAACGGCAGCGTTGATGCTTTTGAGCGCTCCGTACCGGAGTTCGGCGAGCGTCATGCTGGTCACCGTGAGTTCATCCGGGGAATAGGTCTGGGCTCGCGAACGGGCCGGACCCACGTTGCGGATGATCTGGATGCAGGTGTCGGTGTCGAGGGCGTACATCAGCCTTTCGCCTCATCCATCCACCGGACCCATTCATCGATCACGGGGTCGCGATGCGGCGAATCAGGAAGCGGCTCGGGGCGAACGAAATCATCCGAAGCTGGGCCGAGGCTATCCAGGTACTCCCAGAACCCTTCCGGCCATCCCCGCTTCTCGACCGGCTCCAGAATCACTGCATCGCCCTCGCGGCGAATGCGAACCTCGTCGGCGTGGAAGCGGTACTGCTTCGGTAGCCGCACTGCCTGACTGCGGCCGGTCCAGAAGATCTTTGCGCGGTCACCACGATCCATGACGCACCTCCAGCAGGGGTAGATACCATATCTATCGTGCCGCTGCTACCCTGACAAGCTTTGCCGGGGCGTCCGCGTCTTGCATCGCACGGGCCCGCAGGCGAAACTGGTGCGGGAATCCGCGTCGCTTTTCACCACAGCAACGGTATGTGTGCCATGCGACTTTCTACGTCCGTCTTCAGGTATCTCTCCGCGCTTCTCCTCGTAGCTGCCGCCTGCGCACCGGCGGCGCCGCTCGGGTCGCAGGCGGGCTCCGCGGCTGGCAGGCCCGCACCTGCTGCGGGGGCGGACTGGGTAGTTCCGCAGACCACCACCCCTGCACCCATCGGTCGCGAGGAGTATGCGCGGCGGCGCTCGCAGCTCGCCGCGGGGATGCAGGACGGGGTGCTGGTCGTACTCGGTTCGGAGGAGCCGGAGCTGGATTATCTGCCCTACGCGCAGAACGCTCCCTTCCGCTATCTGACCGGCGTCACCGAAGCGGGGGCAGCTCTCGTCATGGTGAAGTCCGGGGCGACGGTGCAGGAGCACCTCTTCGTGCTGCCGCGCAACCCTGAGCGCGAGGTGTGGGAGGGGGCGCGCCTCGGCACCGATGGCGCGCAGGCGCTCACCGGAATCGCCGCCCAGACCAACGACCGGCTGATCCCCACGCTGGAGTCGCGTCTCCCGCAGCATCGCACCCTCTACACCGTCACCCCGCTGCCCACGGACGCCGGATTCCCGAACACTCTCTCGCGCGAGCAGCAGATCGTCAGCGGTCTGGTGGCGCGCCATCCCGGCACGCGTGTCGTTCCCGTCGGCGAGGCAATGCAGCGGCTGCGTGCCACCAAGTCTCCGACCGAGCTGGATCTCATTCGGCGCGCGGTCCACATCTCCGTGCTCGCGCACCGCGAGGCGATGCGCACCACGCAGCCCGGAATGAACGAGTTCGAGATCCACGCGCTGGTCGAGTACTTCTTCCGCCGCTACGGCGCGGAGCGCCCCGCGTATGGAAGCATCGTCGGCTCGGGGCCGAACTCGACCACCCTGCACTACCGGGAAGCCGATCGCTTCATGAACGCCGACGAGGTGCTGTTGATGGACGTCGGCGCCGCCTATCGCGGCTACGCCGCGGACGTGACCCGCACCATCCCGGTGAGCGGCCGCTTCTCCCCCGACCAGCGGGCGATCTACGAAGTGGTGCTCGCCGCGCAGAAGGCGGCCGAGGCGCAGGTGCGGGTCGGCGCCACCTGGGCGGAGCTCAACCAGGCCGCGGAGCGCGAGCTGGCGCAGGGGCTGGCGCGGCTGGGGCTGATCGAATCCCCCACCGCCACCTACCGCTGCGAGAGCGCACGCTTCGGCAATGAGTGCCCGCAGTACCGCACCTACTACATGCACGGGCTTGGGCACGGCGTGGGGCTCAACGTGCACGATCCGGATCTCTCCTACCCGATCGGCGGTGGCGCCTTCGGCGTCGGCAGCGCCTTCACCCTCGAGCCGGGAATCTACGTCCGCGCGGATGCCCTCGATTTCCTGCCGGACACCCCCGAGAACCGGGCGATGATCCAGCGGCTCCGTCCCGCCGTGCAGCGCTACCAGAACATCGGCGTGCGCATCGAGGACGTCTACCTGATCACCGACCGTGGCGTCGAGCGCGCCTCGGAGGGGGCCCCGCGTGAGATCGCCGAGATCGAGGCGCTGATGGCGCAGGAGAGCACGTACGCCCGTGATCGCCGCCCCGAACTGGTCGAGTGGTATCGGGCCACGACGCCGCGCTGATTCGCCGGGGCTATCAGAGCCCCGTCTGAGACTACTGCCGCCCTCACGGGCGGAAAACCGGGCTGTGCATGCGCCGGAGGACGTCCGCTCTTTCCTGCCGGGTCGTTTATCGGCCCGGCTGCGCCGACTGCTGATCGCTGATGCCTGATAGTTTCTCCTACTTCGGCGGGATCGATTTCTCGGGGGCGAAGGAGCCGCTCTCGAATCTCTGGACGGCGGTGGGGCGGGAGGAGGAGGGGAAGCTGCGGATCCTGGCGCTCTGCCCGCACCCTTTCCGTGCGGACCTGAGACAGTATGTCGCGGAGGGGTGGCGCCGCCAGCTGGAGGTGCCGGAGGAGGAGAGCATCCTCTGGGGGGCCGACTTCCCCTTCGGTCTCCCGAGCGAGGCGGCACAGCAGATCCCGTCTCGGTCGGCCGCGCCGCGCTGGCGCGAGGTGGCAGCGTGGGTGGCGGACCGCCCCGCCGACGAGGTGCGCGGCGCCTTCCCCGATCACCACCGTGCCCTGCGCCGCACGGACACTGGCAGCGCACTCCCCGCCCTCGACCTGCGCCTCTACAAGCAGACGGTCGAGGGGCTGCGGTGGCTGCACGAGCTGCGCGAGGAGGGGGAGGTCTCCATCCTGCCACAGGCACCCTCCCCCAAAGCAAAGACGACGGTGGTCGAGGTGTATCCCTCGGCCACCGTCGTCGATCTGGGGATCCGCCTGCGCCGCACCCCCTCGCGCCCCGGCGAGGTGCGCGCCCGCCCCGCCGCGCTGCGCCCCTACCTGAGCTTCGCCGATCCCTCGATCGAGGCGATCGCCGTCACCCTGGAGGACGCCTGGGACGCGACGATCGCCTGCCTCACCGCCTGGCTGATCCGCGAGGATCTCGAGCAGCCCTTCCGCATCGATGCCCAGCAGCGGGAGAGGATCGAGCTGGAGGGGTGGATCTACCGTACTCCGGAGGCGCTCGCGCGCTGACGCGCCGGGCTACTCCTCCGGTGTCACCTTCCGGCGAACGGGAACGAGCTCACCGGACGCGGCGGCATCCTCCTCGAGGCCGACGATCGGCACGGGCATCGGCACCTTCGCTGCCTCCTTGCGACCGTCCCCGTCCGCGAGCCGACCCATGAACTCGGGGAGCTCGACCCCACCGATGTCCTTCATCACCTGCATCATCGGCGGCAGGGTACGCGCCATGTTCTGCAGGAAGCCGGCGGTGCTGCCGGCGCCGTTG
>JBPCIT010000089.1:0-10643 GCA_051006015.1 Longimicrobiaceae bacterium
CCCCCCCCCCCCCCCCCCCCCCCCCCCCCCCCCCCCCCCCCCCCCCCCCCCCCCCCCCCCCCCCCCCCCCCCCCCCCCCCCCCCCCCCCCCCCCCCCCCCCCCCCCCCCCCCCCCCCCCCCCACTTCGCACTGTAGTTAGTAGGCCCGCGCCCACACCACCTCGTGCTGTGCTGGCTCGCCGGTGACGATGCAGCGCTCCGGAGGGGTGGAGGAACGGAATTCCTCGCCGGGGATGACGCGGATGGTCGCGCCGGTCTCCTCCTTCACCCGCGCCTCGACCTCGGGGGAGCCGTTCCAGCCGGCATAGACGAAGCCGCCCTGGCCGTCGATGATCTCCTTCAGCTCCTCGTAGCTCTGAACGTTGCGGTAGGAGTTGGCCTCGCGGCGCTCGCGGGCACGCTCCAGCAGGAATTGTTGATACTCCTCCAGCCGCTGCGGGAGCGTGGAGAGCGCCTCGCCCTCGGGGAGGAACTGCTTGCGCTCCTCCCCCTCCGCCAGCACCCGGCGCGCGAGCACCACCTGCCCCTTCTCGAGGTCGCGCGGGCCGATCTCAATGCGGAAGGGCACCCCCTTCCCTTCCCACTCATAGAACTTCGCGCCGGGGGTGAGATTCTCCCGCTCATCGACGTGCGTGCGCACCTCCGGTCCGAGTGCGCGGGCGATCTGGTGCGCCTTCTCGATGACGGCGGCGCGCTCGGCCTCCTTGCGGGCGATGGGGACGATCACCACCTGGATGGGGGCGAGCCGCGGCGGCATCACCAGCCCGGCGTCGTCGCCGTGCGTCATCACCAGCCCGCCGATCAGGCGCGTCGAGACACCCCAGCTCGTGTTCCAGGCGAACTCCTCGACGCCGGCCTCGCTCTGGAAGGTGAACTCGAACTGACGGGAGAAGTTCTGCCCCAGGTTGTGCGAGGTGCCCGCCTGCAGCGCGCGGTTGTCCTGCATCATCGCCTCGCAGGAGTAGGTGCGCACCGCGCCGGGGAAACGCTCGGACTCCGTCTTCTGCCCGGTGACGACCGGCATCGCCATCCACTCCTCCATGAACTCGCGGTAGACGCCGAGCATCCGCAGCGTCCCCTCCTCCGCCTCGGCCTCCGTGACGTGCGCGGTGTGCCCCTCCTGCCAGAGGAACTCGGCGGTGCGGAGGAAAAGGCGGGTACGCATCTCCCAGCGCACCACGTTCGCCCACTGGTTGTAGAGCAGCGGCAGGTCGCGGTAGCTCTGCACCCACTTGGCGAACATCGCATAGATGATCGTCTCCGAGGTGGGGCGGATGATCAGGGGCTCCTCGAGCTTCGACTCCGGATCGGGCGCCAGCGCCTGCGCGCCGCCGAGCCCCGTCGCCTTCAGGCGCGTGTGCGTGACGATCGCCACCTCCTTGGCGAACCCCTCGATGTGCTCCGCCTCGCGCGAGAGGAAGCTCTGCGGGATGAAGAGCGGGAAGTAGGCGTTCTGATGCCCCGTCTCCTTGAAGCGGCGGTCGAGCTGATCGCGCATCAGCTCCCAGAGCCGATAGCCGTAGGGCCGGATCACCATGCAGCCGCGCACCGGCGAATAATCCGCCAGCTCCGCGCGCAGCACGATCTCGTTGTACCAGGCGCTGAAATCCTCAGCGCGGGGAGTCAGAGCTTTTTCGTCGGCCATGTATCAGCTGTCCGCCATAGATCAGGATGCAGTTCTCCCCCTCACCCAGCATTGGGAGAGGGGGTCGGGGGGTGAGGGCCCGCGGGGCCGGGCGAGGGACCTCACCGGTCCCGCCACCACTGAACCCCCTGCCACACCAGCGCGGGACCGATGATGATCGCCACCAGCACCAGCCAGCGCTGCCAGAAGCTGGTGCCGGGAATCGCCACCAGCCAGGCGAGGAAGGTCGCCCCGAACACGGTGAAGAAGAGGGCGAGCAGTGGAGGCGCGTAGACGAAGATCCACTCCATGCGCCGGAAGACGCGACGCCGCTCCTCGTCGTGGTGGCCGGGCCGTCGGGAGTGCATCCTTCCTCACAGCCGCGTCAGCTCGTCGAGCGAGACGCGGCGCTCCTCTCCGCTTTCCATGTCGCGCACCACCGCCACCCCCTCTGCCAGCTCCTCGGGGCCCAGCACCACCGTGCGCCGCGCCCCCAGCGCGGAGGCGGTCTTGAATTGCTTTCCCACCCCCTGGTGGCGTAGCCCGTACTCGACGGAGATGCCGCCGTCGCGCAGGCGGTGCGCGAGCTCCAGCAGCGCCGGGCGCTCCTCGGGGGTGACGGCGACGAGGAATGCGTCGACGGAGGAGCTGACCTCCGGCAGCAGGCCGCGATCGGCGAGCAGCTCGCGCAGCACCACGTCCCCCATGCCGAAGCCGAGCGCCGGCAGATCCACACCGCCCACCGCGCGCAGCAGGTTGTCGTAGCGCCCGCCACCGGCGATCGCCCGCAGCTCGCCGCGCGCGTCGAAGAGCTCGAAGACGATCCCGGTGTAGTAGCCGAGCCCGCGCACCACCGAGAGGTCGAAGCGCACGAAATCCCCGAGTCCCATCGCCTCGAGCTGGTCGAAGTACTCGCGCATCCGCGCGATCTCCTCACCGATCCCCTCCGTGCCGCCGTAGGCCTCGCGCACCGCCTCGAAATCGCGGTGGCGGAAGATCTCCAGCACCTCCTCGACCACCGCGGGACCGAGGCCGGCCTCGCTCGCCAGCCGCTCGGCGATCACCTCGCGCGGGTCGCGCTCCAGCTTGTCCACGATGTTATAGACCAGCATCAGCCGCTCCTCGGGGACCTGCGCGTGCAGCAGCAGCGCGCGCAGCAGACGCCGGTCCGAGATGCGTGCGACCACATCCTCGGCAGTGAGCCCGAGAGCGCGCAGCACGTCGATCCCGGCCGCGAGCAGCTCCACGTCCGCCGCGACGCTCTCCTCGCCGACGATGTCGACGTTGAGCTGAAAGTGCTCGCGCAGGCGCCCGCGCTGCTGCCGCTCGTAGCGGAAGAGCTGCGGGATGGAGAACCACTTGATCGGCTTGCGCATCCCGCCGGCGCGTGCGCTCACCATCCGCGCCAGCGTCGGGGTCATCTCGGGACGCAGCGCGACGTGCCGCTCACCCTTGTCCACGAAGTTGTAAGTCTGCTGCAGGATCTCGGCGCCTGACTCCTTGACGTACAGCTCGATCGGCTCGAGCGGCGGCCCATCGTACTCCTGGAAGCCGTAGCGGCGGGCGACCTCGCGCCAGGCCGCCATGATGTAGGAGCGGATGGCGAAGTCTTCGGGATAGAAATCGCGGAAACCCGGCAGCGCTTTGATCGTCGGCATCGGGCAAATCTAGGCCCGGCGCGGCAGAGGCGGCAAGGGCGCCTTACCGGGGTGGCGCCGGACAAAAGTCCTGAGACCGAAACCCCCCTACGTTCTGAGACAGAGAACGCCGTTCATGCCTCCAGCCCCGACCTCCAACCAACCTCCAACACGTCAATGCTCGGAGAGGGGATTTGCTTCGCGCAACCACGCTCTGCGCAGGATCCCGTACGTTGCATTCTGGGAATGCGTGAGGTCACATGGGCAGGGGGACACACCATCAGGATGTGGTGGAGACTCGCTGACCATACATATCTGCGCCGCTCTCCGGGGCAGCACACCCGCACGATTTCGCCACTGCTGAAGGGCGAGGTCCTCGCCAGGGACTCGGACCATCGTCGCGGCAACTGCAGTTGCGCGGGCGTGCACAGGAGCGTACCGTACCCGTCGACTTGGCCTCCACCTGAACCCCAGCTCCCCTCCTCATCCATGGCAGAGGCTCCCTCCGGCACGGTGACCTTCCTCTTCACCGACATCGAGGGCAGCACGCGCCTGTGGGAGCGCAGCCAGGAGCGGATGCAATCCGTCCTTGCGCGGCACGACGCGCTGCTGCGTGAGGGGATCGAGCGCCAGGGCGGCTACGTCTTCAAGACCATAGGCGATGCCTTCTGTGCGGCTTTCCCCGCCGCACCCGAGGCGCTCACCGCTGCCCTCCACCTCCAGCGCGCCCTCTCGGGCGAAGAGGCACTCGCTTCCTTGCGGGTGCGCATGGCGCTGCATACGGGTGCGGCCGAGCAGAGAGACGGCGACTACTTCGGTCCGCCGCTCAACCGCGTATCCCGGCTCCTCTCGGCGGGGCATGGGGGGCAGGTGCTGCTCTCCGAGGTCACACAGGGGCTCGTACGCGATGCGCTACCTGTGGGCGCGAACCTGCGCAGCTTGGGTGAGCACCGGCTCAAGGACCTGACCCGCCCCGAGCACGTCTTCCAGTTCACGGCGCCCGATCTCCTGAGCGACTTCCCCCCGCTGCGCACCCTGGAAGCGCGCCCGCACAACCTGCCGCTGCAGCGCACGCCGCTGATCGGGCGCGAGCAGGAGCTGCGCACGCTCACGCAGATGCTGCTGCGCGAGGAGGTCCCGCTGCTCACCCTCACCGTTCCGGGCGGCACGGGCAAGACGCGCCTGGCGCTGCAGGCAGCGGCCGAGCTGCTGGAGCAGTTCGAGGACGGAGTGTTCTTCGTGGGCCTGGCGCCGCTCAGCGATCCGGCGCTGGTGCCCTCGGCGGTGGCGCAGGCGCTGGGGGTGCGCGAGTCGGCCGAGCGCCCGCTCGCGGAGACGCTGCCGGAGTATCTGCGCGAGCGGCAGCTCCTGCTGGTGCTGGACAACCTGGAGCAGGTCACCGGGGCCGCTCCCTTCGTCAGCCGGCTCCTCGCCTCAGCCCCCGGAGTGAAGGTGCTGGCGACCAGCCGCGTGCCGCTGCACCTGAGAGGCGAGCAGGAGCATCCCGTGCCCCCGCTCTCGCTCCCGGATCCGAAGCGCCTCCCGCCGCTGGAGCGGCTGACGCAGTACGAGACGGTGCGGCTCTTCGTGGAGCGCGCGCGAGGGGTGAAGCCGAACTTCACGGTTACGAACGAGAACGCCGCCGCGGTGGCCGAGATCTGCCACCGCCTGGACGGCTTGCCGCTGGCCATCGAACTGGCGGCGGCGCGCGTGCGCATCCTGCCGCCGCAGGCGCTGCTCGCGCGCCTGCAGAACCGGCTCGCGCTGCTCACGGGCGGCGCGCGCGATCTGCCCGAGCGGCAGCAGACGCTGCGCGGGGCGATCGAGTGGAGCTTCGAGCTGCTCGGAGAGGAGGAGCGAGTGCTCTTCCGCAGGCTCGCGGCCTTCGCAGGCGGGAGAACGCTGGAGGCCATCGAGAGCGTCTGCAACGCGGACGGGGGGCTGGACGTGCTCGATGGCGTCTCTTCTCTGGTGGAGAAGAGCCTGCTGCGGCAGGAGGAGGACGCGGAGGACGAGCCGCGCTTCGTGATGCTGGAGACCCTACACGAGTACGCCTCGGAGAAGCTGCAGGAGAGCGCAGAAGCCGAGGAGATCCGGAGCCGGCACGCGGCGTTCTTCCTGGCGCTGGCCGAGGAGGCCGAGCCGCAGCTCACCGGCCCGGAGCAGGGGCGCTGGCTCGCTCGCCTGGAGGTGGAGCACGAGAACCTGCGGGCGGCGCTGCGCCATCTGCTGCAGAGCGGGGACGCAGAGCGGGCGGGCCGCCTGGCCGGTGCGCTCTGGAGCTTCTGGAGGCAGCGCGGCCACCTGCGGGAGGGCAGAGATTGGCTCGCGCAGGTGCTCGCCTCCGAGCACCTCTCGCCCCGCACGCGGGCGCGGGCGCTCTCCGCGGCAGGTGTGCTGGCGTGGAATCAGCAGGACTACGCGGCGGCCGGGCCGCACTTCGAACAGAGTCTCTCCCTCTGGCGCACGCTGGAGGATACCTCCGGGATCGCGCGCGCCCTGAACGGCCTGGGGATTGTCGCCAGCGAGCAGGGCGATCTCGCGCGCGCCGAGGCGCTCTTCGAGGAGGCGGCAACCCGCTGGCGGGCGGCGGGAGAGAAGTGGGCCCTGACCATGGTGCTGAACAACCTGGGGGAGATTGCGCGTCAGCGGCAGGATCACGCGCGCGCGGAGGCGCTCTACCGCGAGAGCCTGGCGCTGGCGCGGGAGACCGGGGATCTGAGAGTCGCGAGTATTGCGCTGGCCAACCTTGGGGATCTCGCCCGCCAGCAGGGCGATCTCTCCGGTGCGGGGGCGCGGCTGCGGGAGTCGCTTCAGCTCGCGCTCGAGGCCGGGAGCAGCAGCCAGGCGACTGACGTGCTGTCCATACTGGCGCAGGTGGAGAGCGCGAGAAGGCAGTGGGAGCGGGCCGCGCGCCTCTTCGGGGCGGTGGAGGCGCACCTCCGCAGCGTGGGCAGCAATGTGCCGCCGGAGGCGCGCGAGGCGTACGAGCGGGACCTCTCCGCCACGCGCGCCGCACTGGGCGGGAGCGCCTGGGAGCGGCTCGCCCAGCAGGGCGCAGCGATGAACCTGGAGGAGGCGATTGCGCTCGCACTGCAGGAGAGCGGTTGAGCCGCCGCGCCACCGGGGGTGTGAAACCCCCGGCAGGAAAATACGGGCGTCCCCCGGACGCGCTTCCGCCCGCGAGGGCGGCCGCTGTGGCGCTGCACGCTGCGCGTGCACCGGACTACTCCCTGCCGGGTCGTGGCGCTGCTACGCACCGGACTACTATCGGCCCGGCAATGCCGGCAGCGCAACGAGATCCAGATGTGAGCACCAGCCTCTGCCTCGCTACCCAGGGGACGGGTTCTCCGCCGCGATGCGCTGCACGATCGCCATCGCCAGCAGGTTGACCAGCAGAAAGGAGCCCCCATAGCTGATGAATGGGAGCGGAATCCCGGTGATCGGCATGATGCCGATGTTCATCCCGGTGTTGACGAAGACGTGGATGAACCAGCTGGCGAAGAGCCCGAAGGGTACCAGGCTGCCGAAGGGATCGGCGGTGCGGCTGGCGATGCGCACCAGCCGCCAGAAGACCAGCGCGAAAACCAGGATCACGACCGTCACGCCGAGGAAGCCCCACTCCTCGCCGACGATGGCGAAGATGAAATCGGTATGCTGCTCGGGGATGAAGGCCAGCCGCTTCTGGGTACCCTCGAGGAAGCCCTTGCCGGACCAGCCGCCACTGCCGATAGCGACGCGCGCCTGGATCAGGTTGTAGCCCGCCCCGCGGGGGTCGATGCTCGGATCCAAGAAGACCAGGATTCGGTTCTTCTGGTACTGCGCCAGGCTGTTCCAGAAGGGGAGCGCGATCGCGCCGGCCGCCACATTCGCCACGAAGACCGAGGCTCCCTCCGCCACCCGAAGCCGCGCCAGGAAGAGCCCCGCTGCGACGATCGTGATCCAGGCGCCCCACACCCAGGTGTTGAACGCCAGGAAGAGCGCCAGTGCGGGGCTGACCAGGAAGAACATCATCCGCAGCGGCGTGCCCGCCCAGAAGAGCGTCGCGATGAGGATGAAGGA
This sequence comes from Longimicrobiaceae bacterium, assembly GCA_051006015.1. GTDB lineage: Bacteria > Gemmatimonadota > Gemmatimonadetes > Longimicrobiales > Longimicrobiaceae > JBPCIT01. The sequence continues at coordinate 7,324 of JBPCIT010000089.1, forward strand.
GAAGACGATCGCCGTGCCCAGATCCGGCTGCAGCATCACCAGCCCCATCGGGACGAGCACCACGGCGATCGGCTTCCAGAGCGCCCAGAGCGTCGTCGGCGGCTCACGCCACTCTCCCAGCACCCGCGCCAGCATCAGGATGACGGGGATCTTGGCGAACTCCGCAGTGTGGATGCGGATCGGGCCGAGTACGATCCAGCGCGGCACCCCCTCAGCGGTCCCCACTCCGGTCCCGATCACCAGTGTGAGGGCGAGCAGCACCAGCGCCACCGCGTAGAGGGGAGGCGCCACCGTCTCCAGCATCGAGACCGGCACGCGCAGCACCAGCGGAATGGCGAGCAGCGCCAGCGCGAACCAGAGGAGCTGCAGGCGCCACGCACCCGCCACGTAGGCGGAGGGGACATCCATGATCCCCGCGCTGTACACCATCGCTACGCCGAAGAAGGCGAGCAGGACGACGAGCGCGAAGAGCACGGGATCCCCCAATGAAGTCAGACGAAACCTCGGCATTCGACTCCCTGTAATACTTTGGACAACTGGACGAGCAGCGGCGGCGGGAAACCCGCAGCAGATCAGCAGAAATGGCTGCTACGACACGAGCAATTTTCCGTGGATCGTTTGCAAGAAGTGTACGCCTAACGTCAGCTGGTGGAGAGGCCCAGCTCCCGCATGGCGTCGCCGACGGTGTGGACGGAGCCGGTGACCAGCACGGTCCCGTGCGGAGCCAGCGTAGTGGCGCGGCTGAGTGCCGCGGCGAGATCGGGGATGACGCGCACGGCGCCCGTCGGGGAGAGGGAGCGGGCGGCCATCTCCGGGTCCCAGCGGCGGTCGGGAGGGGCGGAGGGGGGGATCGTCAGGATGGCGGCATCGGCACGCGCCAGCAGCGGGGGCAGCATCTTCGCCCACGCCTTGTCCGCCAGGATGCCGGCGACCAGCACCAGCGGACGCGGCAGCTCCAGCACGCCCAACGCGTTGGCGAGCACCGCGACGCCCGCGGGGTTGTGCGCCACGTCGAACAGCAAGGTCGTGCCGCGGATGCGCTCGACCTGCAGCCGCCCCGGCCAGCGCACCGCCGCGAAGCCCCGCGCGACGCTCTCCCACTCCGGCCGCAGCTCCGCAGGCAGGAGCCCCAGCAGCTCGAGCGCCAGCAGCGCGTTGCGCGCCTGGTGCTCCCCAGGGAGCGGCGCCCGCAGCGACCGCCTTCCCCAATGATCCGAAGCGAAGGCGACGGTGGTGCCTGCCGCGCCTGTGTCGACGCGCTCGGTGCGCACCAGCTCATCGAGCGCCCGCAGCGATGCGCCGACCGCCGCCGCGCGCTCCCGCAGCACGGCGAGCAGCTCCGGCTCCTCCTCGCCGGTGAGTGCGGGAACGCCCGCGCGGAAGATTCCCGCCTTCTCCGCCGCGATCTGCGCCAGCGAATCGCCGAGGTACTCTGTGTGGTCGAGGGCCACATTGGTCACAGCGGTCACCAGGGGAGAGAGCACGTTGGTGGCGTCCAGCCGCCCGCCGAGACCGACCTCGACGACCGCGACCTCGACATCCGCCTCCGCCAGGCAGAGGAAGGCGATGGCGGTGGTGGCCTCGAAGAAGGTGGCGCCGGTGCGCTCGATAGCGGGCCGGAGCCGCTCGGCGGCGGCGAGCAACCGCCCGTCGGGAGCGGGACGGCCGTCGATGCGGATGCGCTCCGCGAAGGAGATGAGGTGGGGGGAGGTATAGAGGCCGATCCGCCGCCCCTGCGGCGCGTCGGCGCGCAGCGCGGATTCGCAGAGGGCGGCCACCGAGCCCTTGCCGTTGGTACCGCCGATCAGCATGCTATGGAAACGCCGGTGCGGATCCCCCACACCGGCGAGCAGCTCCTCGGTTCGCTCCAGCCCCCAGCGAATCCCGCCCGCGCTTCGCGCGAAGAGCCAGGATGCAAGCGCCTCGAGACTCACACGGCAGCAGGCACCGCGGGAGCCTCGATGGCGGTGGGCAGCGGCAGCCCCAGCATGTGCCGCAGGAGGCGGGCGATCTCGCTCTTCATCTGCCGGCGGTCCACGATCTGGTCCACCATGCCGCGCTCGAGCAGGAACTCGGTCCGCTGGAAGCCGGGGGGCAGCTCCTGCTTGATCGTCTGCTCGATGACCCGGGGGCCGGCAAAGCCGATCAGCGCCCCCGGCTCCGCCAGATTCACGTCGCCGAGCATCGCGTAGGAGGCGGTCACGCCGCCGGTGGTCGGGTCGGTGAGGATGGAGAAGTAGGGGAGCCCGGCCTCGTGCATCTGGGCGAGCACCGCCGAGGTCTTCGCCATCTGCATCAGCGAGAAGATCCCCTCCATCATCCGCGCCCCGCCGGAGGCGGAGACGACGATCAGCGGCTCGCCCGCTTCGAGCCCGCGCAGACCCGCGCGCGCGATCTTCTCCCCCACCACGCTGCCCATCGAGCCACCGATGAAGGAGAAATCCATTACCGCCAGGTGGAGCGGGATCTCCTCGAGCCTCCCCTCGCCGGTGATCACCGCATCGCCGCGGCCGGTGTCGCGCTCGGCCTGCGTTAACCGCTCCGGATACGGCTTCCGGTCGGTGAAGGAGAGCGGATCGCCCGAGCGCAGGTCGGCATCGTGCTCGACGAAGCTGCCCTCGTCCAGCAGCAGGTTCACGTACTCGGGCGCCGGCAGCCGCATGTGGTGGGCGCACTGCGGGCAGACGTACCAGTTCTCCTGCAGCTTCTGCCGGTAGAGGATCTCCCCGCAGGAGGGGCACTTATCCCAGACGTCGCCCGGCATATCCCGCCTGTCGGTCGCCTGCAGAGGCGTCTTCGGCTTTCGGAACCAGGGCATGGCACTATCCTCCTCCGGATTCCGCGGCGATCCGCTGCACCATCGCCATGGCGAGCAGGTTGACCAGCAGGAACGAGCCCCCGTAGCTGAGGAAGGGCAGCGGGATGCCGGTGATCGGCATCACCCCCACCGTCATCCCCGTGTTGACCAGCACGTGCGCGAACCAGCTTCCGAAGAGGCCGAAGGGCACCAGGCTGGCGAAGGGGTCCGAGGAGCGCTCGGCGATGCGCACCAGCCGCCAGAAGATCAGCGCGAAGATCACCAGCACCGCCACCACCCCCAGGAAGCCCCACTCCTCCCCGATCACCGAGAAGATGAAATCGGTGTGCTGCTCCGGCAAGAAGGCGAGCCGCTTCTGCGTACCCAGGGTGAAGCCCTTGCCCGTCCAGCCGCCGCTCCCGATCGCTACGCGCGACTGGATCAGGTTGTAGCCCGCCCCGCGGGGGTCGATGCTCGGATCCAAGAAGACCAGGATTCGGTTCTTCTGGTACTGCGCCAGGCT
>JBPCIT010000090.1:0-9450 GCA_051006015.1 Longimicrobiaceae bacterium
GATCAGATCGTGACTGTTGATTTGCGAGAGCGAGCGATCCGGCACCTTGCCACCGTGATGAATCCTGACCGGCTCACCGAGGTGGATGACTCGCTACGGCTCCTTCTCGCGCTCCGGTGAGCGGACGTGCACACCTTTGTCTTCCAGAAGCAATTTATCGTGAACGAGAACCGCAACATCGAGCAGAACGAGAGCGACGCCCGCCCCGGCGGCACCGACTTCATCCGCGCCATCGTGGCGGAGGACCAGCGCACCGGCAGGTACGGCGGCCGGGTGGTAACGCGCTTCCCGCCGGAGCCGAATGGCTACCTGCACATCGGCCACTCGAAGGCGCTGGTGCTGAACTTCGGGATCGCGGCGGAGTTCGGCGGGCGCTGCCACCTGCGCTTCGACGACACCAACCCGGAGACGGAGGACATCCACTACGTCGAGTCGATCATCGACACGGTGCGCTGGCTCGGCTTCGACTGGGGGGAGCATCTCTACTTCGCGGCCGATTACTTCGAGGAGATGTACCTGTACGGCGAGTTCCTCATCCAGCAGGGGATGGCGTACGTCGATAGCTCGAGTGAGGAGGAGATCCGCGAGTACCGGGGCACGGTGACGGAGCCGGGGCGGCCGAGCCGCTTCCGCGACCGGGCGTCTGATGGGAGCCTGGATCTCTTCCGCCGCATGCGCGCGGCCGAGTTCCCGGACGGCACGCACGTGCTGCGCGCGAGGATCGACATGGCCTCGCCCAACATGCTGCTGCGCGACCCGATCATCTACCGTATCCGCCACGCGCACCACTACCGCACGGGGGATGCGTGGTGCATCTACCCGCTCTACGACTACGCACACCCCATCGAGGACGCCATCGAGGGCGTCACCCACTCGCTCTGCACACTGGAGTTCGAGAACAACCGTGCACTCTACGACTGGGTGGTCGAGGGCTGGCAGGAGTTCGAGCGCTCGCGTGGCCGCGAGCCCTACTGGCCGCGCCAGTACGAGTTCGCGCGGGGGAACCTCGACTACACGGTGATGAGCAAGCGCAAGTTCCTGGAGCTCGTCAACGGTGGCTACGTCAGTGGGTGGGACGATCCCCGCATGCCGACGCTGGCCGGGCTGCGCCGCCGCGGGGTGACGCCCGAGGCGATCCGCTCCTTCTGGGAGCGGATGGGCGTGGCCAAGGCGAACACCCGCATCGACCTCGGCAAGCTCGAGTACGCCATCCGCGACGACCTCAACCAGCGCGCGCCGCGGGTGCTCTGTGTGCTGCGGCCGCTCAAGGTGGTCGTCACCAACTACCCGGAAGGCGAGGCGGAGGAGCTGGAGGCGCCCTACTACCCGCACGACGTGCCGCTCGAGGGATCGCGCAAGCTCCCCTTCTCCCGCGAGATCTATATCGAGCGCGAGGACTTCATGGAGAACCCGCCGAAGGGGTTCCACCGGCTCACCCCCGGCGGCGAGGTGCGGCTGCGCTACGCCTACATCATCCGCTGCGACGAGGTCATCAAGGACGAGGCGGGTGAGGTGGTCGAGCTGCGCTGCAGCTACGACCGCGCGACGCGCGGCGGGACCGCGCCCGATGGCAGGACGATCAGGGGCACCATCCACTGGGTGAGCGCCGAGCACTCCCTCCCGTGCGAGGTGCGGCTCTACGACCGCCTCTTCACCGTGCCCAACCCGGAGGAAGGGGACGACTTCAAGGAGTTCCTCAACCCGCAGTCGCTGGTGGTGGTCGAGGACGCCCGCGTCGAGCCGAGCGTCGCGAACGACCCGCCCGGCTGGCGCTACCAGTTCGAGCGACAGGGCTACTTCTGCAGCGACATCGTGGACTCGAAGCCGGGCAGTCTGGTGTTCAACCGCACGGTGACGCTGCGCGATACCTGGGCGAAGGTGGCGCAGCGCCCTCACCCCCTAACCCCCTCTCCCACGAGGGGAGAGGGGGAAGCGGGCAGTGCAGGGGCAAGCTCCGGTGCCGCTGTTCAATCCCCTCTCCCCCCTTGGGAGAGGGGTGGCGAGCCCAAGCGAGCCGGGGTGAGGGCCTCCGAACCCACGCGCGTCGCGCGCGCCCCCGAGCTGGAGGCGCGGCTCGAGCGCTACGTGCGGGAGCTGGAGCTCTCGGAGTACGAGGCCGAGATCCTGACGCGCGACGCGGGCATCGCGGATCTCTTCGAGGCGACCATCGGCGACGGTGTCGCCCCGAAGAGTGTGGCGAACTGGATCATCAACGACCTGCTCACCGAATTGAAGACGCACGGGATCACCGCGCTGAACTTCGACGCCGGCGACCTGCGGCGGCTGATAGCGCTCGTCGAGGAGGGGACGATCTCCAGCAGCGCCGGCAAGGAGGTGCTCGCGGAGCTGGTCGAGAAGGGGGGGGATCCGGCGGAGATCGTCGAGCAGCGCGGCCTGAAGCAGATCAGCGACCCGGAGGAGCTGGGACGGGTGGTGGAGGCGGTGCTCGCCGCCAACGCGGACAAGGTAGCCGCCTACCGGGCGGGGAAGACGGGGCTGCTCGGCTTCTTCATGGGGCAGGTGATGGGGCGGACGAAGGGCCGCGCCAACCCCGAGCTGGCGAAGGAGATGCTGGAGAGCCGACTGCAGGCGGCTGCGGTTTGAAAAGGTGAACTGAGATACAACCCATCAGGCGAGCACATTCTCCTCGCCCGAGTCGCGCACGAAGAGGCACGAGGAGCGCGTCAGCTCGACGAGGCGCCCGAGGAGATCGAAGTCGATCTCGGTCGAGAGGCCGAAGGTGGTCAGGTCGGCAACAGGAGCGTGGGTCACCTGCTCGAAGAACGGGCCCTCGAGCACCTGCACGGAGGTGTGGGGGAGTCTTGCGAGCTCGATGACGTTGTGCAGGTACTCCGCGGCCCTGACCTTCTGCGCCGGGTCCCGGACAGCGGTGATCAGGTTCAGCTTCGCCTCCCACTTCTGCATCAGGATGTACGCGGTCAGCAGGGCGAGATCCATGTTGCCAAGCTGCATGCTCACCTGCCAGTCGGGACTCTTGTCACGGATCCAGACGTTGATCGTCTGCTTGCGGCCGAGGTGCGCCCTGGGGTGATCGGCGAAGAGCAGAACGCCCATCCGGTGCTCACGCGCCTTGTCGACGATCATCCGCATCTCTTCCTGGCGCTGGTGGTCCCCGGGGGCGGGCATGGTGAGGAACACCACGTTGGGGCGGAAGAAGGCGCTGTTGAGCGCCTGCATCCCCGAAAGTAGCCCACGGCCGAACTCCGAGTCGTCGATGCGCGTCCAGCTTGCGAAGACGCCGTCCTCCCGGAAGGCGTGGGCGAGTGCCGGGAGCCGCTCGTTGACCACCTCGACCGGTTCGTTGCAGGTCACGCCTACCAGCTTGATGGACCCGCGCGGGACCGTGAGGTCACTGATGAACTCGAAGCTGCCTCGCAGCTCCGGCAGGTTCTCGACCGGCACGAGCAGGTTCGGCTTCCAGGCGCGCTCCTGGGCCGTCGGCAGCCGGGTCACCTGCTTCGCCCCCCACTCCGCCAGCGCCACGAAGAGGCCGCTGCGCATGTCGGCGAAGTCGGCCGGCAGCCGCCGCCGCAGCAGCACCACGTAGATGCCCACCACCAGTCCGACCGCGAGCAGACTGAAGACCGGGTTCACGATGAACATCACGAACAGGCACCCGACCGCACCCGCGAGGGGGATCAGGCGGTTGACCCGGAAGAGCGGCCGGAAGCTGACGAGATCGAGGCTCTGCTCCATCAACACGACCGCGTTGATCATCGCGTAGGTGATCAAAAAGAACATGGTGATCAACGGCGCGATCGCGTTCAGGTCGCGCAACAGCAGACCGGCCAGGACAATCCCGCCCGTGACGAGCATCGCGTTGCGCGGCTCCCCCCGGCGGGTGAGCCGGGAGAACCAGGGACTCCGCGGCAGGATTCCATGAAACCCGAGCGCCGTCATGATGCGTGGCGCGCCGACCAGCGAGGCGAGGCCGGAGGAGAAGGTCGCCCCCAGCAGACCGGCGATCACCAGCGGCGGCCAGAGGGCGCGATCGATCGCGATCGTGTAGTTGCTGACCAGCTCCTCGGGCGTGGCCACGCGGGCGAGCCAGTAGGCGATCGCAAAATAGACCACAGTCGTCAGCGCCACCGCTGCCAGGGTGCCCACCGGAATGCTGCGGCGCGGATCCTTCAGGTCGCCCGACATGTTCGCGCCGGCCATGATCCCGGTCACCGCAGGGAAGAAGATCGCGAACACGAACCAGAAGCTCGTCCCCGTGAACCCGGTTTCCGGGAAGCCTTCGAACCCGCCCCACAGCTGCGGCTCGTACCGCAGCGCACCGGTAAAGACGGTTCCGAAGATGGCGACCAGGGACGCCGCGATCACCCCCATGATCACCAACTGGATGCGAAAGGCGAAATTCGCGCTGATGAAGGCGATCGCGAAGAGAACCAGGAAGGTGAGCAGATCGACCAGCAGCGCTGGATGGCCCGGAAAGATGGTCTGCCACCCCTCGCGGAAGCCGAAGATGTACATCGTCACGGCGAGCGCCTGCGACAGGTAGAGCGGGATGCCCACGCTGCCGCCCATCTCGAGCCCGAGCGACTGAGAGATGATCGAGTACGCGCCGCCCGCGCCGATGCGGATATTGGTGACGATCGAGGCGAGCGAGAGCGCCGTGCAGAGCGTGATTCCGCAGGCCAGCGCCATGATCAGCCAGGCACCGAGCAGGCCCGCGTTGCCCACCACGGCGCCCGTCCGCAGGTACATGATCACACCGAGAATCGTCAGCGCGGTCGGCGTGAAGACCCCGGTGAAGGTACCGAACTTCTTGTGGGCGTGTGCCGCCTGCTCCTCGACCTGCTCCTGCAGGCTGGTGATCTCGGTGGCCATAGAGCTTATCCCGGTGCGACTCCCACGCGGGGAGAGAATCCCGCTGAAGCGGATGTTTCGGCGGCGCTCAACCTACCACCGTGCGGGAACGGCAGCAATTCACGATGCGCGAGCGAATGGGCTCGTTTGCTCCGTGCTCTTTCCGGCCTGGGAGCCCGAACATCAGCGGTGTGCTCGGGATCCCTGGGGGAGGCAGAACCTGCGTGCGGTGCCCAGCTGCATCTCAGGCCCACCTTTTTCACCAGGCGGGAGAGCGCAGCCCCAGCGCGGGGAAGATGACGTCTGCCGCCTACAGCAGAGCGAAGGCGACCACCGCATAGGCCGCCGCCACGCGGAAGACGCGGCGGCGCTTCAGCTCGGAAAGGAAGGCAGAGACGTTCGTGCGAGGCTCATCCACACCCGGGGCAATTTTCGGTTGGTTCGCGTACTGTTCGCATCAGTTCAGAGAGTCTCGGCTTGCGCCTGAACGCGGCGCCACAGCTCCGCCACACCAAGACGCTCTGCCCACTCGTCCAGGTACGCGATCTCCAGCGCACCGGCCTGCACCTCATAGATACGCAGCGCATCGAGAACGTGCTTCTCACTACCACCGGAAAGCTTCGCCCAGCGCAGCTTCGCCAGGATCGTATCCTCCGGGGCGGAAACGAAGATCCGCACCTCCAGAACATCCTCCGCCTGCCTACGCGCGAATCGCGTGCGATCGAACGGCTCATCCGTCAGCAGCCAGAAGTCGATCTTGTCACCCTCTTCCGTATCGATGACGTTGAACATTCCTGCTGTCCGGATCGCTTCACCAGCTGCCCGCTCGTCCAAATAAAAGCGCGGCGGCGGAAAGGCTGCGCGCAGGGCATCGATGGCCGAGGCGTCGATACTCACCACCAGGTCGATGTCGTGAGTGGCGCGGGGCTCGCCCTGCAGGCTCGAAGCGATCGAGCCGGTGATCATGTACTGGATCCCCGCTGCAGCAAGCGATTCTGCGATCCGTCTCAGTAGGTCCGGTTGTGACATTTCCCGAGCCTATCGAGCAGCAGAGTTCGGAACTCGTCCTCCGAGAGATCCGGGAACCGCTTGCGCAGGCCCTGGACGAAGAGCTGCCGGGTCAGCTCGGAGAGTTCGAACGCCTTCCGGAGCCGCTGCTCGGGCGTCATCCGCCGCAGCACCTGGAGGTAAATGCGATGATTCGGACGCGCTTTCGGGTCCATTCACACGCTCCTGTATCTCGGCTCGAAGCGGCCAACCGCCACGCGGAAGACGCGGCGGCGCCTGAGCTCAGCGAGGAACTGCTGCATACTACCTCGTATTTGCTACTGGTTTCTCCTCCACCCCGGCCCCCGCACCACCCGCCCCGGTGTAGCGCCGGTGTGCTCGCCGTCGCGCAGCACCTGCTCGCCGTTGACGAAAACATGGCGCACGCCGGTGGCGTACTGGTGCGGCTCCTCGAAGGTGGCGTGGTCGATGATGGTGGCGGGGTCGAAGAGCACCACGTCCGCAAAGTAGCCCGGCCGCAGCGAGCCACGCCGCTCGATCTTCAGCACCTCCGCCGGCCATGAGGTCAGGCGTCTGACGGCTTCCTCCAGCGGGATCACCCGCTCCTCCCGCACATACTTGCCCAGCAGCCGCGCGAAGGTGCCGTAGGCGCGCGGGTGCGGGTTGGACTTCAGGAACGCTCCCTCGGGCGCCAGCGAGGCGGCGTCGGAGTCGAAGCTCATCCAGGGGAGCGCGATCTGCTTCCTGACGTTCTCCTCCGACATCAGGAAGTAGACCGTCTCGACGCGGCTGTCGTCCTGCACCACCAGCTCCATCGCCGTCTCCTCGGGGCTCTTGCCGCGCAGCCGCGCCACCTCGGCGAGCGTCTTGCCGGTCAGGTGCTTGAGCGAGTCCTGCTTGAAGCCGACCAGCACCACGCGCTCGGGCGAGCCGGCGAGCAGGTAGAGGCTCTCCCATTCGTCGGTAGGGGTGCGCATCTCGCCGAGCAGGCGGGCGCGGATCTGCGGGTCCTGCAGCCGCCGCCGCCACTGCTGAAAGCCACCCTCCTGCACCCAGGGGGGCATCGCGGCGTCGAGGCCGGTGGCGCCTGCGGTGTAGGTGTACATGTCGGCGGTGATCCTGAGGCCCTCCGCGCGCGCGGCCTCGACCCGCGCGATCACCTGGTCCATCTTGGGCCAGTTCTGCTCCCCGGCGGCCTTGAGGTGGTAGATCTGCGCGGGCACGTTGGCGCGACGCGCGATGGTGATCAGCTCCTCCACCGCCTCCAGCAGCCGGTTGCCCTCGCTGCGCATGTGGGAGATGTACATCCCGCCGTGCCTGCCGGCCTCCTCGGAGAGCGCGACCAGCTCATCGGTGCCCGCGTAGAAGGCGGGCGCGTAGATGAGCGAGCTGCCGACGCCGAGCGCACCCTCCTCCATCGCCCGGCGAACGAGAGCGCGCATGCGCTGCAGCTCCTCCGGGGTCGGCGCGCGGTCCTCGTAGCCCAGCTCGTGGATGCGCACGGTGGTGGCGCCGATGAAGGAGGCGACGTTCGGTGCGATGCCCCGGCGCTCGAGGTGCTCGAGGTACTCGCCGAGCGTCGTCCAGGCGACCTCGAACCGGATGTCGCCCTGCTCCTCGCGCATCTGCCGCTTCATCGCCTCGTTGAGCGGCCCCATCGACCAGCCCTCGCCGAAGACCTCGAGGGTGACGCCCTGCCGGATGTCGCTCTGCGAGCGGCCGTCCTCGAGCAGCGACTCGGTGGCCCAGCTCAGCATGTTGATGAAGCCGGGGGCGACGGCGAGGCCGCGGGCGTCGATCTCCGTGCGTCCACGGGCGCCGCGCAGATCGCCGACCGCCGCGACCGTATCGCCGGCGAGCGCCACGTCCGTTACCCGCGGCGCACCCCCGCTGCCATCGTAGACGGTGCCGCCGCGGAGGATCACGTCGTATGTCACCGCGGCCGCAGAACGCTCGGGTACACCCGCGGAGGCACAGGCGGCGACCTGGAGAAGAAGGGCGAGCAGCGGAACGGCACGTCGCAGCCATCCGCCGGTCGCAGAGGGGGTGCTGGATGGGGAAGATCTCAGTTGCCTGGGTATCATCGCTTGAGCCTGGGACAGGTTGTGATGGGGAGCGGCTTTCCTCTCGGAAGATAAGGCCCGCTCCGGTCCACGCAATCAGCTTTACCGTTGGTCCCGCAGGAGTCCGCCCCTTTACAACGCCCGGCTCGGTGACTAGCTTCCGCCTCACATACATAGCGAAGGGGGCCTTTCGGAAGCCGGTGCGACTCCGGCGCGGCCCCGCCACTGTAAGAGGCCCGGCAGCATGCCGGACCGGCCCGCTCGGGTGGAGAGCGATCTCTCCGCCGGAAGCCACTGGAGCCCTGGGACGAGAGTCCGCAGGACCGGGAAGGCGAGCGAGGCTGCCTCGAGCCAGGAGACCGGCCCCGTTCGCTCCCGCACGCAACCCCCTCGCGGGAGGGGAGCGGGGCCCGATCTCCAGCTGGAGTGCGCCGCTGCTGGCGCACGTGCAGATCGTTGCTCCCGTTCCCTCCCGGTACTCTGGGAAGGACGGGTTTTTTGTACTGCAGGGAAGAGGAAAGAGGAAAGAGGAAAGAGTTCCCCCTCTCCCGCATGCGGGAGAGGGGGTCATAGGGTTACGGCCAGAGGGGCTGCCGCACGCGTGGTATTCTCGTGCTGCTCCTGCTCCTGCTCGCCGCCTGCTCGACGCAGGAGGGGAGCGCGGAGCGCTTGGGTGAGACGGCTGATTCCGCGGTTTCGGCGGTGGACGACGCCGGCCGCACCGTGCAGCTTCCCCGCCCCGCCCTGCGCATCGTCTCGCTGGTGCCGGCGGCGACGGAGACGCTCGTCGCGCTGGGCGCGGGGGAGCGGGTGGTCGCCCGCACGGACTACGATGAGGCGCCGGAGGTGGCGCACATCCCCTCGGTAGGCGGGGGGCTGGACCCGAGCCTCGAGGTGCTCGTCGCGCTGCAGCCGGAGCTGGTGATCACCTGGAGGGAGGCGGCCAATCCCCGCCTGCGCCCCAGGCTGGAGGAGCTGGGGATCCCCGTCTTCGCCGTCAGCACCGAGGATACCAGCGCCATCTTCAGCAACATCGAGCGCTTCGGGCATCTGACGGGCCTCGATGGCGCGGCAGACTCGCTCGCCCGCAGCATCCGCGCGGAGCTGGAGGCGGTGCGCGCCTCGGTGGCGGGTTTGCCGACGCGCTCGGTGCTGTACGTGGTAGGGATGGAGCCGCCGATGATCGCCGGGCCCGGCACCTTCATCGTGCAGCTGATCGGGGTCGCGGGCGGACGGACGGTATTTCCCGATCTGCGCAGCCACTGGCCGCAGCTCTCGCTGGAGGAGCTCCTCCGCCGTGACCCGGAGATCGTGCTGCTCTCGGTGGGCGAGTGGAGCCATGATGCGCCGCGACGCATGCGCACCGCGCCGGGGTGGCAGGAGATGCCGGCGGTGCGCGAGGGGCGGGTCGTCGAGGTCCCGGCCGCGCTGGTGAACCGTCCGGGGCCGCGGATCGGCGAGTCGGCGCGCCTGCTGCGCGACGCGCTGCACCCCACCCTGCACGCGCAGCGGCCGTGAACCCTCGGCAGGGCGCGCTGCGCCTCCT
>JBPCIT010000091.1:0-5816 GCA_051006015.1 Longimicrobiaceae bacterium
TACCCGCGATTCGACCACGAAGCAGTCGGTCGGCGCAGGCACGAGCGCCGCCGCCGTCACCGCCACCCTCACCACTCTCAGCCCCGGCACCACCTACCACTATCGAGTTGCCGCGCGCAATGCGTCCGGAAGCGCGCTGGCAGAGATCCAGACCTTCACAACGCCGCCCGCGGCTCCGGCAGCACCCGGCAACCTCGCAGCCGCCGCGGTGAGCGCAGCGGAGATCCGTCTCACCTGGCAGGACAAGAGCGACGACGAGCAGGGCTTCCGCATCGAGCGGCGGGTGGCTGGCGGGTCCTTCGCAGAGATCGCAACGGTCGCGGCCAACGTGACCGCGTACCAGGACCAGACAGTGCAGGCGGGCACCAGCTACACCTATCGGGTGCGTGCCCAGAACGCGGGGGGGAACAGCAGCTACTCCAATGAGGCGCGCGCGACGACACCGAGCAGTCCACCGCTTATGATCACGTTGGTGGATGATTTCGCCGGCTCGGCGATCAACCTGCAGAAGTGGATACCCTACCAGGAGCCCCTGCGGGTGCAACAGGATGATCGGTTGACCGTCAACCTCACCCCCAACGTCGCCGGATATGGCGGACTGATGTACCGGCTGCCGCACACCCTGCTGGGAAGCTCATTCTATGCCGAGATCAGCGAGGTGGCTGCCGGCGGGCCGAACACGGAGACCTTCGTGGGGATCTCGTCGCTCGATGAGGAAGAGTACGTTCTCATCACCAGCTTCGGCGGCCGGATCTCAGCCTGGCGCAAATGGCGCGGAGAGTCGTACTTCCGGGTCGGCGCGGAGATCGCCTACCACCCCGTGAACCACCGCTTCCGGCGCATCCGCGAGCAGGGGGGGATCACCTACCTCGAGGTCTCCGCCGACGGCACCACCTGGGCGCAGCCCGCGAGCGGCTGGAGCATCGCGCACCGCTTCTCGGCACCGGAAAACCTTCATGGACTGGTGGGTGCGGGCGCGTTCTGGCCCGACGCCAGCGCGGGGACGGCTATCTTCGAGAACGTGAACACCACAGTGCCGGCGATTCCGCGGTCGCTTTCCGCCACCCCGGAGGCGGCGCGGATCAGCCTCGCCTGGCAGGATCGCTCCGTCAACGAGGCCGGCTTCCGCATCGAGCGGCGTGCCACCAACGGTTCCTTTTCGGAAATCGCCTCGGTCGGTGCCAACATCTCGGAGTACCGAGACAACGCCGTCCAGCCCGGCGTCACCTACGAGTATCGCGTGCGCGCCTTCAATGCGAGCGGCCAGAGCAGCTACTCGAACCGGGCCGCGGCCACGATTCCGTAGACGATCCCCTGAGGCGGGCGCCGCAGCCGCTCGGCGCCAGCTGTTGCTCCTGCAGGCGTGCAGAGGGCGGTCCCCTGCATCAGCCGCCGGAAACGTACTTCAGGCCGCTGCCGGTGTTGAAGAGCACGACGGAGTCGCTGGCGGCGAGCACGCCAAGCTCGAGCAGCCGGGGAATCGCGGCGGCGGTGGCCGCTCCCTCGGGGGCGCAGAAGATCCCCGTGAGGCGTCCGACCCGCCCCGTCCACTGGCGCATCTCGTCGTCCGGCACCGCGATGGCCGCGCCACCCGAGGCGCGGATTGCCTGCAGGATCAGGAAATCGCCCACGGCGCGTGGCACCCTCAGCCCCGAGGCATAGGTCCAGGCATCCTCCCACGGCTCCGCGGTCCGGGAGCCCTCCTCCCAGGCGCGCACGATCGGCGCGCACCCGGCCGCCTGCACGGAGATCATCTTCGGCCGCGCCGCGCCGATCCAACCTAGCCCCTCCATCTCCTCGAACGCCTTCCACATCCCCACCAGTCCGGTGCCGCCGCCCGTCGGGTAGACGATCGCGTCCGGCAGCGTCCAGCCGAGCTGTTCGGCAACCTCGTATCCCATCGTCTTCTTGCCCTCGACACGATAGGGTTCCTTAAGCGTCGAGAGGTCGAACCAGCCGTGCTCGCGCACTCCCTCAGCCACACGGGCTCCGCAATCGGTGATCAGGCCGTCGAGCAGCTCGAGGTCGGCGCCCAGGGCGCGGATCTCCTCGAGGATCGGCTGCGGCGTGTCGCGGGGCACGACGACGTGCGCGGCCATTCCGGCAGCGGCGGCGTAGGCGGCGGTGGCGCTGCCGGCATTCCCGGCTGAGGGGAGGGCGACCTCCCGCACCCCCAGCTCCCGGGCGCGCGAGATCGCCATGCACAGCCCACGCGCCTTGAAGGAGGCGGTAGGATTCAGCCCCTCATCCTTGATCCAGACGCGGCCGACTCCCAGCTCCGCCGCCAGCCGCGGCGTCTCCACCAGCGGCGTGCCGCCCTCGCCGAGGCGAACCGCGTGGACGGGATCGCGCACCGGGAGAAGCTCCGCGTAGCGCCACAGATCGGAGCGGCGGCTCGCCAGCTCCTCCCGCGTGATCCGGCGCCTGATCGCCTCCAGATCGTAGCGCGGGTAGAGCGGCCGCTGACAGCAGGGGGAGAGCCGGTGTAGCTCCTCGCTGGGGTAGCCGGCTCCGCACCAGGTGCACTCCAGGTGGGTCGCGCCACCGGATGCAGGCGCCGGCGGAGAGTGCGTTTGCCGATCGGGAGTCATTGCAATCCTCGGGGAGAGCGGATCGGTCAGCGGCGGGCGGCGCGAGTGGCGGACACCACCTCCACCGGCTTCCCGCAGTGTGGGCACTCGGAGATGGCGCCCTCGCTCCACCGGTGGCAGGCGACGCAGAGGGAGACCAGCGGACCGTGGGTCGGGTCAGCGCTGGCAGGGAGCAGAAACGCCGTGCCGTCCTCGCCCACCAGCCGCAGCGCGGGACCCTCGTAGAAGTGGGCGAGCAGGTCGCGCAGGTCGACCTCGGCGGCATCGGCAATCCGGTCCTCGCGAGTCACCGCCGTGCGGCCGCGGAAGCGCGAGCGCTCGGCTGACCAGCTGCGCTCGACACCAGGCTCGACCTCGTAGGTGATGGTCAGCCCGCGCGATTCGAGCGCATAGGGGACTGCCAGGCGCCGACGCAGGCGATCCGCTGCTTCTTTCACCGCGAGGCCGGGTGCGAGCTGCTTGCGATTTGCGGGGTGGATCGAAGCGTCGCAGAAGATGCTCGCCCGCGCGTGCGACCAGAGCGGCGTTCGCAGATCGCCCACGTCGGTCTCCACCACCGCCGCCGCGTCGTACTCGCGGCCGACGGGGCCGACCTCCATGCGGGTGCCGGTCACGCCGGGTGCTCCCTCGAGCTCGGCGAGCAGCGCGGAGGCGAGCAGTTCGCGGTGCTCGCGAAAGGGGCGGCCGCACCAGAGGTCGGGCTCGAAGAGCAGGTCTTCCATGGTGCGAGAGCTATCAGCCAGCGGCGAGAGTGTCAACCGCGCGCAGACGCCGGAGCAGCCGGTCGGCCGCTCGGGTACCGGAGAGAACCGCGCCCTCCACCGTAGGCGCGGTGAGATAATCGCCCGCCAGCACGAGCGGCGCCTCACCCTCCGCCGCTCCACTGCCGAAGCGTTGCAGATGATCGAGGTAGCCGGGGTAGAAGAGGGAGACCCCCTCCTCCCAGCGATAGACTCGCGCCCGCAGGATCCGGCTCTCCAGCCCAGGGAACACGCTGCGTAGCTCCGGAAGCATCGCCTCTGCGATCGTCTGAGCTTCCGCCTCCAGGAGCCGCGCCGCCTGGTGCGGCGTCGGGAAGGCGACCAGCAACCCTTTTCCCGCAGGCACCAGCTCCGGAGCCTTATTCTCCTCAACGCACGCCACGGCGACGACCTCGGATTCGCCCCTCGGAAAGGAGAGGCCGAAGTAATCCACGCCCGTCGGCCGGTCGAGAAGCAGCGCGAGCGAAAGGTGAGGTCGGTAGCGCACTCCCGCCAACCACTCCCCTGCCCCGCCCACTTCATCGCCGAGGAGCGCGCGCGCAGCAGGGGCCGGCACCGAAATCACGGCGCCCGTGAACTCCTCCGCCCACCCCTCTCCGGCGAGGCGGACCCCCTCTCCGGTGGGCTGCACTGCGCCGATCCTCGCCCCGGTGCGCACCTCGCCACCGCTCTCCCGTACGCGCGCCGCGAGTGCCTGGCAGAGGCTCGCGGCCCCAGCGCGCAGCGCGAACACCTCCGCGGCCATCCCCTGGCGCGCCATCATGTGGTAGACCGCGGCGCCTGTCTCTTCCGGCGCCCCGCCGTAGCCGGCGGCGAGCAGCGGATACACCAGCGTATCGATGAAGTTTGCACCTAGCTCGCGTTGTCCCCACCTGTCGATTGACTCACGGTCGAGCGGCGCCGCGCGCTCCAGCGCGTGCGTCTGGAGGCTCTCCGCGTGCTGCGTGAGAAAGGGGAGGTACTTCGCCCCCATCCGCATCTTCAGCGCAAAGGGTACGGCGCTGGTGGCGAGCATGCTGGCCGTCGATCCGTACACCACCTCATGTGCGCGCCCCCGCCGCCAGAGCGCGTCGCGTCCCGAAGTGCGGCGCGCGAGCTCGGCGGCGCCGGCATCTCGCAGCAGGCGGAATAGCTCGGTGTACGTGGAGCCGAAGAGCTGCGCGGCGCCGTCGATCCGGAAGCCCTCCGTCTCGTCGGTGTGCATGCGGCCACCTACATGGTCCCGCGCCTCGAAGACGCTCACCGCCGCGCCCGCCTGCTGCAGCCGGAACGCAGCCGTCAGCCCCGCGGGGCCGGCCCCGATCACCGCGATGTGAGGAGACCCGTTCGTCATGGGCCGGGAGCACCGCAAGCGGCACGCCTGCCTGCCGGCTCTTGTCTGCCTGGAACCGGTGTTCTAGTTTCGTCCGGCACACGTTTCCCCCACACCCGGAGATTCTATGGATCGTCGAGAGTTTCTCCTGCAAAGCGCGCTCATCACGGCGGGGCTGTCGGTGGGCTGCGCGCCGCGCGGCGTCGTTGCGCCGGGCGCGGAGATCGCCCGCGCCGCCGAAGGGGACCCACGCGACCTGGCGATGCGCGCGCTCGACGCGGCACGATCCGCGGGCGCCCAGTACGCCGACGTCCGCATCAACCGCAACCGCAACCAGTCTATCACGACGCGCGAGCGGCAGATCACCGGCTTCACCGACCAGGAGACCTTCGGCTTCGGCGTGCGGGTGCTGGTGGACGGCACCTGGGGCTTTGCGGCCAGCCGCGAGCTGAACGCGGAGGAGGTGGTGCGCGTCGCCCGGCAGGCGGCGGACCAGGCGAGAGCCAACCGCGCCGCGCAGGTGCGCCCCGTCGAGCTCGCGCCTGCCGAGCGGCACGAGAACGCCACCTGGAGATCCCCCATCGAGCTCGACCCCTTCGACGTCCCGATCGAAGACAAGGTGGCACTGCTGCTTCAGGCGAACGAGGCGGCGCTCGGGGTGCAGGGCGCGCGCTTCGTCAACTCCTTCATGTTCTTCCTGCGCGAGGAGAAGACCTTCGCCTCGACGGAGGGCACCTACACCGACCAGACGATCTACCGCTCCTTCCCGCGGATGAACATCACCGCGGTCTCGCAGGACTTCTCCGACTTCCAGTCGCGAGTCTCGACAGATGTGCAGCCGATGGGGCTCGGCTACGAGCACGTGCGCGACGCGCGCCTCGTGGAGAATGCACCCCGCTGGGCGGAGGAGGCGGTGCAGAAGCTCTCCGCCCGCGCGGTCGAGCCCGGCCGCTACGATCTGGTGCTGCTCCCCTCGCACCTCTGGCTGACGATTCACGAGGCGATCGCCCATCCGACCGAGCTCGATCGGATCATGGGCTTCGAGGCGAACTACGCCGGCACCAGCTTCATCTTTCCGCTGCAGGACTACCTCGGCAAGTTCCGCTACGGTCCGGAGTTCATGAACATCCAGGGGGAGCGCTCCAGCCCCGG
>JBPCIT010000092.1:0-14816 GCA_051006015.1 Longimicrobiaceae bacterium
CACCCGCGCCGCAGCGGACGCGCCGGCCTGCAGGAGGGAGCGGCGGGGCTGGACGAGGCGCTCCCCGGCTTCGGCCCCTTCGGCACCCGCGGCCAGCACTGCTTCGACGAGCAGCACCCGGCCTATCTGCGCATCGCCGCCCTCGCGGCGCTACGCGCCGACTTCCCGGTAGTGCGCCAGGGACGGCAGTACCCGCGGCCGGTCTCCTTCCTCGGCCGACCCTTCGCCGAGCACGGCCCCGGCGAGATCCTCGCCTGGTCGCGCATCCTCGACGACGAGGAGGCACTCTGCGTGCTCAACGGCCACGGTACCGAGCCGCGCGGCGCGGACGTGCTGGTGGACGCAGGGTTGAACGCGCCGGGGAGTGCGATGACGGTCGTGCTGAACACCGCCCACGCCGCCGACCCCGGCGGCTACGGCGGTGCTCACCCGGTCGGGTCACGCGTTCCGGTGCACCACGCCGCGGAGGGGAAAGCCTATGTCGAGATTCGGGAGCTGGCACCCTCGGAGGTGCTGGTGCTCAGCAACCATCCGGAGCGGGAGGAAGGGTCGATCTCCTCCTGAGCCGACCGCTCCTCGCCTACCCGTGCGATTGCGGGTCCGCTATACTTTGCGCGAAAGACCTGCCCAGACGCGGCAGGATACGATCACTGTTGATCCGCTGGAGAATCTCTTGATGTTGGACCCCCGGCCGCTCTGCGCTCTCCTTGCGTTGAGCCTGCTTCCCGCCTGCACTGCTCCGCAATCTGCCGCGGTCGCCGCGGGCCCGCGCGATGGCAGCACACTCGCCGCCGCACCCGCGGCGGCGGAGCCGATGCCGCGGACGGGCGCGATGCCGCATGCCGCCCTCCCGGAGGAGAGCCACCTCGCGAACCTGCGAATGCTGACGCACGGCGGGGAGAACGCGGAGGCGTACTTCTCCGCCGACGGGCGGCAGCTCATCTTCCAGTCCACTCCCGCGGCCGCCGGCTGCGATCAGATGTACGTGATGGATGTGGATGGCCGGAATCTGCGGCGTGTCTCGACGGGGCAGGGGCGCACGACCTGCGGCTACTTCTTCCCCGCTGGCGACCGCATCCTCTACAGCTCGACGCACCACCGCAGCCCCGAGTGCCCGCCGCCGCCGGACCGGAGCCGCGGCTACGTCTGGCCGCTGCACCCCTACGACATCTTCGTCGCGCGGCCAGACGGCACCGGGCTGCGGCAGCTCACCGACCGCACGGGCTACGACGCGGAGGCCACCATCTCGCGCGACGGTTCGCGGATCGTCTTCACCTCCGACCGCGACGGCGATCTCGAGATCTACACGATGAACGCCGAGGGCGGCGACCTGCGGCGGCTCACGCACGAGGAGGGCTACGACGGCGGCGCCTTCTTCTCCCCCGACGGAAGCAAGATCATCTATCGCGCGCATCATCCCATCGATCCCGCCGAGCTTGCAGACTACCGCTCGCTGCTGCGCGAGCGTCTGATCCGCCCGGGGCTGGTGGAGCTCTGGGTGATGGACGCGGATGGCTCGAACAAGCGGCAGATCACCCGCAACGGGGCCGCGAACTTCGCCCCCTTCTTCCATCCCAACGGGCGCCAGGTCATCTTCAGCTCGAACCTCCACAACCCGGGCGGCCGCGACTTTGACCTCTATCTGATCGACCTCGACGGGAGCGGCCTGCGGCGCATCACGCACGATCCCGACTTCGACGGATTCCCGATGTTCTCGCCGGACGGCACCAAGCTCGTCTTCGCCTCCAACCGCGGCGGGCAGCAGCGTGGCGACACCAACCTCTTCATCGCGGATTGGGTAGAGCGCCCGTGATGTGGTGGAGCGTAGGGCGACAAACGCTGTGTGCGCTGCATGGACCACCCGGATGATCATGGCACGGATGAGCAGACTTTCGGTCACGTATCTACTCGTCCTCGCGCTGCTCTTCGCTGGCGCGCCGCTGGCGGCACAGACCTGCCCGGCGCGCGCCGCGCTCGTGGGCTCCCTCGGCCAGCCGCAGGCTGCGGTGCGCTACCTAGCCGACGACGCGCTCGAAGGACGGCTCGCCGGCAGCGAGAGCGAGCGCTGCGCGGGCGACTACATCGCCGCGGAGTTCCGCCGCCTGGGGCTTCGGCCGGCGGGTGACGCCGGTACCTTCTTCCAGGAGGTGCCGTTGGCGAGCGCGGTGAATCCCCATGCGCCAGGCGGGACCGGGCGGAATGTGGTGGCGATGCTCGAAGGCGCCGACCGCCGGCTGCGGGCGGAGGCGGTGGTGGTCGGAGCGCATTACGATCACCTCGGTCGCGGAGGGATGTTCTCGCTCGCGCCGGATGAGAAGGACGCCATTCACAACGGGGCCGACGACAACGCCTCCGGCGTCGCCGCCCTGCTGGTGGTCGCCGAGCAGCTCAGCCGCGGGAAGCGCCCGGCACGCACTGTGGTCTTCGTCGCCTTCACCGGCGAGGAGTTCGGCCTGCTCGGCTCCGCGCACTACGCCGCGAATCCGACGTTGCCGCTCGAGCGTACCCGCGCGATGCTGAACATGGACATGGTCGGCCGGCTGGAGCAGGGGCCGCTGCTCGTCTACGGTACGGAGACCGCCAGCGAGTGGAACGGCCTCCTCGCTCCGGCGGCTGCGGAGGAGGGCATCAGCTTCGTCGGCCATGGCGACGGCTACGGCGCGAGCGACCACACCTCCTTCTACGCGCGCGACATTCCCGTGCTGCACTTCTTCACCAATGTGCATGACGATTACCACCGCCCGTCGGACGATTGGGAGAAGATCGACTACGAGGGGCTGAGGCGCGTCACCTCCCTGGTGGCGCGGCTGGCACGCGCGGTAGCCGATCGCCCGACAGCCCTGACGCTGCAGCGCGGGGTGGGTACGCCGCCGCGGATGGCGGAGGGCAGGGGGTATGGCGCCTACCTCGGCACGGTGCCGGACTTCTCCCCCGCCGAGCGCGGCGTGCGCATCAGCGGCGTGCGAGCCGGTTCGCCCGCGGAGCAGGCGGGATTGCAGGGCGGCGACGTCATCGTTGGGATGGACGAGCAGGAGGTCGCGGACCTTTACGCCTTCACCGATGCGTTACGGGCTCGCAGGCCCGGTGACCGGGTTCGCATCACCGTGCTTCGGGAGGGGCAGGAAGTTACCGTCGCGGCGGTGCTCGGTAGCCGTTCCGCGCAGTAGGTCTCACCGCGCACCGGGCGCGGCGATCGCTCCGCGGCGGCCTCGGCGCCGGATCTCGGCCTCTACTGCTTCAACCTGACCTCGAGAACCCCACCGATGTGGCCGGTGCCGTATCTGGTGGCGGCGTCGCGGGCGTTCACGTACCGAATCTCCTGCACCCGCCGCGCCGAGATGTTTCGCAGCGCCTCGACGCCTCCCACCCGCAGGTTGTCCACGTACACCGTCAGCTCGGTTCCGGATTGCGTGGCGATGCCGGTCGGCTGCCCCTCCGGCCCCGCGCTCCGCACCGTTGCCGTGCCGCGGGTGCGCAGGAGCTGCGGACGGAGCCGCTGCACCGCCTCGAAGGCATCGTTGACCTCGACGCCGGCAATCTCCTGCGCCGTGATCACCTCGGTCGGTTGTTGGGCGCCGTTCCCCTCCGCGCTGGAGGCGCACCCCGCACCGATCGCGGCGGCGAGGAGGATCATGGCGACGCGTCGGTGGTGCATGATCGCTCCTTGGAAGAGCTGTGGGTGGATTGGGAGCCGCTGCAGCTGCCACCCGTCCCCGCACGACGGAAAGCCGCGCGGCGGGCGGTGCTCTCCCGACCCTCGATGGAGTGGGCAGCCTCCGGAAGGCTGCTGGGTCGATCGACGATCTACTCGGCCTCGGCCAGCGCCGTCTCGGTCTCCGGCGTGCGCGGCTCGTCCTTGCTGCGGCGCCGTCGACGGGTGGGGAAGTTGAGCAACCCCGAGCGTCCGCGATACTTCAGAACCGCCTCGTCGTACGCGGTCGCCGCCTCGGCGGGGTCGTTGAAGGCGCCGAGCCAGAGCAGCTTGCCGTCGATGCGGATCGTCGCCTGCCACTTGCCGTTCCGATACCGCGAGACCCCTTTGTAAGGCGAGGAGCCGTGGCCCTTGCGTCCACGGGCGAAGACGCCGCGGTCCTGAACCAGCAGGTTCTCGCGCGTGCAGTTGCGAGGATCGCCATCCAGATGGATGACGATCCGCCTATCACGCACGTCTACGATCTCCCGGTGGAGCAGGTATACCCGGTTCTCCTCGCGAAAATAGACGATCCCACTGGGATAGGCGGAGAGGCGGTGCTTCCAGAAGCGCCAGAAGTCTTCGTCGTTCACCAGCACGGTCGATCCGTCCGTCAAACGTAGCTCCTTGGTTTCCATCGCGGTCGCTGTAATCATGGCGGGCCTGGGGTTGAGGATGAAGAGATCGAGCACGTCCCAAGTGCCAGTGAAACGTCGTGCTGCTGCGCCTGGGCGGAGAGCTTTCCCGAATGCGCTCTCTCCAGCCGGGGAGCCGGCGCTGCCCTGGCATACGTGCTGCTATCGGGTCAGGTGTGGTGGCGGGGAACGGGAGCGAACGCGACGCATGTGAGTGGTGCCGAAGCCGTCGCTCGCGGCGTGGATCCGCAGCTTGCCAGTCGATCCGCACCGGCGAGAGCGGGAAGTCACCGGAGCGCAGAAAGGATCCGCGCCGCCAGGTCCGCCGTAGCTCGCTGGTGAGGTGCTCTCCGCCGCGCCGCAGATCGGCGGGTGTTGGGGCGCGGCGCTGCCGACGAGTGGTAATTCCCCCGCCGGAGTCCAGGCAGCCACCCATGGCGAAGCCGAGAGGAACTGCGCCGACCCAGGTGCCCGCGCCGCACAGGCGGCCATGCCGAGCACGAGCACCAGAACCGCGCTCGCGAGGACGCCTCGAATCAGCCTGGCGGGCATGCGCGCATTCGCGTATGGCGCGGCGGGAATGCGTCTCCCGCCGTTTTCGCGGCGTGCAGCCGGAGAGCCGAGGTGGGACACTTACCGCAGCCTCCCGCTCCGGAGATGGAGCGGCACGGACGGGCGGCTGCGGCAGACTCGCGGGAGCAGGTCCATTCGAGTCTCGCAGAGTGGGTGGAGCTATGGAGTATGGGATACAAAATGCCGCATTTGCGGCGCACGTCAAGAGCCATCTTCTACGCACCTGTCGCAGCCCCAATCCGTTTGCCTCCACAGTGGCGCCATTCCACGAGAAATTCACTTGTCCGACATACGGCGACGGTGCCTTTGCACTCTCGGTTGCGCGGATCGAACTCCGTGCTGCCCCGCGGGGTACCTCTCCCTTTCCGCGGCTCGGCGTGCCGAGCGGGCGCTCCGTCTCCAAGAGGGTTGATGAAGTTCGATTCCCCTGATTACGAGTTTCCGATCGCCGGCAGCGCATGGACGAATCGTGTCGAGCTGGGCGCCGGTATCTATTATCTCGACGGCCGCACCCACGTTGCCGGCCACGGCAGCGCGGTCGAGCATGACCTCGTGCAACGCGGCGCACTCCTGATCGCGCGACTGCACTTCGATCAGAATCCGTACGAGGGACGGCAGCTCGGGCGGACGGTTCGTCCGCTGAGCGTGCGCGAGGCCGCTCTGCGCCTCGTCGCGGCCTTCGCGGGGAGCTGACACCCCCGATCGCGCGAAAGAGATGAAGCTGCTCTTCTTTTCGGCCGACTGGTGCGGCGTCTGCCACGCCAAGGCGCCAGTAGCGCGGGAGATCGCCCGCGCGATGAAGCTGCCGCTGGAGGTCATCGGCCTCGAGGAGGAGGGGGGACGCGCCCGCGCAGAGGAGCTGCGCATCCGTACCGTTCCGACGCTGGCGCTGGTGGATGGCGCGCGGGTGCCATTTCGCCTGGTCGGTCGGTTGATCAGCCCCGAGAACGCCGCGCACCTCGCCTCGCTCGCTGGCTACCCACGCCGTCCGGGTGCCGGTGCTTGATCCGGCTTGATAGCCTTTCCCCGCTCTTCCCCCACCGCCCCTCGCCGCCGTATCTTCCCGTATCCCCATTCGCTTGCTGGTGACCCGTCCCGGAGATCGTGTGGAGCACAGACCATCTCCCCCGGAGCAGAGTGCCGCTGAACCGCCGCACGCCGATGAGCGCCGGAGCGCCGCCGTCGTGCCCGCCGAGCCCGCAGCTCCGCTAGGTGAAGCTGAGAGGAACCGCGTCCTGGTCCTGGACTATGGCTCGCAGTTCACCCAGCTCATCGCCCGCCGCGTTCGCGAGGAGCGGGTCTACTGCGAGATCCATCCGCCGACGCGCTCGCTCGACTGGATCCGCGGCTGGGAGCCGAAAGGGATCATCCTCTCGGGCGGTCCCTCCTCCGTCTACGGCGAGGATGTGCCCACCGCGGACGCCGAGCTGCTCCGCCTTGGAGTTCCGATCCTCGGCGTCTGCTACGGGATGCAGCTCATCACCCACCTCGAGGGCGGCGTGGTCGAGCATGGCCGGCGCGAGTACGGACGCGCGCAGATCGAAATCCAGCACCCCGAGGGGATCCTCGAGGGCTTTCATCCCGGGGAGTTGACGCAGGTCTGGATGAGCCACGGCGACCATGTGGCGGAGTTGCCGCCCGGCTACCGCATCATCGCCAGTACGCCAGGTCTGCCCTGCGCGGCCTTCCACTCGGAGGAGTGGCCGATCTACGGGGTGCAGTTCCACCTCGAGGTGGCGCACACCACACGCGGCGAGGAGATGATCTCCAACTTCCTCTTCCGCGTCTGCGACTGCGAGCCGACCTGGACGCCCGGCTCCTTCATCGACGCCGAGGTCGAGCGCGTCCGCCGCGTCGTCGGCGATGCGAAGGCGATCTGCGCCCTCTCCGGCGGGGTGGACTCGAGTGTGGCCGCGGCCCTCGTGCACCGCGCCATCGGCGACCGGCTCAGCTGCATCTTCGTGGACACCGGGCTGCTGCGGCAGAACGAGCGTGACAACGTCGAGCGCACCTTTCGCCGGCACATGGGAATCCATCTGGAGGTGGTGGATGCCTCGGATCTCTTCCTCGACAGGCTTGCGGGAGTGGAGGAGCCGGAGGAGAAGCGGCGGATCATCGGCCACACCTTCATCGACGTCTTCGAGGAGGCGGCGGAGCGGATCGGCGCCGAGGCGCGCTTCCTGGTGCAGGGCACGCTCTATCCCGACGTGATCGAATCGGTGTCGGTGAAAGGGCCCTCGGCGACGATCAAGACCCACCACAATGTCGGCGGCCTCAAGCCCGACCTGAAGTTCGAGCTGATCGAGCCGCTGCGGGAGCTGTTCAAGGATGAGGTGCGGCGGGTAGGGCGCGAGCTCGGCCTCTCGGAGGAGCTGATCGGGCGCCATCCCTTTCCGGGGCCGGGGCTCGCGATCCGGGTGCTCGGCCCCGTCGACCGCGAGCAGGTGGCCATCCTGCAGCGCGCCGATGCGATCTACCTGGAGGAGATCCGCATCGCGGGGCTGTACGACGACATCTGGCAGGCCTTCGCGGTGCTGCTGCCCGTGCGATCGGTCGGGGTGATGGGGGATGAGCGCACCTACGAATTCGTCTGCGCATTGCGGGCGGTGACCAGCCGGGACGGAATGACCGCCGACTGGTATCCCTTCCCGCACGACGTACTCGCGCGCATCTCGACGCGCATCATCAACGAGGTGCAGGGAATCAACCGCGTCTGCTACGATGTCTCCTCGAAGCCGCCCGCCACCATCGAGTGGGAGTGAGTCGCATGCGCCCCGCCGAGCACCACGGGCTGAGAGTCAGGACGGAGGCGGAGATCCAGGAGATCCTGCGCTGCCTGCGGAAGGGGCTGGAGGAGCTCTACGGCGAGCGTTTGCGCGGGCTGTACCTGTTCGGCTCCTATGCCCGCGGGGAGGCCGATGCGGAATCGGATGTGGATGTGGTGGTGGTGCTGGACGAGATCGAGCAGCGATTCGACGAAGCAACACGGGTCTCCGGCCTGGCATCCGACATCTCGTTAGCGGCGGACCTGTCGGTCAGCTGCGTTCTTGTCGCGGAGCGCAGGTGGCGGAATGGCGACTCGACCTTTCTCGACAACGTCCGGGAGGAAGCGATCGCCGTATGGGCTATGGTGTACACAGATCTCTCGTTCCAGCCGCCAAGACCCCCCTCCCCCGGCCCCTCCCCCGCAAGGGAGGAGGGGAGAACACTAACTCTTGCCCGCGAGTACCTCAATCGACCAGGATCCACGGACGATGAAACGAAGTGAATCGATTTTCCTCGTAGTCACCGCCACGGTAGTGGCCGCCTGTGCGCCCGCCACCACCACCGCTCCTGTCACGGGAGGAGCGCCCGCGGCGCGCGCTGCGTCCGGCCCCTCCGCACAGCTCGAGCAGCTCTTCGCGGAGGACTGGGAGTTCCGCCTGCGCGAGAGCCCGCTCCTCGCCACCAACCTGGGAGATCCGCGCTACAACGCGCTGCTCGGCTCCGTCTCGGCGGCTGACGAGGAGCGGCGCGCCGCCGAGGTGCGCGGCTTCCTCGCGCGGCTGCAGCGGATCGACCGCGCGAGTCTGCCGCGGGAGGAACAGATCAGCTACGACATCTACCGTCGGCTGCGGGAGAACGAGCTGCAGGCGTTCGAGTTCCGCGACTACCTGATGCCGATCACGAACCGGGAGGGTTTCCACACCTCCTTTCCGCAGCTCCCGGACCGGCAGCCGCTGACCACGGTGCAGGACTACGAGAACTACATCGGCCGGCTGCGCGCCTTCCGCGAGTACGCCACGCAGCACGTGGAGCTGATGCGCACCGGAGTGCGCGACGGCTACGCGCTGCCGCGGGTGGTGCTGACCGGCGTCGAGGAGACGATCCAGCCGCACATCGTCACCGACCCCGCGCAGAGCCTGCTCTGGAAGCCCTTTGCGGAGTTTCCCGCGTCGGTCCCGCAGGGGGAGCGCGCGCGGCTGCAAGCCGCCGGGCGCGAGGCGATCCGGGGATCGGTGGTCCCCGCCTACCAGGAGTTCCTCGAGTTCATGACGGGCGAGTACGTGCCGGGCGCGCGGCAGACGATCGCCGCCCGCGACCTGCCGAACGGGCAGGAGTACTACGAGTATCTGGTGCGGTCCTACACGACGCTGGATGTGACGCCGGACGAGGTGCACCAGCGCGGCCTCTCCGAGGTGAGCCGCATCCGCGCGGAGATGGAGGAGATCATGCGGCAGGCCGGGCATCGCGGCTCCTTCCAGGAGTTCCTCACCTTCCTGCGCAGCGATCCCCGCTTCTACGTGGATTCGCCGGAGGAGCTGCTGCGCCACACCTCACTGGTGCTCAAGCGGATGGACGGCCAGCTGCCGCGCCTCTTCGGCCGACTGCCCCGCATGCCGTACGGCATTCGCGAGATCCCGGCCTTCATCGCGCCGCGCACCACGACCGCCTACTACTCGCGCCCCTCCGGCGACGGCACACGCTCCGGCACCTACTGGGTGAACACCTACGATCTGCGCAGCCGTCCGCTCTACGAGGTCGAAGCGCTCTCCCTGCACGAAGCCGTGCCGGGGCACCATCTGCAGATCGCCCTCCAGCAGGAGCTCGAGGGGATCCCCAGCTTCCGACGTTTCTCCGGCTTCACCGCCTTCACCGAGGGATGGGCGCTCTACGCCGAGCGGCTGGGACTCGAATCCGGCTTCTACACGGACCCTTACAGCAACTTCGGGCGGCTCACCTACGAGATGTGGCGGGCCTGCCGCCTGGTGGTGGACACCGGGATGCACTACAAGGGATGGACGCGCCAGCAGGCGATCGGCTTCATGGCGGAGAACAGTGCGCTCTCGCTGCTCAACATCACCAACGAGGTGGACCGCTACATCGCCTGGCCGGGGCAGGCGCTCGCCTACAAGACAGGCGAGCTGAAGATCCGCGAGCTGCGGCAGGAGGCGGAGCGCGAGCTGGGCACGAGCTTCGACGTCCGCGCCTTCCACGACGTGGTGCTGGGGAGCGGCGCCGTGCCGCTGACGGTGCTGGAGGAGAACGTGCGCCGCTACATCGCCGAGGCACGGGGATCTTCGTGAAGTGCCTCTCGCAAAGACGCAGAGGACGCAAAGAACTGCTTCATTCTCCGTGGTTCCTTGCGCTCTTCGCGTCTTTGCGAGAGAAACTGAGATGTTGAAGTGAGATGAACGTTTCCGTTTCCGCCGGACCCGAGCCGGTCGCCCGTCCCATGCCTCCGGCTCCTGCGCGTGGTGGTGGTGAGGGCGCGCGCATCCGTGTTCGCAGCCGCATCGGCCGCACCTGGGAGATCCTGCGTCGGCTGGTGCCGTTCGTCGTGGCCTTTCTGCGCGACCGGCGTCGCTGGATCCTCTTCGGGGCAGCTCGACGCCTGCCGGTGGAGGCCCATCAGGCGCGGGCGCGTCGCATCGTGGACGCCATCGCGGAGCTCGGCCCGACCTTCATCAAGCTCGTCCAGGTCTTCTCCTCCCGCGCGGACATCATCCCCGAGCCCTACCTCTCCGAGCTCGCGCGGCTGCACGATGCGGTGCCCGCCGTGCCGGTCGAGGCGATCGACGAGGTGATCCGTGAGGAGCTCGGCCGCCCGGCACACGAGCTCTTCGAGCGCTTCGACCGCATCCCCCTCGCCGCCGCCTCGCTGGGGCAGGTACACCGGGCCACCTGCAATGGGGAGGAGGTCGCCGTCAAGGTGATCCGCCCGGGCGTCGAGCGGCTGGTGGCGCTGGACCTGGACATCTCGTTTCGCATTCTCTTCCTCCTCAACATCCTCTTTCCCAACCACCACGTGCGAGCGCTCAGCTCGGTGGTGCGGGAGTTCGACCGCCGCATCCACGAGGAGCTCGACCTTCGGCAGGAAGCCGCCAACACCGAGATCTTCCGCCAGCGCTTCGCCGAGGAGCCACGGGTTCGCGTTCCCCGAGTGATCCAGGAGTTCACCCGGCGGCGCGTGCTGGTCACCGAGTTCATCCACGGCACCAAGGTCGACCGGCTGCACGCGCAGTTCGCGTCGGGCGAGCTCTCCTTTCCGCGGACGCTCGACACGCTCAGCGAGGCCTACATGCGGATGATGCTGGTGGACGGCATGCTGCACGCCGATCCGCACCCGGGGAACATTCTGGTGCAGGAGGACGGCACGGTCGTCTTCCTGGATTTCGGGATGATCGTGCAGGTCGAGCGCTCGACGCGCGAGCGGCTCTTCCGCCTGGGGCTCGCCGCCGCGCGCGACGACGTGGACGGGATCATCAACGTGATGTACGAGCTGGGGATGATCGATCCGGAGATCTCGCGCGCGGAGATCCGCACGGCCGCGGTGCGTATCATGGAGATCCTCGAGCGTGCCCGCGAGCTCTCGCACCGCCGGGTGCAGGAGATGGTGCAGGAGATCTTCGACACCTTCTACACCTGGCCGCTGATCCTCCCCGAGGAGCTGGTCTACTTCCTCCGCGCGATGGTGCTGCTCGAGGGGATCGGGTTCCGCTACGACGCCGACTTCAACGGCCTGGACGTCGCCAAGCCGGTCATCCAGCGGATGCGGGGAGAGCTGCTGCAGGCGCTCCGCAAGGAGCCGGGTGACCTCGCGCGCGGCGTGGTGGAGGAGCTACAGCACACCGTGCGCGCGCTGCACGACCTGGTGCTCCGTGCGGAGCGCGAGGAGCTGCGGCTGCGCACCCACCCCGCCGACGTGCTGCACCAGGAGCGGATCGCCGCGCTGTTGGTGCGCCGGCTGCTGCTTGGGCTCTTCGCCTCGGTGATGGCGATGGTCGCGACGCTCGTCTTCGTCGCGACGCGCAGCTGGGTGGTGCTGCTCATCGGCAACGCGGCGGCGCTCTTCCTCTTCTTCCTCGTCTTGGTCATTCCCAAGCACCTGCTGGAGAACCCGCTTCGGCACGGGCGCGGCGTGCGGCGGCGCGGGCACCGCTCCGCTTGACGCTCCCGCGACCGGGCGCCACTTTTCCCGGATGATTAGCTACCCAAAAACTGCTGCGGAGGAGGAGCTGCTCGAGCAGTTCCGCGCCGGGAAGCGCCTCGCTCTCGCACGTGCGATCTCGCTGGTGGAGAATGGCCGCCCGGGCTTCGAGTGGCTGCTGCACGAAATCCACTCAGAGCTGGGGCGGGCGCAGCGCATCGGCGTCACCGGCCCGCCGGGCGCCGGCAAGTCCACCCTCACCGCCAAGCTCGCGCTCCACTACCGCGAACGTGACGAACGGGTGGGCATCGTGGCGGTGGATCCCTCCTCCCCGTTCACCGGCGGCGCGCTGCTCGGCGACCGCATCCGGATGAACAACGTCTCGACCGATCCAGGCGTCTTCATCCGCTCGATGGCCACGCGCGGCTCCCTCGGTGGGCTGGCGACCACCACCAAGGAGGTGGCGGACCTGCTGGACGCCTACGGCTTCGAGCGGGTGATCATGGAGACGGTGGGAGTGGGGCAATCGGAGCTGGAGATCGCGGGAACGGCGGATACGACGGTGGTGGTGCTCGTCCCCGAATCCGGCGACTCGATCCAGGCGATGAAGGCGGGGCTGATGGAGGTCGCGGACATCTTCGTGATCAACAAGGCCGACCGCCCGGGTGCCGATCGGCTGGCGCAGGAGCTCGAGGTGATGCTGCACATGCGGCTCGGCGAGGCCGCCCCGGCAGGCGCCGGGCACCACGGCGTGAGCCTGCGGAGCGTCGGCAGGGCCGCGCGCGAGCGCAGCCACCGGGCGGCGGAGGAGCAGGGCGGCTGGGCGATCCCGGTGCTCAAGACGGTTGCCCAGTCGGGGGAAGGGATCGAGGAGCTGGCCGCGACCCTGGAGCGGCACCGGGCGCATCTCGAGCAGACCGGCGAGCTCTCACGCCGCCGCCAGGGCCGCCTTGCGGAGCGCGTGCGGGCGGTGGTGGACCGGCAGCTCAAGCTGCTCGCCTGGCGCGCGGGACCGGGCGAGGAGATGCTGGACAGCTCCCTCGACGCCCTCGAATCCGGCGACGAATCTCCCTACAGCGTGGCGGCGCGCATCGTGCAAGCGGTAGTCAGCGAAACCCCAGGAAGGACGACGACATGAGCACACTCGAACAGGACATCGCCCCCGCGGAACCGCAGGCACTGAGCGCGCAGCGGGAAGAACTGCTGGATCAGCTCGCGCGGAAGGAGCGGGAGATCGACGCCCTGCGGAGCGCGCTGGCGAAGTGGCAGGAGAAGTACGAGCGCACCCCCAAGCGCGAGGCCAACTTCACCACCGTCTCCGGGGCGGAGGTGAAGCCGCTCTACACCCCCTTCGACCGGCCCGATGTCGGTGCGGAGGAGGCGGCCTTCCACAACGAGCGCCTCGGCATGCCGGGCGAGTTTCCCTACACCCGCGGGCCGTACGGCACCATGTACCGCACGCGGCTCTGGACGAAGCGGCAGTTCGCCGGCTTCGGAACCGCGGAGGAGACGAACGAGCGCTACCACTTCCTGCTGAAGCGCGGGCAGACGGGCCTCTCGGTAGCCTTCGACTTCCCCACGCTGATGGGCTACGACTCCGACCATCAGCGCTCGCTCGGCGAGGTGGGGAAGTGCGGCGTCGCCATCTCCTCGCTCGCCGACATGGAGACGCTCTTCGACGCGATCCCGCTCGATCAGGTCTCCGTCTCGATGACGATCAACGGTCCGGCGATCATCCTCTTCGCCTTCTACCTGATCGCCGCCGAGAAGCAGGGGGTGCCCTTCGACCAGCTGCGCGGCACGGTGCAGAACGACATCCTCAAGGAGTACCAGGCGCAGCACGCCTGGGTCTACCCGCCGGAGCCGGCGCTCAAGCTGATCATCGATATGTTCGAGTGGTGCGCCGAGCACGCGCCCAAGTACAACCCGATCTCGATCTCCGGCTACCACATCCGCGAGGCGGGCGCCACCGCGGCGCAGGAGCTGGCGTACACGCTGCGCAACGGCTTCGAGTACGTCGAGCGCGGCATCGCGCGCGGGCTGGACGTGGACGACTTCGCGCCGCGCCTCTCCTTCTTCTGGGACGTGCACAACGACTTCTTCGAGGAGATCGCCAAGTTCCGCGCCGCCCGCCGCATCTGGGCGCGCACGCTGCGCGACAAGTACGGCGCGAAGAACCCCGAGTCCTGGCGCCTTCGCACCCACGCGCAGACGGCCGGCGTGACGCTCACCGCGCAGCAGCCCGCGAACAACATCGTGCGCGTCGCCTACCAGGCGATGGCCGCGGTGCTGGGCGGCACGCAGTCGCTGCACACCAACTCGATGGACGAGACGCTCGCGCTGCCCACCGAGAAGGCGGTGCAGATCGCGCTGCGTACCCAGCAGATCCTCGCCTACGAGACGGGCGCGGCGAACAGCATCGACCCGCTCGCCGGCTCCTACTACGTCGAGGCGCTCACGGATCAGGTCGAGGCGGAGGCGGAGGAGATCTTTGCCGAAGTGGACAAGCTCGGCGGCGTGGTGCCGGGGATCGAGATGGGCTACTTCCAGCGCGAGATCGCCCGCTCGGCGATGCGCCAGCAGATTGAGATCGAACGCGCCGAGCGCGTCATCGTCGGCGTCAACGAGTACGTCGTCGAGGAGGACGAGCTGGAGATCCAGCTCCTCAAGATCGGTGAGGAGGCCGAGCGCAGCCAGCGCGAGAAGATGGCCGAAATGCGCCGCACCCGCGACCAGGCCGAGGTGGACCGCACCCTCGAGGCGCTGCAGGACGCCGCCCGCGCGGACGAGAACGTGATCCCCGCCATGCTCGACGCGGTGCGCGCCTACGCCACCCTCTACGAGATCCGCCACGCGATGGAGGAGGTCTTCGGCGCGTATCAGGAGCCGGTGTTCTTCTGAGCCCTTCACGAGTGCAGGGGGAAGACCCCCTCCTGCACTCGACATTGCCGCTTTCGCTCGAGAGATCCTGGAACGCCGTGGTGCGGGTAGAGAAACTGCTCGAGCA
>JBPCIT010000093.1:0-8568 GCA_051006015.1 Longimicrobiaceae bacterium
CGTCTTCATCAATGTGCCCAAGCTGGTGGTGGGCAGCATGCCCTGGGGCGAGCCGCCCACGCGCAAGGAGCGGCGGGAGAAGCTCGGACCGCCCGCCCAGCAGGTCGAGAAGCTGTACCGCTCCCGCTCACCCTCCATTTACGCGTCCTGAGGGGGAGGATCCGCGCTGTGGAGGGTGTACGCCAGCAGCAGCGTGGCCGCGAGCACCACGGCGCCGCCGAGGGAGACGAACAGCCCCGGCCCCAGCCGGGCCACCAGCATCGGGTTCTCCAGGAGCTGGCCGTGCAGCTGCAGCAGTCCGCTCAGCAGCCAGAGCGAGAAGGCCAGCAGCACGACGCCGAGCGCTCCAGGCATCCACTTCTGGGCGGGACGATGCGTGAAGAGAAGCCCCACTCCTCCCGCCGCGGCCAGCACCCCGCCGCCCAGCAGGAGGCGTCCGTACAGACCGGTCACTCCGGCGTAGCCCTGCAGCCCGGCGAAGAGGGTGAACCAGGGGAGCAGCGCCCCCGCCGCCACCAGCGCGCCGCCCGCTACCGCGAGCAGGGCGACCGCTCCCTGCCGTCCCGGAATGCGGAGCGTGCGTGGGAGTGGGAGCGCGGCCATTGCGTGCGTGGTCATTCCATCACCTCCGTTCTCGAGAAGTGGAGAACCGGCAGGGCGCCCGCGGCCCCGCCGGGCTCATCCGGGTTACGGACGTACGCTGAAGAAGAGGAAGAGGTTGCTCGGGATGTCATCCGTGATGCCGACGCCCGCCGCCTGCAGCTCGCGCACCCTCTCCAGGCTCTTCGCCCGCTCGATCTCCGCCCACACCATCGGATCCGTCACGCCGATCACCTCGATCTCCCACCAGCCGCCCCGCTTCACGTCCACGATGTGGCTGTGGGGGGGCAGCGCCGCGTTCTCCGTTCCCGCCCCGAAGACGCGGGAGAGGTCGATCGTCGAGGGGTGGTTGATGCAGTCGCCGGCGACCGGACACTGCAGGCCCGCGGGCTCGAAGCCGATCGGCGTCGTCACGTAGAGGACCGGAATGTTGCCACCGCGCGGGAACACCTCCGGCTCCGCTCCGACCTCACACTCGCTGTCCGCGCCGCTCTCCGGCGGCTCCTTGCAGAAGAAGTCCTTGTTGTAGAAGAAGGTGACCGTCTTCCCATCCATCCAGCCCGGAGTGGTGCCCTTCTCCGCGCCGCCCTGCGCGTTGTGGTTGAAGACCGCGCTCTCGTGGTCCGCGTGCGCCACCGTGGGCATTTCGTCTGTGCAGCCGGCGCCAATTACCGCCGCGAGTGCGAGCGAGCCGACCAGGGTCAGGTGTCGTACGTGCATCTCTGCCTCCCGAATTAAGGATGATATGCTGCGCTCGTTACGAAGAAGGGTCTCCGCTGATGCGCTCTTGCCTAAGGGGATACGACGCCCGGCCGAGATCGGATTGGTTTCCGCGCCGCGGGCGGCGCGGCTACAAGCCGCCGGCAATCCGAACCGCCGCTCGTGGCCGTATATGGGTAGAGAGAGCGGGACGGGCGATGCCTGTCGAGCGAGGATCGTGGTCGGGTTGCACCTCTGCCGGCTCGTCCTCATCTTGGAGGCGCGTACGCGTGACAGTGTGATCACCCCGCGAGGTACAAGGTGAGCCAGGAGCGAGCTTCTCCGGCAGAAGACGGGACGCTGGTCGCGCGCATGGCCGCGGGCGACGAGCGCGCGCTAGGCGAGTGTTACGACCGCCACGGCTCGCTGGCCTATACCCTTGCCTACCGCATGCTGGGCAACGCGGCGGATGCCGAGGAGGTGGTGGCCGATGCCTTTGCGCAGATCTGGCGCTCGGCCGGGGGATTCGATCAGGCGCGCAGCAGTGTCGGCGGCTGGATCTGCATGATCACCCGCAGCCGTGCCCTCGACCGGCTGCGCACGCGTCGCCGCAACGTGCAGGCGCTCGAGCGCGCCGCCACGCTGGACCACGAAGGTTTCGCTCTCCCCGTCGCCTCGCCGGAGAACTCTCCCGACCGCAGCATCGAGCAGAGCGAGACGCGCGAGCGGGTACAGCA
Source organism: Longimicrobiaceae bacterium (assembly GCA_051006015.1). Taxonomy (GTDB): domain Bacteria; phylum Gemmatimonadota; class Gemmatimonadetes; order Longimicrobiales; family Longimicrobiaceae; genus JBPCIT01. The sequence goes on from JBPCIT010000093.1 coordinate 2,037, forward strand.
GTCGCTGGCGGAGCTGCCGAGCCCGCAGCGGCGGGTGCTCGAGATGGCGTATTTTTCCGGACTCTCACAGAGTGAGATCGCGGCGGAGCTGAATGAACCCCTGGGTACGGTCAAGACGCGCATGAGAGCGGGGATGGAGAAGCTGCGGCAGGCGCTGAGGCCCCTTCTTTCCGGGGGTGCCGTATGAGCACGCATCCGTGGCAGGACCTCGCCGCGCCCTACGCGCTGGATGTGCTGGAGGGGGAGGAGCGCGCCTCCTTCGAGGCCCATCTGGCGGAGTGCCCCGACTGCCAGCGCGAGGTCGAGGAGCTGCGCGAGGTCGCGGGCCTGCTGGCCCACGCGGCGCCCGCCGTCTCTCCGCCGCCCCGGCTGCGCCAGCGCATCCTCGCCGAGGCCCGGCAGGTCCGTCCGATCAGTGCCCGCCCGCAGGCGCCGGCGCGGGAGGAGAGTCCGCCGCCTCGCCAGGAGGAGCGTCGGGACGACCGGTTTGGCGGAGGAAGCAGGAGGGGAGGGGCCGGCGGGTGGCTCCCCTGGCTCGCCGCCGCGGCCTCGCTCGCGCTGGCGGTGATCTCGGGGCTCGCCTACTGGAACGAGCGCGGCGAGCGGCTCGCGCTCGAGCAACGCTACGAGGAGGCCCGCACCGAGGTCGCCGGACGCGACTCGCTGCTTGCGACCCTGCTCGGCCCACGGGTGCAGACCGCCACCCTCGCCGCCACGGGCGAGCCACCCTCGATGCGCCTCTTCTGGAACCGGGAGCAGGGGGTGGTGGTGCTCGCGGCCTACGACCTGCCGCCCGCCGCTGCCGGCCGCACCTATCAGCTCTGGGGGATCGCCGAAGGGGAAGCGCCGGTCAGCCTCGGCACCTTCGACACCGACCCGGACGGCCGCGCCACCATCACCCTCTCCGTACCACCGGGGCTCGCCCTGGACCTGAGCGCTGTGACGGAGGAGCCGGCGGGGGGCTCGCCGCAGCCCACCACCACGCCCTTCCTGGTCGGCCCCTGGCGGCCGTCGGAGTGAGTCGCCTGAGCGCTGCCGGGTAGCACAACCACCCCCATGCCTGCGGACCTGCCGGGTTCGCAGGCGGGACTCTGTTTCTGGCGCGGACGCGGCTCGATCCGTTCGCCCCGCGGCTCGGTGAAGCGCTACAAAGCCAACCACCGGGTCCGGAGCTTCACCTGCCGGGGGAGCCTGGACGTTGGGGCGGTAGACCTTCTCCCCGGCTCAGAGGGTTCCATTGACGCATAGGGGCCGGCTTGCGCCGCGTTGCTTTGTACGATAAAGTACTCTTTAGCTCTGCTCGCTCCATCCATGTTGCGGGAGCCGATCCCCCACCCCGGAGGAAGCGATGAGCCGTCCGGCGGGTACGTCTCGACTCCGTCGGACCTGGCTCGGTTCGGCCTCGCCGACCGCAGCCATTCACGGCAAGTGAAACGGGCGATGTCCCGCGGCGATACTCCTCGAGCCCACGATCGTTGACATACCTAGCGCTGCTATGTATAGTACTGCCAGGTATCCCCGGATGGGTTCTTTAGCGCCGTGCGACGCGTGAAAGCATGGAGATCAACAAGGACCTGGTAGCCGCTTCCTCGACGCCGATCGTCCTCGCCATCCTGGCCGAGGGGGACAGCTACGGCTACGCCATCCTGCAGCGGGTTCGTGAGCTGTCCGGGGGCGAGCTGGAGTGGACCGACGGGATGCTCTACCCGGTGCTCCATCGGCTGGAGCGCTCCGGCCTTGTGGAATCCCGGTGGGAGAAGGCCGAGTCGGGAAGGAAGCGGAAGTACTACCGGGTGACCGAAGCCGGGCGGGAGCAGCTGGCGGAGGAGCGCCGCCAATGGCGGACGGTGGACCAGGCGCTCCGGAAGATCTGGTCGGCCATGGCCGAGTACGCGAAGACCGATGGAAGTCTCGTTCCCCACCCCCAGCAGAGCTGAGTTCATGGAACCGAAGCACCCGGAGGCCCCGGCGGGGGACTCCCTCGAGAGGCAGATCGACGCGTGGCGGGCCCACCTCCGCAGGAGCCAGGCGATCACCGGCTCGGACGCGGCGGAGCTGGAGGATCACCTGCGTGAGCAGATCGCTTCCCTCGGCGACCAGGGGCTCTCCGACGACGAGGCCTTCCTGGTGGCGGTCAAGCGGATGGGAGCGATCGATGCCCTGACGCGGGAGTTCGCGCGGGAGCATTCGGAGCGGCTCTGGAAGCAGCTCGTCCTCTCCGGCGACGCCGGGTACGGCGGTGTCGAGCCGTCCGCCTCCTACGGGTCGCGGAAGATGTGGGTCGCCCTCGCCCTCGCGGTGGCGGCGGCCGTGGCGATCAAGCTCCCCGCGCTCTTCGGGATCGGCTTCGACGACGAAGGCGCGTTCTACCCGCTCAACATCAGCTTCTTCACCCTGCCGTTCATCGTCGCGTATTTCGCGTGGGAGCGGCCGCTCCCGAGTTCGAGCCGCCTCTGGCTGGCCGCGGCCTTCGCCCTGGCGGCGGTCGTCGTGAACGCCTTCCCCTTCCCCCCGGCGGTCGCCGACGCGCAGGTTGCCGACACGCAGCTCCTGACCATTCTCCACCTGCCCATCACCCTCTGGCTGGCCGTGGGCGTGGCCTACGTCGGCGGACGGTGGCGGGGGAGCGAGAGGCGGATGGACTTCATCCGCTTCACCGGCGAGCTCTTCATCTACTACGTCCTGATCGCCCTGGGCGGGGGCGTGCTGATCGGGCTGACCTTCGCGCTCTTCCAGGCCATCGGCCTCGACGTGGAGCCCCTGGTCAACAACTGGATCCTGCCCTCCGGGATCGTGGGCGCCACCGTGGTCGCGACCTGGCTTGTGGAAGCGAAGCAGAGCGTCATCGAGAACATGGCGCCCGTCCTGGCTCGCATCTTCATCCCCCTCTTCGCGCTGGTGCTCCTCGCCTTCGTCGTGACGATGGCGGCCACGGGGCGGGGGATCGATGTCGAGCGGGAGATCCTCATCGCGGTCGATCTGCTGCTGGTGGTGGTCTTCGGACTGCTCCTCTACTCGATCTCGGCACGCGACCCCCTGGCGCCCCCGAGCGTCCTCGACTGGATCCAGCTGACGCTGGTCGGGACCGCCCTGCTGGTGGATCTCCTGGCGCTCTGGGCCATAGGGAGCCGGATCTCCGACTTCGGGTTCACGCCCAACCGGCTCGCGGCGCTGGGCATGAACGTGGTCCTGCTGGTGAACCTCGCCGGCTCGGCCTTCCTCTACGCCCGCTTCCTCCGGGGCGGCATGGCCTTCCCACACCTGTGGGGCTGGCAAATGTCCTATCTCTACGTGATCGCCGGCTGGGCGGCGGTGGTCGCATTCCTCTTCCCGCCGCTGTTCGGATTCGGCTGAGCGGCCAGTAGAGAAGAACACCGGGCAACCACGTGGATCTGGCGGCACTACACTTTGTTGCGCAAAGCACTTTCATGGAGATGGGATGATGGAACTGCGTATCCGAGGCGTATCCAAGACCTACCCGAACGGCGTGCAGGCGCTGAAGGACGTGACGCTCACGATCCCTGCGGGGATGTACGGCCTGCTCGGCCCCAACGCCGCTGGCAAGTCCACGCTGATGCGCATCCTGGCTACGCTGCAGGAGCCGGATGAAGGGAGCGTCCGCCTCGATGACCCTTCGGCAGGCTCAGGGCAGGCCATCGACGTCGTCAACCAGAAGGATGAGGTGCGCAGGACGCTCGGCTACCTGCCGCAGGAGTTCGGCGTCTATCCGAAGGTGAGCGCGGAGGCGCTGCTCGATCATTTCGCGCTGCTCAAGGGCATCGGCGAGCGTCGGGCGCGCAGGGAGGTCGTGGAGGTGCTGCTGCGGCAGGTGAACCTGTGGGAGGTCCGGAAGCAGAAGCTCGGCGGCTACTCGGGGGGCATGAAGCAGCGCTTCGGCGTCGCCGTGGCGCTCCTGGGCAACCCGAAGCTGATGATCGTGGACGAGCCGACGGCGGGCCTCGACCCGGCCGAGCGCGTGCGCTTCCTGAACCTGCTCAGCGAGCTCGGCGAGAACAGCGTGGTCATCCTTTCCACGCACATCGTCGAGGACGTGAGCGAGCTGTGCACCCGCATGGCCATCATCGACCAGGGCGAGATCCTGCTCGAGGCCGAGCCGCTCGGTGCCATCGAGGAGATGAGGGGGCGGATCTGGCGCAGCGTGATCGAGAAGAGCGCGCTGGCCGGGCTGGAGCGAGAGCACGCGGTGATCTCGACCAAGCTCCTCGCGGGACGCACCGTCGTGCACGTCTACAGCGAGGAGGCGCCCGGCCCCGGCTTCGAGCCCGCCGAGCCGGACCTCGAAGACGTCTACTTCAGCACCATGGCGGGGCATATCGGCCGGCGGGGGGCGCACGCGGAGGCGGTCAGGTTATGAAATTCCTGGAGATCTTCCGCTTCGAGTTCGCCTACCAGATACGCCGTCCATGGCCCTGGCTGGCCTTCGCCATTCTGGTCGTATTCGCGTTCCAGAATACGAGGGTAGGCATACTCCCCGTCACGCTTCCCCAGGACTTCATCCTCAACTCGCCGTTCATCATCGCGTCGGTGTCCGTGATCAGCTGCCTGATCTGGCTGCTGGTGGCGTCCGCGATAGCCGGCGAAGCGGCAGCTCGCGACGTGCAGACGGGGATGCATCCTCTCACGTACAGCGCCCCCGTCAGCAAGGCCGAGTATCTCGGGGGGCGATTCCTCGCCGCGCTCGTCCTCAACGCGCTGATCCTGCTCGGCGTGCAGGTGGGCAGTCTTCTCGCCGTCTACGCACCCGGGGTGGATCCGGAGATCGTCGGTCCCTTCAGGCCGGCCGCCTATCTCGCCGCCTACGGCTTCATCGCGCTCCCCAACGCGCTCATCGCCACGACCTTCCAGTTCTCCGCGGCGCTGGTGAGCGGTCGGGCCATGGCGAGCTACTTCGGCAGCGTGATCCTCCTCTTCTTCACCTTTCCTCTCCCGCTCCTCCTGTATTTCGCGGTCGGGCAGCCGGAGCTGGCACTGCTGGCGGACCCCATCGGCATGTTCGCCATCATGAACGAGATGATGTCGGAGTGGACGATCGTCGAGAAGAACGTCCGCATGCTCACGCTCGAGGGGCCGATGCTGCTGAACCGGCTGCTCTGGCTCGGCATCGCCCTGCTGACGCTCGCATTCGTGTACCTGCGCTTTCGCTTCGCGCACCGTACCGCGAACGACCCGTTCGACTCGCTTCGCTCGCTCAGGGCAGGCCTGCGGAGCCGGCTCACGCGGCGGTTCGCCGCGAGAGGCCCGACACCGGCAGACAGCGCGCCGGGGCAGGTCGCGATCTCCGTCCCGCACGTGCGCCAGTCGTTCGGCTTCGTGACGCAGCTGCGCCAGACGCTCGCGATCGCACGGTCATCGTTCCGGATGATCGCGAGCAGCCCGGCCGGGCTCTTCCTGCTGGCAGTCTTTCCCATCTTCGTCGTTCTGGTGGTGGTGGCGCAATCGGAGCAATGGGGCGTTCCGCTGCTGCCCCGCACGGGTTACATCCTGCCCAAGCACCTCACGGCGCCGCTCACGCACGTCTCTGACTTCCGGGTGATGGTACCGCTGCTCATCCTGTACTTCGCGGGCGAGCTGGTGTGGCGCGAGCGGGATGCGGGGCTGAGCGAGACCGTGGACGCGACGTCGGTGCCGGAATGGGTCCTCCTCCTCGGCAAGTTCCTGGGCCTCGGCCTGGTGCTCGCCGCGTTGATGGCGAGCATGACCGCGGCGGGAATGCTCGCCCAGCTGCTCCTGGGCCATTACGAGTTCGAGGTCGGCCTCTACCTGCGGATCCTGTTCGGGCTTCAGCTCCCCGAGTATCTGCTCTTCGCCATGCTCGCCTTCGTGGTGCACGCCGTGGTGAGCCAGAAGCATCTCGGCATGCTCGTGGTGCTCGTCGCGTATTTCCTGATCGCCTTCTCCGGCGTGCTCGGGATCGAGCACAACCTGCTCGTCTACGGCTCCAGCCCGGAGTGGTCCTTCACGGACATGCGCGGCTTCGGGCCGTCGCTCGGCCCGTGGCTCTGGTTCAAGCTGTACTGGGCGGCGTGGGCGCTGCTGCTGGCGGTGGCGGCGCGGCTGCTCTGGGTGCGCGGCAGGGAGTCCGGATTCGGGACACGTCTACACATCGCGCGTCGTCGCTTCACGCGTCCGACCGCCAGCGCCGGCGCGATGGCGGCTGGCCTCATCCTCGCGCTCGGCGGCTTCATCTTCTACAACACGAATGTGCTCAACGAGCACATCACGGAAGACGAGCTGATACGGCGCCGCGCCGAATACGAGAAGCGCTACGGCCACTTCGAGGGCATCCCGCAACCGCAGCGGGTCGGGACGACCCTGCACGTCGAGATCCATCCCGACCGGAGAGAAGCGACGATCCGCGGCAGCTACCGCCTCGTCAACCGCGACGAGGTGCCGATCGCCTCCGTTCATCTGGAACCGGCCTTCTATGTCGACACCCGCGTGACGTTCGATCGCGCTTTCAGCCAGGTGGTCGCGGACGACCTGCTCGGTCATCACATCTACGCGCTGGAGG
>JBPCIT010000094.1:0-4485 GCA_051006015.1 Longimicrobiaceae bacterium
TGGAACAAGGGGCAGCACGGGCGCGAGTGGGAGGAGTGCGACGACTTCCTCACCAGGAAGCGCTGGGACACGGGGGAGATGAACGGGCGGGAAAAGATCTTCGAGGTGCGGCGGCACTACAACGACATCACCTTCATCGACGAGTTCCTCACCCCGGAGTTCGTGCGCAAGCACGGCCTCTTCAGCTACGAGTACAACCCGATCAGCGGGCAGTACGTGATCTCGGATCGCGACTTCGCGGCGGTCAAGGAGAAGCTGCTCTTCATGATGACCAACTTCGGTCAGCCCTGGATCGAGGTGGTGGACGCCAACTTCATGAACCGCGGCGAGCTGGTGCTGAATCACCGCTACGAGGGGGTGCCGCTGAAGATGAGCCTGGCGCGCGAGACGATGGAGAACATCCAGCGGCTATGGAAGCGGCCGGTCCATCTCGAGACCCACATCGATGACGAGCCGATCATGCTCCACTTCGATGGGGTCCAGCACAGCTAGGGCACGGGAGTTCCCCCGCTCATGTATCCCACCGCGGCCAGCAGCAGCGCCGCGACCGCCACCACCAGTGCGGTGAGCATCATGTAGAGGAGCATGCGGGTCTTCTGTGACCACTCCGACTGCACCTGGGCCAGAGCAATCTGCGTGCTCTCCTGATAGGTCGCGAGCGCGGTCTGCTCCGCGCTGCGGCGCTCCTCCACACTCTCCGCGACTGCCTCGATGCGGGTGGCCAGCTCCCGCTGGCCGCCGTCGATCTCCTCGATGCGCTCCAGCAGCAGCGCCATCTCCCCCTGCAGCGTGTCCTGGCCCTGCGAGAGCTGCTCCCAGGCGCCGGAGGCGTAGGGCAGCGCCTCGGCGCCCGCGCCATCGCCCAGAGACTGCTCCATCACTGCCTTGCCGGCGACCACCTCCTGAATCGCCTCCTCGAAGTGGCGCTGGTGGATCTGCTTCTCGCGGTCGTTGCCCGGCTCGGAGATCGCGATCTGCGCTGCCTTGAGCACCGCGTTCTTGATGTCGCCGCCGCTGCTGTCGTAGCGCTCGGCGAGCGCGCGGAAGTTCACGTCTTCGGCCAGCGGCGTCTTGCGGGCGTGGAGCTGCGCGCGCCAGATCAGCTCGCGCTCCTCGACGTTCGGCATGGTGAAGAGGATGTGCGTGCGGATGCGTCGCTCGAAGGCGGGATCGAAGTTCGCCGCCATGTTGGTGGCGAAGATCACCACCCCGGAGAACTCCTCCAGCTCGCGCAGCAGCACGTTGACCACCGCGTTCGCCTCCCGCTCGTAGCCGCGGCCGATCGTGCTGAAGCGGCGGCTGGCGATGGCGTCCGCCTCGTCGAAGAAGAGCACGGCATCCTGCTCCTCCGCCCAGCGGAAGACGGAGACCACGTTCTTGCTGGTGTTGCCCGCCCACATGGACTCGAGCTCCGAATAGCGCACCACCAGCAGCTTCTTGCCCAACGCGTTCGCCACCGCCTCCGCGCAGATCGTCTTCCCCGTACCGGGCGGGCCGGCGAAGTTGAAGGCCAGACCCAGTCCTGTGGAGTGACGCTCCGCCAGCCCCCAGTCGTGGAAGAGCACGTCGTGCTTGCGGATCTGCGCGAGCGCGTGCTCGAGCTGTCGGCGCGTGGTGGGGGGCAGAATCACGTCCTCGAACGACCAGCGAGGAGTGATCACCTCCGCCAGCTCGCGGCGGGTGGTGCTTCCGCCGAAGATAAGGTCGCGCAGCGAATTAGCCATTCCGGTTCCGCATCGAGTTTACCACGGCCACTCTGGCCCCCACTCACCGATGGGCGCGCCCGGCGGCGCCTCCAGCGGCGTGAGGCGACGCTCCCGCTCGTGCGGTCGCTCCGCAAAGCGGGCCACGTCCGCGGCGATCAGCCGCAGGTGCGCGCGCTCGGCCTCGTCGCGCGTGCTCCGTTGCGTGCTGCCGCGCAGCTCCTCGAGCTTGAGCGCGGCGACCGCCCTCACCTGCGGCATGGGCGCGTCGGCGGCCAGGTCCATCAGCCGCTCGACGACCACCCGCTGGGTCACCCGCGCCACCTCGGCCTCGTACGTGTTACCCGGACGGCGGCCGAAGGTCGCCTCCACCAGCCTGTCGATCGTCTGCGGCAGCCCCGGCAGCGAGGGGTCCATCGCGTGCTGCGCCACCAGGCGGGCGGCGCGCTCCGGCTGCAGGATCATCGAGACCGTCAGGTCCGACGCCACCACCGCCGGGGCGATGGGGTCGAAGACCAGCCCGGTGTAGCGGTTGAACAGCTCCCGGTGCGGCCCGTAGGTGAAGGGGCGCGGCGGGAGCTGCGCCAGCACCCCGGTCGGGAGTGTCAGCGCCGCCGGATCCAGGGTGCGCAGCAGCGCGTCCAGCGCGGCGCGCTGCTCGGCGGCAGTGGCGGGGCGCAGTGGTTCCTGCTGGTCGCCGCGGTGCGCGTAGCTGTAGTGCTGCCCCCCGAGCACCTTGGCCGCCGCCTCCAGCTGGTAGCGGTGGTGCAGGTAGAGCGGCACCAGCGCCTCCTCGATCGTCGCCAGCGGCATCCCGCGCCGAATCGCATTCTCGCCGAAGCGGCTGAGCGCCGTCCGCCGCACCTGCATCATCCGGTCCAGCTCTTCCGCGGCGTCGCGCGCGTTGTCCCAGAGGTGCGCCTCGGGGTGCGCGCCGCCGGCAGGGCGGGCGTCCTGGTCGGTGAGGAAGGTCAGCCCTCGCACCCTTGCCTCGCTGAGGATGCTGTCCAGCGCCGCCGCCTCGTCCGTGCCCCGGGGAAAGTCCGCGTAGCCGTAGGTGATCGCGACCTTGTCCCAGTCGCCGATCCGGTCGTCGTACGCCTGAGAGAGGTCGATCCGCCCATCCGCGGTGAGCTGGACCAGCGGGTGCGGGTAGTCCATCACCGAGGCGCGCCCCTGCGCGCTCGCGATGTAGTTGTGGGAGATCCCCAGAGTGTGCCCGATCTCGTGCGCGGAGAGCTGGCGGATGCGCGCGAGCGCCATCTGCGCCAGCTCGGGCGGCGCCTCGTCGCCGGTGGCGTAGGGGGAGAGCAGCCCCTCGGCGAGCAGGTAGTCCTGCCGCACCCGCAGGCTGCCGAGCAGCACGTGGCCCTTGATGATCTCCCCGGTGCGCGGGTCCATCACCGTGCTGCCGTAGCTCCAGCCGCGGGTGGAGCGGTGTACCCACTGGATGACGTTGTAGCGCACGTCCATCGGATCGGCGCCCTCGGGGAGCAGCTCGACGCGGAAGGCATCTCTGTAACCCGCCGCCTCGAAGGCCTGGTTCCACCAGCGGGCGCCGTCCAGCAGCGCGGAGCGCACCGGCTCGGGGGCGCCGCGATCCAGGTAGTAGACGATCGGCTCGACCGGCCCGCTCACGGCGGCATTCGGATCCCGCTTCTGCAGCCGGTGCCGGGCGATGAAGCGCTGGGTCACCGGCTCGCCGATGGGCGTTGCGTAGTCCATGTAGGAGATGCCGAAGTAGCCGGCGCGCGGGTCGCTGCGGCGCGGCTCGAAGCCCGGCTCGGGGAGCGCCACGAAGGAGTGGCGCTGCCGCACGGTGATCGCCTCGGGGGTGGGCGCCACCTCGCGCGCGAAGCCGCCCGGGTTGTCGCTGGTGAAGGTGAGGGTGACCTCGATCTCGCTGTTGCGCGGGAACGCCCGGGTGCTCGGCAGATACGGCGCGCTGCGGGAGGCATCCAGCCGGAAGTCGCCCTGGCGGTTGCTGCGCAGCGCGCCGATGACGTTGTGGGCGTCGCGCAGCGCGAAGTCGGTCGCGTCCACCAGCACCCGTCCTCCGGTCGCCGCCTCGACCGTGAAGCCCCAGAGCACCGACTGCGCAAAGGACTCCTCGACGGCACGGCGCTCGTCGGCGTCGGCGCCCTCGGCGCGGAAGCGCTGGTTGGGCTGAACCATCAGCACCCGCGGCCCGACGCGCTGGAAGCGCACGATCCGCGTGCTGCCGAGCTGGCTGCGGTCCAGCCCGATGTCGTTCGAGCCGAGCCCGGCGGGCATCGAGTGGAGGTAGATCAGCTCCTGCTCCAGCCGCGGGATCTCGAGCCAGAGCTTGCCCGCCGCGGCATCCCAGTAGATGGGGAGGAATCCGTCGCGCCTCTCCATCCCCCGTGTCCTCTCCGCGATGGAGGGAACGCCGCCCTGGGCGACGGCGGGAGCGGCGGTGGTCAGCAGGAGGCAGAGGAGTGCCAGGACGGCGCGGGTGGTCGACGACGAACGATGGTGGTTCATGGGCCTCTCGGGTTGTGGGAGGCCCTCACCCCCTTAGCCCCATCTCCCGCATGCGGGAGATGGGGAACTTGTCGGGCGAGCCAGGGGTGAGGGCTCGCCCAATCTGCCATGCCCAAACGTCTTGCGCCAGCAGCCGGCGGGCCCATAAAGGACCCGTCTGGGGCTACGGCCGCCCTCACGGGCGGAAACCCGCTCCACATCGCGTCCGGCGGACGCCCGCCGTTCGCTGCCCGGTCGTTTATCGATACGGTTGGGATATTCGGTGCAGCGGGCAAGA
>JBPCIT010000095.1:0-14818 GCA_051006015.1 Longimicrobiaceae bacterium
CAGCGTGGGGGTGGGGAGCACCTTCCACTTCACCCTTCCGGTGGCGGAGAGCCCGGGGGAGGACGACGGGCGATGAGGCTGCGCGTACTGATCGTGGACGACGAGCCGCTCGCCCGCGCGAGTCTGCGTGCCTGCCTAGGCTCTGAGCCGGAGGTGGAGATCGTCGGCGAGTGCGCGGATGGCCACGAGGCGCTGGCGGCCATCCGCGAGCGGCCTCCGCACCTGGTACTCCTCGACGTGGACATGCCCGGGCTGGATGGCTTCCGGCTGCTGCAGGAGATGGCGCCGGCGGAGATCCCCTCCGTGGAGATCCCCTCTGTCATCTTCGTCACCGCGCACGACGAGCACGCGGTGCGCGCCTTCGACGTGAACGCGCTCGACTACCTGGTGAAGCCCTTCGGCCTGGAGCGCTTCCGCCAGGCGTTCCGGCGCGCGCGGACGGCGATCGAGGAGCGGGATCTGCAGCGGAATAGCGAGCGGCTCCGCGATCTGCTCACCTCACGACACCCCGAGAAGACGGCGTCGCTGATGGGGGTGCCCGGCAATGGCGACCACTATCTCGAGCGGCTGACCGTCAAGTCGAATGGTCGGATCTTCTTCGTGCGCGCCTCCGAGATCGACTGGATCAAGGCCGAGGGTAATTACCTGCGCCTGCACGTGGGCAGTAAAAGCTATCTCATTCGCGAGACGATGAACGGCCTGGAGCAGAAGCTCGACCCGCAGAAGTTCCTCCGCGTGCACCGCTCCACCATCGTGAACTTCGATAAGGTGAAGGAGATGCGTCCCTGGGCCGCGGGCGATTTCCTGATGACGCTCAAGGACGGCACCGAGCTGAAGCTCAGCCGCAGCTACCGCGAGAAGCTCGAGGAGCTCACCGGGGAGTATACCTGACGACTTTGCTCCAGGCCTTCCCCTCTCCGAATGCTGGGAGAGCAGCCCCGGGGGTGAGGTGTAGTTCGGCCGGGAGGGAAGCTGCCAACGCCAGACACCCGAGCCTCGCCGACAGAACCCTTGACATGAACCTCCGGGTGGTGAATATTCACCAGAGCGGTGAAATTTCACCACATGCCGTCCACGTGCCGCCTTCCCTCTTCCTGGAGCATCCCGTGCCGAGATTTCCCGACTCCACGCTGAGCCGGCGCGAGCGCCAGATCATGGACATCATCTACCGGCGCGGGCGCGCGACCGCGGCGGAGGTGCTGGACGATCTTCCCGACCCGCCGACCAACGATGCGGTGCGCGCGGCGCTCCGGCTGCTGGAAGCGAAGGGGCACGTGCAGCACGAGCAGGATGGCCCCCGCTACGTCTATCTGCCGACGGTGCCGCGGGAGGCTGCGCGGCAGTCTGCGCTGCGTCACCTGATGCGCACCTTCTTCAACGGCTCGCCCGAGCAGATGGTGAGCGCGCTCTTCGAGACCGAGGACGTGCGTCCCTCGGGAGAGCAGCTCGACCGCCTGGCGGAGCTGATCGAGAAGGTGCGCAAGGAAGAGGAGGAGAAGTGATGATCACCCCGCTCGACCTTCTCGCCGTGCCGGAGGGCTCCGCGCGCTGGACGCTGGCGCTGCTGACGCTCGCCCTCAAGAGTGGCGTGCTGCTGCTGGCGGCACTGCTCCTGATTCAGGCGCTGCGCGGCGCGTCGGCGGCGCTGCGGCACTTCGTGCTCAGTCTCGCGCTGGCCGTCGCGCTGATGCTCCCCGTGCTGGCTGCGGTGGTGCCGCTCTGGCGGGTGCCGCTGGTTCCCGCCGCCCTCGCCCCGTACGTGAGCCAGCCGGCGCCGCCTGCTGCCGAGGTGGGCGCTGCGGCGCTCGAGCCGAGGGCAGCTCTCGCCGAGCAGACGCGAGTGCACGCCGAGCTGCCGCGGGTGGAACAGCGGGAGGTCTTCCCAGCACCTGCCGCGGAGATCGCTGGCGCGCCGGCCGCTCGGACGTCCTGGCTGGGCCTGATGCTCTACCTCTGGCTCGCGGGCGCCGGACTGCTGCTCCTGCGCCTCGCCGTCGGCATGCTCCGGCTGCGTGCGCTGGCGCGCCGCGCGGAGCCGATCACCGATGAACGTTGGATGGAGCTGGCCTGGCGGCTGAAGGAGCGCCTCGAGCTCACCCGGCCCGTGCCACTGCTGCGTTGCGATGTGGAGGTGGTGCCGCTGGTCTGGGGCGCCTTCCGGCCGGTGATCCTGCTGCCGGCCGCGGCGGAGGAGTGGACGGAGGAGCGGCGCGAGGTGGTCCTGCTGCATGAGCTCTCTCACGTCAAGCGCCGGGACCCGCTCGCCCACCTGATCGCCCAGCTCTGCCACGCCGCCTACTGGTTCAACCCGCTGGTGTGGATCACTGCGCGCCGCCTGCGCGAGGAGCGCGAGCGCGCCTGCGACGACCATGTGATCGCCGCCGGCACCGATCCCGCCGAGTACGCCAATCACCTGCTGCAGATCGTGCGCTCCTTCGGCACGGGGAAGGCAGCCTCGCCCGCGCTGGCGATGGCGCGCCGCTCCCAGTTCGAGGGCCGCATGCTGGCGATCCTCGAGCCTCGCACGCGCCGCCGCGGGATCTCGCGCCCCACGGCCTGGCTGGCGGCCGGCGTCGCCCTCGGCGCCGCGCTCCCGCTGGCGGCGCTCAGCCCCGCTCTCCGGGCAGAGGCCAGCACCCTGCGGCCGGAGCTGGCGATGGCTGCGGACTCGCTTCCGCTGCAGGTGCGGGCGATCACGGGCCAGTATCGGATCTCCGAGGAGCTGGCGCGGGCGATCGTCGAGACAGCCCACGCGGAGGAACTCGATGTCGGTCTGGCGGTGCTGCTGGTCAGGATCGAGAGCAACTTCCAGCAGGACCGGGTGAGTCCCCGCGGTGCGGTCGGGCTGACGCAGATCCTCCCCGCCACCGCAGCCACGCTCCAGCCCGGCATCACCCTCGAGGCGCTGGCGGAGCCCCGGACCAACCTGCGGCTCGGCTTCCGCTACCTGCGCCAGCTGCTGGATCGCTACGAAGGCGACGTGACCACGGCGCTGGCCGCATACCACACTGGGCCGCGCAGTGCCGATCGCTTGCGGGAGGTCACCACCGCTTCCACCACCGCGCCTCTGCCGCTGGTAGGCACGTCCATTCCGCCCACGCGAACGACCGGTTCCGCTGCACCGCCGCAGAGGGCGCCCGCGTCGGATATCGAGCGCATGGTGCGGATGATCGGATCGGACGGGAACCGTGGGAGCTTTTTGATCCAGACCCTGAGCGGAGATCTCCCGCACAGCCGCCTGCTCGAGGTCATCCGCGCGACGGAGTTGATCGGCTCCAGCGGCGAGCGGCAGCGCGTTCTGACCGCCGTGCTCGAGCGGGGCGGGCTCGGCCAGGCGGCGCTCGCGGAGCTGCTGAGCGTCACGGCGACTATCCCTAGTGATGGCGACAAGGCAGCGGTGCTGATCGGTTTCCTTGACCGCAACCCGCTGTCCCTCAGCCTGATGGAGCCCTTCTTCGCGGCAACCAACTCGCTCACCTCGCCGGGCGACCACGCCAGCGTGCTGCACAAGCTGCTCGCCCACAACACGCCCGGCCAGACGCTCCTCGCCCCTCTGCTGGATTCCGCCGCTCGCATCGGGTCCGATGGCGACAAGGTAGCTGTCCTGGTGGCGATCGCCGGCCGCGGCTCCATCGGTACTGCGATGGAGGCGCGCTACCTGGCGGCGGTCGAGACCATCCGCTCGGACGGCGACCGGCAGCGGGCGCTCTCCGCACTTACCACCCGCAGCACCTCGACTCGGCAGCCACCGGCGCCCACCACCCGCCGTGATCACGACGCGACTGCCTGGACTACGGAACTGTACTCCACGCACCAGGACCAGGGAGAGACGACGCACGGGATCATACGCGCACGCAATGTCTTCCTCGCGCGGGACGGTAGTGGGATCGACTCCATCCAAGCTGGCGGCCGATTGATCATCGAGGAAAGAGACGCTACCTCGAGCCGCAGCGTGCAGGTGAGCCCCGGAGCGCGCGGTCAGCTCGGCTACCGCTATCTCGTAGATGGCCAGCCCCAGCCTCTTGATGCCGCCGCAGGTGCCTGGTTCGCGCAGCGCATCGCTCGACTGCACAAGACAATGAAAGGTCAGTCCCGCATCTAGCCGGGACGATGAGTGTCGCGGGGCTATGTCGCGCCCCCAAGTGGTGAAATTTCACCATACAGCAACAGGAGATCTATGCGCACGCTGTTCCGCTTCCTGGTCTCACGCCCGCTGCTAGCCGCGGCCGGGCTCACGCTGCTCCTGCCGCTGCCGGCGCCGGCGCAGCACTCGCGCCACCAGGTCCGCTGGGTACACAACGACCGCTCGGTCCAGGTCGAGGTGAATGGTGAGGTGGAGTTCAGCGAGACCGACACGGAGGTGGTGAGACTGTCGCCCGGTGGCCGCTTCATGCTGGAGGAGCGGCGCCCGGACCGGCCCACCCATCGCATCGAGTACACGAGCACCGGTAGTGATCTGCGCGAGACCTTCTCCGTGGAAGGTCGGCCGCGCGCTTTGGACGCAGAGGGGCGGGCTTGGCTCGCGGCGCTCCTCCCCGAGGTGGTGCGCGAGACGGCGATCGGCGCGGAGGGCCGGATCACGCGGATCCTGGCACGGCGCGGCGTAGTGGGCGTGATCGAGGAGATCGAGCGGATCCGCAGCGACAGTGCCCGGCGCATCTACTACCGCCACCTCCTGGCACGCCACGAGCTGGATGCGCGTGCGCAGGCCCGTGCACTGCGCTCGGCAGGGCAGCGCATCGGCTCGGATGGCGACAAGTCGTCGCTCCTGCGTGAGGTCGGCAGGTCGCTGAATCTGGAAGACGCGCAGCTGCGCGGCGCCTACTTCGAGGCCGTCGGAACCATCTCCTCCGATGGCGACCACGCCTCCGTGCTGCGGGCGCTGCTCGACCGCGCTGCTGCCTCGGATGCTTTCTTCACCACCTGGCTCGCCTCCGCGCAGACGATCAGCTCCGACGGCGACAAGGCATCACTGCTCACCCGTGCGGCGGCGCGCACCGACCGCCTGCAGAGCGAGAGCGTGCGCCGCGCCTTCTTCGGCGCCGCCGGCACCATCCGCTCTGACGGCGACCGGCAGCGAGTGCTGACGGCGGTCCTCCGCGCCGAACCCGCGACGTCCCCCGTTGCAATCGAAGCGATGCGTAACGCGGCCGGAATACACTCGGACGGCGACAAGGCCGCCGTGTTGCTGGCGGTCCCGCCCCGCCTGCTGCCCGACCCCGCTGTTCGCCGCGCCTACGAGGAGACGGCGCGCTCGATCGCCTCCGACGGGGACCGGGCGCGGGTGCTGAACCACCTCACCCGTTACGCCAAGGGGCTGGAGGTGCGCCGTGGCAGCCGCTGAACGCCGCACCCGGCGGTGGTGCTGCGCGGCGCGCACCAGACTACTGAAACCGCGGCTGGAACGGCAAGACGTCCGCCTTCTTCGCGCTCCGCGCTCAGTGCCCGCGAAGGTTTGCGGACTGCGCGTTGGCAGGTACGACGCAGACACGGCGAGATCCTGCCGTTGCAGCCCACGCAGGCCGGCTTTGTGCCGTCCCAGCCGCGAATTCATTCGCCGGATGGACCGCCGGTGGGACGCCGGGGCCGCGCATCACGCCTACAGCATTCGGCTGACTTGTCTGCTGCTAGTCACACTCGCAGCCCTGCTGGCCTGTCCTGCGGCAGCCGCAGCCCAGGGCACCGCTACCTCGTCTCGCCAAGAGGCGCAGGCGGTGCAGATCACCGGCCGCGCTCCGACAATTGACGGGCGGCTCGACGAGGAGATCTGGCAGCAGGCGCCGGTCATCGCCGATTTCGTGCAGAAGCTCCCCGACGAAGGGGCGCCTGCCACCGAGCGCACCCAGCTGCGCATCCTCTTCGACGAGCGTGCGCTCTACATCGGCGCGCGGATGTACAGCAACGACCCGGCCACCATCCAGGCGCCGGTCAGCCGCCGCGACCAGGCAGGCGAGGCCGACCAGCTTCTGGTCTCGCTTGACACCTACCTGGACCGGCGCACCGCCTACACCTTCGGGGTCACCGCGGCGGGCGTGCGGCTCGATCTCTACCACCCGGCGGACAGAGAGGACCAGCAGGACTGGTCCTTCGATCCCGTCTGGGAGGCGCGGACGCAGCTCGACTCGCTCGGCTGGACGGCCGAGATGCGCATCCCCTTCTCGCAGCTCCGCTTCAATCGCACCCCCGAGCAGCGCTGGGGCCTCAACGTGCGACGGGTGATCCCCAGCCGCAACGAGGAATCCGACTGGGTCCTGATCCCCCGCAGCGTCACCGCCTGGTCCTCGCGCTTCGGCGACCTGGTGGGTATTGAAGGGATCCGCCCCTCGCGGCGGGTAGAGCTGACGCCCTATGTGAGCACCGCGGCCACACTCGTCGGCCGCCCGGAGACCGGGAATCCCTTCAGCGACGGCAGGGACTACTCCGTGCGCGCGGGCGCTGACCTGAAGATGGGCCTCGGTCCCAACCTGACCCTCGAAGCCACCGCCAACCCGGACTTCGGCCAGGTCGAGCTGGACCCAGCGGAGGTGAACCTGAGCGCCTTCGAGACCTTCTTCCCCGAGCGGCGGCCCTTCTTCATCGAGGGGAGCCAGCTGCTGCAGGGTGGGGGCGCCGGCTACTTCTACTCGCGCCGCATTGGCGCCGCTCCGCGTGGCGCCGCGAGTGGGGACTTCGTGGATCGGCCGGCCTACAGCACCATCCTCGGCGCGGCCAAGCTCACCGGCCGGCTGCCCTCCGGGCTCTCCGTCGGCGCGCTGGGGGCGCTCACCGCGCGCGAGCACGCCCGCACCTTCGATATCGAGAGCGGCACCTTCGGGACGGTGGAGGTCGAGCCGCTCACCGGCTACGGCGTCGGACGGCTGCAGCAGCAGTTCGGCAGCGCCGGATCCACCGCGGGAGTGATCCTGACAGGTGTGCGCCGCGACCTGCCCCCGTCCGATCCGCTGGCGCGGCTGCTGAACCGGCAGGCGGTCACCGGCGCCGCCGACTGGAACCTGCGCTTCCGCGGCGGTGAGTACGCGCTGCGCGGCAGCCTCGGCTTCAGCCAGGTCGAGGGTGATTCCGCGGCGATCCTCCGCCAGCAGCTCTCCAGCGTCCGCTACTTTCAGCGTCCGGACGCGGATTACGTGCGGGTGGACTCCTCGCGCACCTCGCTTTCAGGGTATGCGGGCGGGCTGGGTCTGTCGCGCAACAGCGGGCGCCACTGGCTGTGGGAGACCTCGGTGGACTTCCGCTCGCCCGGCTTCGAGCTGAACGATGTCGGCCGCCTGGGTTCGGGTGACGAGGTCTTCGGCTACGCCAACCTGCGCTACCGCGAGACGCAGCCGGGGCCGGTGCTGCGCAGCTACGTGGTCGGCGTCACCTCGGAGAACATCTGGAACTTCGGGGGGGTGTCGAACTCGGCCGCGCTGCGCACCGACGCGAGCGCCACCTGGCGGAACTTCTGGACGAGCAGCTTCACCGCCTGGTACGACCTGCGCAGCCAGAGCGACGATCTCACCCGCGGCGGCCCGCTGATGCAGACGCTGGGCGCGTGGGCGACCATTTGGCAGCTGACCAACGCCGCCTCCGCGAGCACCCGCTGGCGAGGACGCATCTACTACGGCGAGACCGAGGAGGGTGATCCAACCTACCGCCTCTCCGGCGGCGTCTCGATCCGGCCGCGTCCGCGCTGGCAGCTCTCGGTGGAGCCGAACTACGTCCACTTCTCGATTCCGCGGCAGTACATCACCACGCGCCCGGACGGTCCCGCGAGCACCTTCGGCCGGCGCTACGTCTTCTCGCACCTGGATCTGACGGAGTTCCGCCTCCCCGTGCGCCTCAACTACGCGCTACGGCCGGATGCGACCTTCGAGCTGTACGTCGAGCCCTACGCCTCGAGTGGCAGCTTCTCCGGCTTCGGCGAGCTGGCCGCCGCACGCAGCCGCCACCTGCGCCGCTACGGCACCGACGCCACCACCCTGGAGCCGCAGGAGGACGGCAGTTACCGGGTGACCGACGGCGCCGGCAGCTTCACCCTGCCGCGGCGCGACTTCAACGTCCGCAGCCTGCGCAGCAACGCCGTGGTGCGCTGGGAGTGGGCGCGCGGCAGCACGATGTACCTGGTCTGGCAGCAGGACCGCTTCGAGCAGGAAGCGCTCGGTCTCCGCATCCGCCCCTGGTCGCTGGGCGATACCTTCGCCGCGCCAGGCGACAACTTCCTCGCGCTCAAGGTCACCTACTGGATCGGGATGTGAGGCGGGCGCTGCCGGGCCGCACCCGTCCCACCAGGCCGATAAGGGATCCGGCCGGAAACGGCGTAGCATCCTCGTCGACGCCCCTTCCACCCCGCACCGAAGTGCTCCCCCTCTGTGTCAACGAAACTCGATACTACCCAATTCCGGGAGAGGGTGGCGAGCCCGGGCGAGCCGGGTGAGGGCCGGGCGGAGAGGGGATGCTCGCACGCTTTACAAAACCCGGCACGGGAATTGTGTCGAGGCCGCCTACGGTCTCACCTGTCGAATGTGCGAGGAGGCAAGCCGATGGCCCATACCGGGAGCGTTCGCGACGCGCCGGCGCTGGAGGAAGCGCGGGAGTTCCCGCTCCAGATCGAGCCCTGGGACGAGCACAACCGGGCGCTGGTCGAGCAGGTGCATCCCCCCGACTGGACCAATCCCACCCCGCGGGGCCGCTATCAGATGGTGGTTGTCGGAGGGGGGACTGGCGGGCTGGTCACCGCCGCGATCGGCACGGCGCTGGGCGCGCGCGTCGCCCTCGTCGAGCGGCACCTGATGGGCGGCGACTGCCTGAACGTCGGCTGCGTCCCCTCGAAGGCGATCCTCAGCGCCGCACGCGGCTGGACGGCCGCCCGGGAAGCGCAGGAGCGCTTCGGCGGCCCGCGCGTGATCGGGGAGGGCGACTTCGCCGCGGCGATGGAGCGCATGCGCCGCATCCGCGCCGGGATCAGCCAGGTGGACAGCGCCGAGCGCTTCTCCGACCTCGGCGTGGATGTCTTCCTCGGCGAGGCGTGCTTCACCGGCCCCGACTCGCTCGAGGTGGAGGGAACCCGCCTCCACTTCCGACGCGCGGTGATCGCCGCCGGCAGCCGTCCCGCCGTTCCTCCCATCGAGGGCCTCGAGGAGGCCGGCTACCACACCAACGAGACCATCTTCTCGCTCACCGAGCGCCCGGAGCACCTGCTGGTGCTCGGCGGCGGTCCGATCGGCGCCGAGCTCGCCCAGGCTTTCGCGCGCCTCGGCAGCCGGGTGACGCTCCTCGAGAGGGGCGAGCGCATCCTCTCCAAGGACGATCCCGACGCAGCGCGTATCGTGCAGAGCGCGCTGCAGCGGGATGGCGTCGAGATCCTCACCGGCGCGGAAGCCAATGCGGTCGAGGAGGCGGGACGCGAGCGCATCCTCCGCTACACCCGCGCGGGGCGGAGCGCGTCGGTGACGGGCGACGTGCTGCTGGTCGCCATCGGCCGCACGCCCAACGTGGAGGGGCTCGGCCTCCAGAAAGCCGGCGTCGCCTACAGCGAGAAGGGGATCGAGGTGGATGACCGCCTGCGCACCACCAATCGCAGTATCTTCGCGGTCGGCGACATCGCCTCGAAGTACCAGTTCACCCACGTGGCGGACGCGCAGGCGCGGATCGTCGTCCCCAATGCACTCTTCTTCGGCCGCGGCAAGGCGAGCGACCTGGTGATCCCCTGGGTCACCTACACCACCCCCGAGCTTGCGCACGTCGGCATCACCGCGGAGGAGGTGCGCGAGCGGCGCGACGTGCAGACCCTTACCGTGCCGCTGGAGGAGGTGGACCGCGCCCGGCTGGACGGCGAGGAGGAGGGATTCTTTCGCGTCCACCTGAAGAAAGGCTCCGACCGCATCCTCGGCGCCACCCTGGTCGCCGAGCACGCCGGGGAGATCATCAGCCAGATCACCCAGGCGATGACCACTGGCATGGGGCTGGGGAAGCTCGGCGAGACCATCTTCCCCTATCCCACGCAGGCGGAGGCGATCCGCAAGGCCGCCGACCAGTGGCGCCGCCAGAAGCTGAACCCGCTCGCAAAGAGTGTCCTGCAGTCTTACTTCCGCCTGATGCGCTGATGGGCTCGTCGTCGATGGAGACGCGGCGCATGCGTTTCCCCACACCGGCCGAACCGCTGTTGCACACGGCGCCTGCTGTCTTCGCGACTCCCCGCAGCAGCGCCAGCAGTCCTGCGCTGCAACGCAGCTCGACCTCGTAGCGGCGGATGCGCCCGCAACCTGAGGAACCCCGCCCGTCCGGTTCGTGTTCACCTTTGGCGGACCGGGCTGAGACCCTTTCTCCCTCACGTTGGTGAACGCGCCGCCCGGACCGGGATCATCCGCAGGGCCGCTGAGTCAAGGAGGATCAAACCAATGCGAACCGGCAAGCTGATCGCCGTCCTGCTGCTGGCCTGGAGCGTTTCCGTGTGCGAAGCGCAGACTTCCCGCGACGCCGCTCGTCTTGCCGGGAACGAGCCGTGGAAGACGGACTTCTCGAAGCATGCGGTGCCGCTGGAGGAGATCGTATCCGGCGGGCCGCCCCGCGACGGCATCCCGCCCATCGACCGGCCACGCTTCGAGAGCGTGCGCGCCGCGAATCGCTGGCTCAAGGAGCGCGATCCGGTGATGGTCGTCGAGCATGGCAGCCAGGTGAAGGCGTATCCGCTGGCGATCCTGATCTGGCACGAGATCGTCAACGATGTGGTCGGTGGCCTGCCGGTAGCCGTCACCTTCTGCCCGCTCTGCAACACCGCGCTCGTCTTCGACCGCCGGCTGGAGGGGCGGCTGCTCGACTTCGGCACCACGGGACGGCTGCGGCACTCGGATCTGGTGATGTACGACCGGCAGACGGAGAGCTGGTGGCAGCAGGCCACCGGCGAGGCGATCGTCGGTGCGCTGACGGGCACGCGGCTCCGCTTCGTGCCGCAGACGACGCTCGCCTGGAGGACGGCGCGCGATACCTACCCCAACCTGCAGGTCCTCTCGCGCGAGACCGGCCACGACCGCGACTACGGCCGCAACCCCTACGTCGGCTACGACGACCGGAGGAACTCCCCGATAGCGAGCTTCTTCCGCCGCGACAGCGACCCGCGCCTGCCCGCGATGGAGCGTGTGGTGGCGCTGGAGCTGGGAAAGGGCTGGGCGGTGGCCTTCGAGACAATGCGCGAGCAGCGCGTGGTGAACGCGGTGGTCGAGCGCACGCCGCTGGCAGTCTTCTGGCAGCCGGGCGCGGCGAGCGCGCTGGACCAGGGGGAGATCTCCCGGGGCCGCGACGTGGGGCAGACGGCGGTCTTCGACCGGCGCCTGGAGGGACGCACCCTCACCTTCCGCGCGGCCGGCGGCGGATTCCAGGACGCGGAGACCGGCAGCCGCTGGGATCTGGCCGGCCGTGCGATAGCGGGTCCGCTCCGCGGCAAGCGGCTCGAGGCGATCCCGCACGGCAACCACTTCTGGTTCGCCTGGATCGTCTTCCGCCCCGACTCGCAGCTCTGGACGCCATGACTGGTGACCGGCGCGGGCCGGAGATGGATCCTGTCGAGGCATCGCCCGCCTCTCTCCGCAAGCCGGGTTTCGCGGAGGAGGCGCTGCCCCAGCTCGACGCGGTCTACCGCTTCGCGCTGCGGCTGGTGCAGGGCAGAGAGGCGGAGGCGGAGGATCTGGTGCAGGAGACCTTTCTGCTGGCCTACCGCGCCTGGGGCAGCTACACGCTCGGCACCAACGCCCGCGCCTGGCTCTTCACCATCTGCCGCAACCGCTTCCTGCGCCGCGAGGAGCGCCGGGGCCGCCGTCCCGAGGTCACCGCCAGCGACGTGGATGCGGACGTCGAGGCGCTCGCCGCCACCGCCGTCTTCAGCGAGGTGAGCAGCGCCGACCCCGAGAAAGCCTTCTTCGACTCCTTTCTGGACGAGGAGGTCGTGCGCGCGGTGGACGCGCTTCCCGAGCCCTTCCGCGAGGCCGTGGTGCTGAGCGACCTCGAGGGGCTCTCCTATCCCGATCTCGCCGCCGTGCTCGGCGTCCCGATGGGGACGGTCAAGAGCCGGCTCTTCCGCGGGCGTCGGCTGCTGCAGCAGGCGCTCTACGGGTATGCGCTCGAGATGGGGTACATCCGGCCGGGAGATCGCCCATGAACGATCCGAGCATGATCCCGTGCGATCACGTGGTCGCGCAGCTCTGGGAGTACATCGATGGCGAGCTGACCGAGGAGCAGGCGGCCCAGGTGCAGGCGCACCTCGAG
Source organism: Longimicrobiaceae bacterium (assembly GCA_051006015.1). GTDB lineage: Bacteria > Gemmatimonadota > Gemmatimonadetes > Longimicrobiales > Longimicrobiaceae > JBPCIT01. The sequence goes on from JBPCIT010000095.1 coordinate 12,238, forward strand.
ATCTGCAACCGCTGCTTCCCCCAGTACGACTTCCAGCGCGCGTACCGCATCTTCCTGCGGCGCAGCGCCCAGCAACCCATTCCCCCTGGCTTGCGCCGCCGCGTCTTCGAGACGATCCTTGCGGAGGAGGCGGGCAGCGGGGAGAATGTCGCGCTCCCGCCTGACGGCGGCAGCCTGCTGGGCAGCCTCCGCAGCCTGCTGGACCGCATCTTTCAGCCGCGCTGAGTCATGCACACCCGAGAGATCTCCTTTTCCGGCGCGGGTGGCGAGCCGCTCTCCGCCCGCCTCGATCTGCCGGTGGGCGGGACGCCGCTCACCTGTGCTCTCTTCGCCCACTGCTTCACCTGCTCCAAGAACCTGAACGCGGTGGTCAACATCAGCCGCGCGCTGGCGCAGCAGCGTATCGCGGTGCTGCGCTTCGACTTCACCGGTCTGGGAGAGAGCGAGGGCGAGTTCGCCGCCACCAACTTCAGCTCGAACGTCGAGGATCTCGTCGCCGCGGCGCGTTTCATGGAGGGTGAGGGGCTGGCGCCGGCCGTGCTCATCGGGCACTCGCTCGGGGGGGCGGCGGTGATCCGCGCCGCGCGGCGGATCTCCTCGGCACGGGCGGTGGTGACGATCGGCGCGCCCTTCGACCCCTGGCATGCCTCGCGCCTCTTCGACGATTCGCGCGAGGCGATCGAGACCGCGGGCGAGGCGATGGTCGACATCGGCGGGCGGTCATTCCGGGTACGGAAGCAGCTCCTTGACGACCTGCGCAGCGGCAATCTCGAGGAAGATCTGCGCGAGCTGCAGCGTCCGCTCCTCATCTTCCACTCCGCTCTCGATCAGTCGGTGGGGATCGAGAACGCAGCGGAGATCTTTCATGCGGCACGCCACCCGAAGAGCTTCATCTCCCTCGACAAGGCGAATCACCTTCTCACCGACGAGCGCGACTCGCGCTACGTGGCCATGGCCCTCGCCGGCTGGGCGAGCCGCTATCTGCCGGAGCCGGCCGTTACCACCCCCGAGGAACTCCGCGACGTGCGCGTCATGACCACCACCGGCAACACCGGGTACCTGACGGAGATCATGGCCGGCGGTCACGGGCTGATCGCGGACGAGCCGGTCGGCGTCGGCGGCGGGGATGCCGGTCCCACACCCTACGATCTCATCATGGCCGCGCTCGGCAGCTGCACCGGCATGACGCTGCGCATGTACGCCGACCGCAAGGGCTGGCCGCTGGAGGAGGTGGAGGTCCGCCTGCGCCACGGCAGGGTACACGCGCTGGACGAGCAGCAGTGCGAGGAGAGCGAGGTGCGGGTGGACCGCATCGAGCGGGAGCTGGAGATCCACGGCCCGCTGGACGAGGAGCAGCGCGCCCGCCTCGCCGAGATCGCCGACCGCTGCCCGGTGCACCGTACCCTCTCGGCGGGGGTGAAGATCGAGACCACAATGGCGCCAGAGGAGGGCGCATGAGCCAGCGCGCAGCCTGGGTCACTGAGGAGAACGCCGCCCTCCTCACCGACCTCTACCAGCTCACCATGCTGCAGGCGTACTGGAAGCTCGGGATGCGGGAGGAGGCGGTCTTCAGCCTCTTCTACCGCAAGCTGCCGCAGACCCGCAACTACATGCTCGCCTGCGGGCTGGACGATGCGCTGCGCTACCTGGAGACGGCGCGCTTCACCCGCGATGCGCTCGACTATCTCGCCACCCTCGGCCACTTCTCGGAGGAGTTCCTGCGCTGGCTGGAGGGATTCCGCTTCACCGGCGACGTCTTCGCCATGCCGGAGGGAACCCCCGTCTTCCCCGAGGAGCCGATCCTCGAGGTGGTCGCGCCCATCGCCGAGGCGCAGCTCATCGAGACCTTTCTGATGAACCAGATCCACCTGCAGACGGTGCTCGCCGCCAAGGCCGCGCGGGTGGTCACCGCCGCTGCCGGCCGCGCGGTGGTGGACTTCGGGCTGCGGCGGATGCACGGCACCGACGCAGGGATGAAGAGCGCGCGCGCCTTCTACATCGCCGGGGTCGCGGCGACCAGCAACGTGCTCGCCGGCCAGGCGTACGGCATCCCCGTGGCCGGCACCATGGCGCACAGCTACATTCAGGCGCACGACCGCGAGCTGGACGCCTTTCGCGACTTCGCCCGCATCTATCCTATCACCATTCTGCTGGTGGACACCTACGACACGCTGGAGGGAGTGCGCAAGGTGATCCATCTTGCCCGCGAGCTGGGGGAGGAGTTCCGGGTGCGCGCCATCCGCCTCGACTCCGGCGACCTCGCCGCGCTGGCGATGGAGTCGCGCCGGCTGCTGGACGACGCCGACCTGCAGCGGGTGGAGATCTTCGCCAGCGGCGGCCTGGACGAGTACTCGGTCGCTGAGCTGGTCCGCAAGGGTGCGCCGATCAACGGCTTCGGCGTGGGGACACGGATGGGAGCGGCGGAGGATGCCCCCACCATCGACATGGTCTACAAGCTGACCGCGTACGGCGGCAGGGGACGCCTGAAGACCTCGCCCGGCAAGGAGGTGCTTCCCGGCCGCAAGCAGCTCTTCCGCGTCGAGGAGGAGGGACGTGCGGTGCGCGACATCCTCGCCCGCGC
>JBPCIT010000096.1:0-2940 GCA_051006015.1 Longimicrobiaceae bacterium
GATCCACCCGATCCCATCTCGAACTCGGTCGTTAAGCCCCGCTGCGCGGATGGTACTGCCGGGGTCACCCGGTGGGAGAGTACGGCGCCGCCGTCCCACACCATAGCCTCCCCTGCGCCTCCCCACCAGGCGCACGGGAGGCTTCCTTCGTTTCCGAAGCCTGGGGACCGGCCGATGCGCAGGCAGCGCTGATTCGCGCCCGCTCACAAGGCCCTCGTGTTGGCGGCGCAGCGTGCGTTGTTGAGGTCATGATGGCCGCCTCGCACGTGAAGTAGACGGCCCGTTCGCTCGAACGCCGTTGCGAGTGAAAGCTTTCTGTGCTATACTCTTCCATCATCCAGGAAACAAACCCCACTACTGCATCACACTCTCTCCTCCATACGCCATGCAGGCAGCCGAGACGAGCCTCCCGCTTAGCGTCCTCGTCGTCGATGATGAGGATCTGTTGGCAAAGAGTTGCAAGCAGATTCTCTCCAGCGAGGGCTATACCGTTCATTCCGAGGGACGTGGCAAGGGAGCTCTCGATTTCGTTCGCCGCCACCGCCCCGACATCATCTTGATGGACCTGATGTTGCCGGATACTGACGGTATCGCTCTGCTGCGGCAGGTGAAAGAGATTGCTCCTGAGACGTTGGTGATCATGATCACCGGGTTTGCCACGGTAAGCTCGAGTGTCGAAGCGATCGAGGCAGGAGCGTACGACTACATTCCCAAGCCGTTCACCGCGACCCAGCTGCGCATTCTGATTGGCCGGGCCGCGCAGCAGGTTCGGCTCGCCCGGGACAATGCTCAGCTCCGCGACCAGCTCAAGCGGCAGTACAGCTTCGAGAACATCATCGGCAGTAGCGAGGCGATCCAGAAGATATTCTCCGTCATCTCACGCATCGCGCCTACCGATGCTAGTGTCTTTATCTCGGGTGAATCGGGGACGGGCAAGGAGCTGATCGCCCGGGCGATTCATGCCAGCAGCCGGCGCTCCGATCGTCCCTTCATTGCGATCAACTGTGCCGCTCTTCCCGATCAGCTCCTCGAATCGGAGCTCTTTGGCTATGAGAAGGGCTCCTTCACGGGCGCCGAGGTCCAGCACCGCGGGCTGCTGGAGGCTGCGTCCGGGGGCACCTTCCTCTTCGATGAGATCAGTGAGATGAGTATGGAGCTTCAGGCGAAGCTTCTCCGCGTCATCCAGGAGCGGAAGATTCGCCGTGTCGGTGGCGAGACTGAGATTCCCATCGATCTGCGGCTGGTCTCCGCCACCAATCGTGATCCGGATCAGGCAGTGAAAGATGGTGTGCTTCGGCAAGACCTTTTCTTCCGCCTCAATGTGATCCCGCTGCGGGTTCCGCCGCTCCGGGCGCGGCGGGAGGATATCCTTCCGCTGGTCCAGCACTTCTTCCGCCACTATGCGCAGGAATACGAGCGGCGGGACGTGCGTCTCTCTGCCGAGGCGCTCCGCGCTCTGGAGAACTACGAGTGGCCGGGCAACGTCCGCGAGCTGCAGAACGTGGTCGAGTGTGTGGTGTCGCTCAGCGGGCCGGGGCAGACAGTGCATCTGACGGATCTGCCGAACGAGGTCGCTGCCCCGAACGGCCGGATGGTCTCTCGGCTCTCGGTCGGTGCCGACCGCCCCTTCCACGAAGCCAAGGCAGAAGCTATTGCGCTGTTCGAACAGGAATACCTGCGGGACCTCCTCGCCCGTAACTCGGGCAACATCTCGCGGGCCGCGCGGCAGGCGGGGATGGATCGGAAGACAATCCACCGCATGCTGGCGAAGTATGAGATGGCATCCTCGCACTAGTGGGTCAGTTGACAGGAAGGTCGCCAATGCTCGAGCGTAGATCTTCGGCGTCGCACGGGTCTCCAGCGGGTGCAGGCGCCGGAGCCGCCGAGTGTATGCATGCGGCGCGTCCTCTGGCGTCGTCGGCGCTCGGCTCGTCTGCCGCCCCAGACGAAGGCTGTGGGCGAGGCGTTCCACCCGCGCACCGCCGCCTCCAGCCAGACGATGATCTGCTCGGCGCTCTTCGGGTGCGTCCCCTCCAAGGCTCTGCGGGTGACGATCCGCTGCAGCGACTCGGTCATGTTGAGCCAGCTTCCGCCCAGCGGCGTGTCCAAGAGTGCGATGCCCCGGGCGAAGCACCACAGCACAAACTCCACACTCTTGTGGCCGGTGAGGTTATCCAGCACCAGGAGAAGTCGCAGCCGGGGCAACGTCTCCGGCAGCGTGGGGCGAAGGCGCAGCCCCTCCTGCCAGCTCTGCCACTCGGCGCGGATCTCCTCCTCCGTGGGCGTGCCCTCACGCGCGGGCAACGCCGAGAGGATCTCGCCGAGTTGCTCCCTGAGCCAGGGATGCAGCACCGCGTTTGCACTGCTCTGGAACCCCCTTGGCCCGCACCTGCCCTGTGGCCGGATGAAAGAGGGTGAGCAGCTTGGCGGTACCGCCTCGGATGTGCTCGTGCGGCAGACGCGCCGGTTTGCCCTCTTCGTGCCAGGAGCTGCTGGGCTGTGGAATGGCCTGGAAGGGGCCGGCTTCGTCCTCCGTCCACACGGAGAGCCCCTGGGCCTCGCCCAGGAGGTAGGCGCGCTCGATCAACTTTTTTTCGGCGCCGCATCCGGATCCACCATCTCCACCACCCCGCTCTTGCGGCGGCGCAGCACCACACTCGTATGACAACAGGTACGATCGCGCCCGAAGCGGTAACCCGCTTCCTGGCGCACCGTCCAGATCGTGTGCGTACTCACGCGCGGCAGCCCATCCGGCGCACGCCGCAGCGCCCGCTGCAGGGTGGCCAGGCTCCACGTCGCCGTGCCGTCCTGCTCCCGATCGGGCGTGCGGCGAAACTCCCGCAGGATCCGCTCGCGCTCGGCCGCTCCGTAGATCGGCTCGCCTCCGCCGCTGCTCCTTGGCGCCAGTGCAGCCAGTCCCTCGCGGTTGAAGCGCGAGAC
>JBPCIT010000097.1:0-2779 GCA_051006015.1 Longimicrobiaceae bacterium
CGTTCGGCGCGGGTGCCGGACCACTCGGCGAGCAGCGCCAGCGCGGCCTCCTCCGAGAGCCGCTCGATGGGCTCGTCAGTCGCGCCCACCGCGGTCAGCACCGCGCTGTCGCGGGTGGTCAGGAGGAGACGGGCGCCCTCACCCGCAACATCGAAGGCGCGGGCATGGCCTGCGTCCCACACGTCGTCCACGACGAGCAGCGCGTTGCGGTTGGCGAAGGCTTTGCCCAGGGCCCGGCTTCCCTCGCCTGTGTCCGTGAACTCGGCCGCGGCTCCGCTGATCTCGCGTACCAGCTCAGCCTGCAGCCGCAGCACATCCGGCTGCTGCCCGACAGTTACCCAGTAGACACCATCCGGAAATGCGCGGCGCACCGCCTCGTCGCGCGCGAGGGCGGAAGCGAGCACGGTCTTGCCGATGCCGCCCTGTCCATGCAGCCCCAGCTTGTCGGCCGCCGCGGTGATGCCCACCGCCGCCCGGTCGAGAAGCGCGCGCTTGAGCCGCGCAATGTCCTCGGTGCGCGGCAGGTGGTGCGGGGGGAGCGGGGGAACGCCGTGCAGGTCGCCCACACGATCGGTGGGGATGAGCTCGATTGGTGCCGCTCGCGCTGGCGCTGTTGGGCCAAGCAGCGAAGGCGCGGCAGGAGGTCGGGTGTCTGCAGCTGTTACGAGCTTGACGATCTTCTTCGTAACCTCGGTGAGTGCGGCGTTGCGTTTCGGTACCTTGAGATCGTCGAGCGGCGGCCTCGGTCCGAAGGCGAATTGCACTTCTTCGAGGGGAATGGTCTCATAGGCGCACTTGCTCAGCAGGATGGGAGCGAGCTTCAGATCTCCCTTCTGCGACGCGGTGAGCAGAACGGGAACCTCGTTCTCCATGATGAAGTCGGAGGCGAGAAAGTACGGCGAGACCAGGAGCACACCGACACAAGTGCGGTCCAGCGCCCTCTCGATCTCCGGACGCCAGTAATCGCCGGTTTCGAGTCTCTCCCGATCCACCCACACCTCGAGTGTGCCCTGTCGGGTGTAGGGCTTGAGAAACGTACGCAGCCGTTCCAGCCAGTCGACATCCTTGCGGCTGTAGCTGATGAAGACGAGATCGCGGGCGGGTGCGGGCATCAGGATCCCAAGTGATCACCTGGAGGTGGGAGCAAACCGATGGCGTGGGCAATATAGGGCGGAGCCCGGGATCGGAACAGGAGCAGCTGGAAGGTTCGCGCGTAAGCCCGGACATCGGTGCGGGCGCCGGCCTGACCGGGCCGATAAACGACCCGGCAGGGAACTGCGGGCGTCCTCCGGACGCTCTCCAGGGCAGGATCTCGTTGTTCTCCCCCTCTCCCGCTTGCGGGAGAGGGGGCCGGGGGGTGAGGGTGTCGTTCGGGAGAGGGGGTGAGGGTCTGCTCGAATCCCGCACCAATCCCCTATCCCCCGCCGTCCCCACCCTCCGCCACCCGCCCCGCTGGCGCCGCCCGCTCCGGGTGCAGGTGGCGCTCGAACAGCTCGTAGATCCGCCGGTACTGGTCCGCCCAGGAGTCGGGGCGGATGAAGGCGTGATCCTCCACCGGGTAGACGGCCAGCTCCCAGTCGGTCTTTTGCAGCTCGATGAGGCGCTGCGCCAGGCGCACGACATCTGAAAAGTGCACGTTGACGTCCACCATGCCGTGCGTGATGAGCAGCGGGTCCTGCAGCCCCTCGGCGAAGTAGATCGGCGAGGACTGGCGATAGGAGAGGGTATCCACCTGCGGCAGGTTGAGGATGCGCGAGGTGTAGGGGTGGTTGTAGTGCGCCCAGTCGGTTACGGCGCGCAGCGCGGCCCCCGCGCCGAAGTGCTGCGGCTCGGTGAAGAGCGCCATCAGGGTGATGAAGCCGCCGTAGCTGCCGCCGTAGATTCCCACCCGCTCCGGATCGATCCCGAACTCCCGCTGCAGGTAGCGCGAGGCATCCACGTGGTCCTGCAGGTCGCGACCGCCCATGTGCCGGTAGATGGCGGTGCGCCAGTCTCGCCCATACCCGGCCGACGCGCGGAAGTCGAGGTCGAGCACCACGTACCCCCGCGAGGCGAGCAGGTGGTGGAACATGTACTCGCGGTAGTAGGTGGACCACCAGTTGTGTACGTTCTGCAGGTAGCCCGCCCCGTGCACGAAGATGACGGCCGCGCCGTTCGGCTGCGCCCCCACCTCCTGCGGGCGGTAGATGCGCGCCGGCACGCCGACCCCGTCCGAGGCCGGAATGCGGATGATCGCCGGTACGATCCAGGGGAAGGCGAGCCACTCCGCCGTCGGCGAGGTGGTGAGCTGCGCCATCTCCGCCCCCGGCCGATTCCGCATCAGAAAGAGCTCGGGCGGGCGATTCGCAACGGAGTGGACGCTGGCGAGCCACTCCGCGTCCGGCGACAGGGTCGCCTCGTGCCTGCCGGTGCGGCGGGTGATCTTCACCCGCTCGCCGCCGCTGACGGGCATGCGGTAGAGGTGGCGCTCGAAGTGCGACTCCTCGCTGGTGTGCAGATAGAAGAAGCGGCGATCCGGCGAGAGCTCTACATCCGTGACCTCCCATTCGCCGCGGGTGAGCTGGCGCCGGTCCGAGCCGTCGGGCGCGGCGGTGTAGAGGTGCGCCCAGCCATCGGCCTCGGAGACCCACCAGATACGGCGCCCGCCATCGTACCACCCCGCGCAGGCGAAGCAGGGCCCGGCGACCCAGGCGGTGTCCCGCAGCACGTCAGCCGTGCGGAGCTGGCCGGACTCCGCATCGACCGTGTGCAGGTAGCGCGTCTTGTAGTCGGCGCTCAC
>JBPCIT010000098.1:0-10423 GCA_051006015.1 Longimicrobiaceae bacterium
GAGCTGGCTGGCGCGCGGCGCGGCGCCCGGGGCGAGCGCCTCCCGGCGCGAGGCGAGCGCCAGCTCCGCCAGCCGCGCGAGGCAGCGCGCATACGCCCGCTCCCCGGCGAGCGAGGCCACCACGTAGTCGTCGCAGGCCAGCTCGCGCTCGAGATCCAGCCTCCGCCCGATCCACCAGACGGCGGGGTGGAAGAAGAGCACCGCCTCCGCCAGCCGCTGCGCGAGATTCGTCCAGTCGTCACCGCGGCGGATGTGCGCCAGCTCGTGCAGGACGATCTGCGCCAGCTCCTCCCGGCTCAGCTCCTCCAGCAGCGCGGCGGGGATCAGCACCGCCGGGTGCCGGAAGCCGACGGTGATCGGCGTCGCGATCCTGTCCGAGAGCCGGAGGCCCACCCGGCGGCGGGCGTGCGCCGCACAGAGCGGCTCCAGCTCCGCCTGACGGGTGAGCGGCAGCGCGCGCGAGGCGGACTTCAGCCGCCGCAGCGCCCGCAGACCATGGATCAGCCGCCCCATCCTCGCCAGCCCGACCAGCAATCCGCTCCCAAGCAGCAGCAGCAGCCACGCACCCGGCGGCACGGCGAGCCTCCACACCGGCGAGGTGAATCGCGCCGCGGAAGCGTCGGCCGGGGCTCGCGACATGGTTCCGGCACCCTCGGAAAGCAGGACGCCGCCGATGGGGCCGAGCGCATCTCCTTCTGCGGAGGCGGCGCGTTCCTCCAGCGGCGGCCCGGGCATCGCGGGAGCGCCGCGCGAGGCGAGTGAGGCAGCGGCGAGCGGCAGCGCGACGACGACCAGCAGCGTCGCGAACCAGGCTGCGTGCCGCGTGGCCGCGGTGGTACCGCGCAGGCAGTGCAGCACCAGTGCGACCACCAGCGTGAGCAGAACGCCCTGCCAGAGGCCGTTCAGCAGCGCCTGTGCGGCGGCATGGGCGGCGGCTTCCAGAGAGTCGAGGAGGTGGAGCATCTTACTCTTCCTCCTCGATCATCCGCCGCAGGCGGGAGAGCTCGTCTTCATCCAGCTCCTCGTTCCGCAGGACGTTGAGCACCAGCTCCTCGGGAGAGCCGTCGAAGAAGCGGCTGATCAGGTGCCGTACCGCGCCGCGGCGGGCCTCGCTCCGATCCACCAGGGGATGGTAGACGAAGGCGCGGCCCCGGGCCGTCGCCTCGACGTAGCTCTTGTCGCGGAGGATGCCGAGCATCGTGCGCACCGTACTCTCGGCGAGTGAGACCTCGTCGGCCAGCGCGGCGACGATCTCGCCGACGGTCGAGGGTCCACGCTCCCAGAGCACCTTCATCAGTCGCAGCTCCGCCTCGGTGAGCGTCGGCGACACGGGACGCGGCATGGGACAGCTCCTGCTCGGGTATTCGCTAATTCCTTAGCGGCTCATCTGACAAGATAGATGCCCGAGGTGGAACTGTCAACGAATTCTTTCGCGCTTCGCGTCACGCGGGGAAGTCCGCGCACTCGCCTGCTGCCTCGCGCTCCTTCCGCACACACCATAAACTACCGGTGAGCGCTGTGCCGCCGACCCTTCGACCGGAGACCGCCACCATGCTGGAGACGTTCACGCATGCCACCTTCGCCGAACGTGTGGGGGAGAGCTTTCGCATTCATCCGGAGGGAGCGCCGCCGCTGGAGCTGCGGCTGATGGAGGCAACGGAGCTGGGAGGCGGGGGAGGTGGGCGGCGCGCGCCCTTCTCGATTCTCTTTCGCGGGCCGATGCGTCCGGTTCTCCCGCAGCGGATCTACCGCCTGGAGCACGAGGCGATGGGGAGCTTCGAGCTGTTCCTGGTGCCGATCGGGCCGGATGGGGAGGGGATGCGCTACGAGGCGGTCTTCACCTGAGGCGCGGGGCCAGTCCTTCACGGTCGGCGTCCGTGTCGCTGCGATTCGTGCTCGTCCTCCGATGCGTGCGCCGACATGGATGTGCTCTCAATAGTTGATCGGAATCCGCTCTGGACCGTGCCCGAGGTGGTAGTTCCCGGCGGGACCATCGATGTATAGATCCAGGTTTGTCGAACCGGGTAGCGCCGCGGAGGGAGAGAGGATGGCGCAGTATCCCTGCTGCCGGGCCAGATCCGCGAGGCTGCGACACGCCTCGAGGTCCTCGGCGCGGTCGCCGGTGAGCACCCCGATCTCGACGCCGAACCCGGCCCGAACCTCCGCTCGGGTGAGATCGAGGACCGGCTCTACTCGTACCCGGACCGAAACCAGATCGTAGGGGGCGAGCTCGTCGGGAGGAGAGCCGACCAGGCGCGCGTACTTCTCAAATTCTGCCAGGGCGCCCTCCCGCGTCAGGGAGGTGTACAGGCAGCCGTAGACTTCCGCCCGGTTCCAGCGACCACGCGCCTTGAGGATGTATCCGGTGTGGAGAGCGATTCCTCCCGCGGGAAGGCTTCGCCAGACGAGCCCGGAGAAGATCAGGCGTGTGCTCCAGAGGCGAGACCTGCCAGGACTGAGATCACCTCATCGGCCCTGCCCTCCTGCACCAGTGAGACTGGGGTGCGGTCGCGCAGCATCGGCACCGGCGAGTGGAACCACCGCTGCGCCGCCTCCGGTGTCCGGAAGAGCAGCCGCAGAAGGTAGACGATCTCCCGGATCCGCTCCATCTGCCGCTGGTGCTCCGGCGCGGGGGCCGTGTGCTGCTTCCACCAGCGCTGGACGGTGCGTCGGTTGGCACCGACCACCAAGCCGATCTCCGCATCGGAGAGCCCGAGCACCTCCCGCGCATCGCGCAGGGTGTTGTGGGCTACCTCCTTCTTGACGCTCACTAGGCTCATGGGCACACTCGGGCCGGGGGTTCGAAGCTGACGAAAGGTAGGACAGAACCAGTGCCACAGCAAGAGACAGGAGATGGGGACTTCAGACCTCTTCCTGGTGCCGATCGGACCGGACGGGGAGGGGCTGCGCTACGAGGCCGTCTTCGCCTGAGCATCGACAGGGGCAGATCCCGGGCACGCCACAGCACCAAACCGCGTGAGGACTAGCGCGGTGGCCAGACGCTCTGTACCGAATCGCGCATGACCACGAGTAGTCCGTGCCAGCCTTGGGGCGGATACCTTCGGATCGCCTGCATGATCCGCTCGTGGATCTTCTGCCGATTGGGCTGACGGAGGCGGATTATCAGAATCCCGAAGTGCGGCTCTTCGCGGCGTGTGGCGAATCCTTTGTCTGTCGTGACGAGTAAGCGCTGTTCGCTCTGCGCGCGCTTCCATAGGTCGGCACCGGACGTCCCCTCTTCCGGCGTGCCGCGGAGATCCAGGATATCGTATCCCCCTGCCCTCAGCTCCTGAACTGTAACTGACGGGATATTCTCATCGACACAGATCCTCATGCGTGCTCGATACCGACCGGCGCGATCTGTTCCTCCGCCAGCCGGGCGGCGTAGTCAAGGCAGGCGAGGATATCGTTGCGGGTGATGGAAGGATAAGCCTCGAGCAGGTCTTCGATGGAGTCGCCGTTCGCCATCATTGCAACGACCTGATGAACGGGGATCCGCGTGCCGCGGATGCATGCCTGACCATGACATACGTTTGGGTCGATGGCTATACGATCGTTCATCGTGTCTGCTCGCAGTCATCCGCGCGGGAGAGGGATTGGGTATCGAGTCGTACCCCGACGGATGGTCGCTGTTGCGTGGCCGAGCCTCGCCGGCCTTCTGGTGCCAGTCGGATGGAGCGAGGGCGGCGCTACGAGGCGGTCTTCACCTGAGCGACCGGCGGCCGCCCCAGAAAGAGGTAGACGCCCCGGTCGGCAATCTGCGTGAAGCCCAGCCGCTCGTAGAGGCGGCGGGCAGGGTTGAAGACCTCGACCTGGATGCGCACCGGCAGCCCCGCCGTGTCGGCCTCGGCGAGGATCTCGCGCAGCATCCTGCCACCGCGGTGCTCGGGGGAGCGCGATCTATATACCCGAGCAGCGATATAACCTTTTCCGTCTAGAACTTCGCGGTTATAATCTTCCGATGAAATGGGAGATCGAGGGCACCGACGAGTTCGATGCGTGGTTCGATGGGTTGAGCGAGTCGGAGCGGGCGGACGTGATCGCTGTGGTAGATCTGCTGGAGGCGAAGGGGCCGCACCTCGGCTTTCCACACACCTCTGGGGTCGAGGCCTCACGTCACAGCCACATGCGGGAGCTGCGCATTCAGCACGCGGGGCGGCCGTACCGGGTGCTCTATGCATGGGATCCGCGCCGCACTGCGATCCTGCTGCTTGGAGGGGACAAGACGGGCGATGATCGTTGGTACGAGAAGAACGTGCCCATCGCGGATCGGTTGTACGATGAATACCTGGAGGAGATCCGAAAGGAGGGGTTGATCTGATGCCAAGGAAGAAGTGGAGCGAGATCCGGGCGAAGGCGGCACCGGAAACGCTCGAAGCAGCGGAGCGGAAGAGGGAAGGACTGCTCGCCGTGATGGAGCTCAACGAGTTGCGCCGAGCCCGCAATCTCACGCAGGAAGAACTCGCCAATCGTCTTGGTGTCCGGCAGACCAACGTCTCTCGGATGGAGAGGCGTGGCGACATGCACATCAGCACCCTGCGCGAGGTGATCGAAGCCATGGGAGGCGAGCTCGAGATCACCGCTCGTTTTCCCGACGGCGAGTACCGCATCGATCAGTTTGCCCGGGTTGAGAGCTGAACGGGCAAGCCTGCGTCGGGAGCGTACCATGCTGGAGCACTGCAGAAGGTCGAGATACGCTGGCTGGATGCCGGTCGGCCCCAAGCGGGAGGGGATGAGCTACGAGGCCGTCTTCACCTGAGGGGTCGGCGGGCGCTCCAGAAAGAGGTAGACGCCCCGGTCGGCGATCTGGGTGAAGCCCAGGCGCTGGTAGAGGCGGTGGGCGGGGTTGAAGATCTCGACGTGGATCCGCACGGGTTTGCCCGCCATGTCGGCCTCGGCGAGGATCCCCTGCAGCAGCGCCGTGCCGAGGCCGCCGCCGCGGTGCTCCGGGAGCAGTGCGATGTCTACGATGCGGATCTCCTCCGGCCAGCGCGCCAGGTAGAGTCGGCCGATGGGGATACCCTCCCGCAGGAACAGCCGGAAGTCGGCGTCGGCGTAGTGCTCCTGATAGTAGGCGTGCTGCGCGGTGAACTGCTGCCGCAGGAAGGCGTCCTTCTCCTCGTGGCTCCACGGCACCGCCGCTAGCTCCTCCTCTCGGGTGCTGGCGTAGAGGCGGAAGAGGAACTCCATGTCCGCGTCCGTGATCGGGCGCATCGTGAGGCTCGGGTGGTCCACGGGAAGAGCGGAGTGGAAGTGAAGACGGGAGGCGGGAGGGATCACCCCGCTTTCCGACACCTTGTGCAAACGGAGGCGCGAACGGGGCGGCCCTGGAGCCGGCCCCGCCCGCGTTCCTCACGGTCCTGCTACGGCCGCTGCGGGAAGATCCCCTGCAGCGCGATGCAGAAGTAGAAGGTCAGATAAGGCATCATGTTGCTGTGCGGCGCGTCGCCGCCGGCCGGTGCGAGCGCCTCGGGCGCCATGCTTCCGAGCCCGGAAAGCGCGGACTGATAGGCGAACGCCCCGATCGAGCGCCCGATGATCCGGGTCGCATCGGGCGTCTTGAGCTCGCCGTCCTCGGTCGAGAGGCGGAAGGTGTGGCTGTGCGCCGGCAGCTCGGACTGCAGGAGGGTGACGGTTTCGCTCCCCCCAGCCTCGCCCAGGTCGTGCAGCGACAACCCGGGTCCCTGACCCGGGTGCATCGGCGCGCGGCCCATGAGGTCGGGGAGCGCGAAGTTGCTCTTGCCATCCCCCCCGTACGTAGTGCCGAGGAGAGAGAAGAGGGCGGTATTCTGCGAGAGCGGCAGCAGCTGCCCGTTGCACCATGCCCACCCCTTGGGGGCGAAGTTGAACGGGAAGATGCGGATCTCGGCGACGAATGGATCGGCCATGGCTCGCTTCTCCTCAGGTCTGGCTCGGGAAGATCCCGAAGAGGGAGATGATGAAGTCCACGCAGAGGTACGGCTGGAAGTTGGTGTGCGGCTGGCTTCCCCCCACCGGCGTGATCGCCTGCGCCGCCATCTGGCTGTCCGGTGCGTCCACGAGGTAGAGGTTGATGGTGGAGGTCTCCGCCAGCAGGTTGCCCACCGGGTTGTTCCCCGTCGCGGCCGCCGTCGAGGCGAGCGCCGGGTGCGCGTGCGCGGGGATCTGGTTCACGGTGAGCGTGACCTCCTCCACCCCGCCGGACTCCGCCAGCACGAGGCCGTTCCCCTGGTGGATGGGAATGCGCCCGCGCAGGTCGGGGAGCGCGAAGGTGCTCTGCCCGTCGCCTCCGTAGGTGGTGCCGATCAGCTGGAAGAGCGTCTCGTTCTCCGAGATCGGCATCAGCTGTCCCTCACAGAACATCCATCCGGCAGGGGCGAAGTTGCCGGCGAAGATCCGGATCTCGCCCACGTAAGGTTGCGCCATCGGTCGGCTCCGTCAGTTGGGGGAGGGGAAGATCCCCTGCAGGGCGATGCAGAAGCTGATCGTCAGGAAGGGCTGCATGTTCAGGTGCGGCTGGCTCCCTCCCGTGTTGGTGACGGATGCGGGTGAGAGAGAGGTCAGGCTCGCAGCGCCCCTGTAGGTGTTGAGCGCCTGTCCGAGCACGGCGTTGGTCCCCAGCGGCTGGTTCGCGTTCTGGCTGGAGGCCTGCAGCATGTGTATGTGCTGCGGCACCTCGGAAATGCTGAGCGTGTGGCTCTGCTCGCCGCCGCGCTCCCCGAGGATGTGGCCGCTGCCCACGTGGATGGGGGTGCGCCCGCGCAGATCCGGGAGCGCGAAGTTGACCCTGCCGTCTCCCCCGAAAGTCGTCCCGAGCAGGGAGAAGAGCGCCTGGTTCTGGTTGATCGGCAGCAGCTGTCCGTTGCAGAGCGCCCAGCCCTTCGGGGCGAACTGGAAGGACATCATCCGGATCTCCGAGAGGAACGGTTCGGCCATGACCACCTCGTTGCAAGGGGATTGATGCAGGGGGCGCGGGTTCGATCGCGCCCCGTCCCGGACCTACAGTGGCCGGGCGGAACGCTGTCCGCCCGGCCACTCGTTCAGGTGTATGCGCCCTCCGGCCCGGTGCCGGGGGCGCGGATCGTAGGGGCGATCACGGCGGCGTGGGGCAGGCGCTCCCCGCCGGGTTGGTGTTGTTGAAGGTGGTGCCGCCGTCACGGGTCACACTCGCCGTTCCGCCCGCAGCGTTGCGGCCCTGCAGGTAGGTGGTGAGCGCCGCGACATCCGTCGTGCTGCCCATGTAGCCCGGGAAGCGCCAGGTAGTGTTGCTCCTGGCTCTCACCCGCATCTCGTCGACGGCGGTGGCCGCGGTCATCGTGTTGTTCGCGATGTCCGCGCAGACCGTACCACTCTCGTTGGCGAGTGAGGAGCCGCTCTCGATGTGGATCGCGTGCCGGCTGAACGCGCCGCTGAGGTCGTTGATGTTGTTCCCCGTCACGGTGGCGTTCAGGTTGTTGCTGCCGTCGCGGCTGCCGAACATCTCGATGCCACGGTCGAAGCAGCTGCGAATGGTGTTGCTCGTGATGCTCACGGTGTGCGTGCCTGTCCCGGGGCCGTTCGTCTCCGCCAGGATGCAGGACCCCTGCGCCGAGCCGGAGAGCGCTACTCCGCCCGTGCCGATCGTGTTGTTGCGGATCTTGCCCCGCACCAGGCCCGTGCTCGAGGTGCTGCCGAACCCGGTGTTGATCGAGTACGAGATCGAACTGTTGATGTTGATCCCGTTGATGTCGTACGTGAAGGTCCCGGAGTAGCTGGCTCCGGCGCGCATCGTGATCCCCTGTCCCAGGGCGAGCGGGTGGCCGCCGCTGAAGGTACCGCCGGTGATGGTCGCGTTGACCACCGCGGCGTTGTTCGGCGCCACCTGCACGTGATCGCCCTTGTTGGCGCTGAAGTTGGTGGTGCTGATGTTGAGGGTCATGTTGGCCGTGTTGTGCGCCTCCACCAGGATGCCGTCGTTCTCGCTGTTGCTGTAGGTGCTCCCGGTCACGTTGGCGGTGAGCGTCCCCGCCGTCGAGTTGTAGAGGAGGAGGCCGTTGCCCGCGTTGTGCTGAGTGACGGTCAGACCGCTGAAGGTGCCGGTCCCCTTCGTCTCGTAGAGGTAGATGCCTCCCTCGCCCGCGCCACCCGAGTTGTTCCCGTTGATCTGGACCGTGGTGTTCGTCAGCGAGAACCCGTTCACCCCGGTGCCGTAGATGCCGTGGTTCTGGTGGCCGCTCAGAACCATCCGGTCGAGGCTCACTCCCGTCACGGTGTTCAGGTAGATCCCGTTGCCGGCCACCGCCCCATCGCCGCCAACTGTGTTCAGGATGCTCCCGCCCGAGCCTGCCGTACCGGTGCCGCTCACCGTGAGCCCGCCGCTCGTGCCAGTGTTGTTCAGCACGATCCCGTTGGCGGCGCCGTTGGCCGAGATGCTCCGGAAGGTCAGCCCGCTCGCGCCGATGGTGGTGTTCTCCACGCGTAGCGCGATGCCCGTGGTGCTGGTGAGCGTGCTTCCCGCGGCGGTCGCGGTCACCGCGCCGCCACCGGTGGCGCTGAAGGCGTTGTTCGCGCCGGTGCTCAGCGTCAGCGCGCCGGTGAAATTGATGGTCGCACCGGTGTTGCTGCTCAACTCGATCCCGGTGCCGATGCCCCCGATCGCGCCCGAGAGGCTCACGGTGCCGCCGGTCTTGCTGGCGATCGAGACCTGCTTGCCGCCCGAGGTGTTGATGCTGCCCGAGTAGCTGAACGAGCCGTTCTGCCCGCTCACCACAAAGGCGTGCGAGGAGGCGCCGGTGAGCGCACCTGAGCCCAGCGCATAGGTGCCGCTCGTCTGCACACCCGTGAGCGAGATGTTGTTGGTGCCGCTGCTCGAGCTGATCGAGCTGACGCCGGTCCCCGCCAGCGTGCCGGTTGTCAGGCTCAGTGCCTGGCCGGTACCGGTGATCGAGACGTCGCCCGCCGTCAGCGTGCCGAAGCTCGAGCCGCTGATCCCCACGCCCGAGGTGTTGCCCACCGTCAGGCCGTGCACCCGGTTGTTCTGCCCCAGCGTCACGCCGTGGCCCGAGCCGTTCGCGATGGTCGTGGCCGGTGCGCCGGTGTTCATCGCCGGCAGCGCCGGGCTGTGCGACGGCAGCGTGACCTCGGACAACGCGGCGAGCGTTGCGGTCGCGTCCTGACCGATCAGCCGCTGCCCGTTGCGCAGCGTGACGCCGCCCGTGTAGTCAGTCGCGCTCTCGTAGAGGAAGATGTGGTGGTTGTCGGCGGGGTTGTTCCCCATCCCGTTGTTGATCGCCTGGAGGGCCGCCAGGGTGGAGAAGGGGTGCGAGAGCCGGCCGCAGCCCGCCGCCAGCGTCGTGCACTCCGCCGCCCCATTGTTGATGAACCAGATCACCTGCGTCCCCACCGGGATGGTCACCGTCCCCTCGGCGCTGGTGCCGAAGCCGTTCGCGACCGTGTACCGGAAGCTGCCATTGCCATTGCGGAAGCCCGCCGTGGGATTGAAGGTGAAGGTGCCGTCCGCGTTCAGCGTCACCTCGCCGTTGCTCTCCGAGCCCGCCACCAGCGCGATCGTCAGGGCGTCGCCTGCGTCGTTTGTCAGCACGCTGTAGGCTGTGCCCGTCGCCGTGTTGATCGAGACGTTGCCCACCAGCGTATGCGCGTAGGTGTCGTTGTTCGCCACCGGCCGCGCGCCCACCGCGATAATTACCGTGGCATCCGACGAGCCCGCCGAGTTGGTGATGCGGTACTGGAAGGTGAAGTTACCGGTGAAGCCGGTCTTGGTTGTGTAGACGAAGCTGCCGTCGCTGTTCACCGTGAGCGAGTGCCCGTCGTTGCTTGCGGTGCTGCCCGCGGAGTTGGACTCCACCGTGCCGCCAAGCGTGCCGCCGCCGAAGCGGGTCAGCGAGGCCACCGGCGAGCCGAGGTCGTCGTTTGCCAGCAGGCTGGACGTGGAGTGCGTAGCAGTGTTGAGCGTGGTGTTGAACGCGGTGTGGAAGGCGTCGTTCGGGGCGCTGTTCGCCGCCGGGCCGTCATCGACCGCCGTGGGTGGTGTGGGCCCCGCGGTGATGGTGATGCTGACGGTGGCGTCGCTGTGGCCCGCCGCGTTCTCGAGGCGGTACAGGAAGGTGACGGTGCCGGTCAGCGTGGTCCCGGTCAGCGAGAAGGTGCCCGCCGCATCGACCGTCAGCGTGCCTCCGGCGAGCCCGACCGAGTTCGCAGGAGGTGTCGTAGAGTTGCTCTCCACCGTGCCGTCCAGCGAGCCGCCGCCGAAGGAGATGACGGTGGCGGTGGGTACGCCCAGGGCATCCGCGCCGCTGCCGTTGTCCTCGCGCAGGTCACCGGTGAGCGGCTGGCCCACCTGAACGGTGAAGGCGTCATCTTTCGCTTCCGGCGCCGTGGCCGCTCCACCCACCGTGATGGTTACCAGGGCCACGTCGCTGCTCACCGAGTTGGCGATGCGGTACTG
>JBPCIT010000099.1:0-4289 GCA_051006015.1 Longimicrobiaceae bacterium
CGACCAGGCGCAGGAAGAGGTTGTAGGCCAGCGGTACAGTTGGTGTCATATCAGATGTCAGAAAGCACTGTAGTCGGCGACAAAGGGCCCCCTCCCCCGGCCCCTCCCCCGAATTCGGGGGAGGGGAGAGTAGTTCGGTGCGCGCAGCGCAGCGCCACGGCAGATCCTGCCGTGGCTGAGAAGCCGAGGATTGGCAGGATGGAGTTCCCCCTCTCCCGTTTACGGGGGAGGGGATTAGGGGGAGGGGGCCGCCGCTCACGCCGCCCCTCCCATGATGGCGCGGATCGACTGCACCGGCACCCAGATCCAGTCGGGGCGGTTGTTCAGCTCGTAGCCCAGCTCATAGACGGCCTTTTCCAGCTCGAAGACGGCGAGCACGCGGTCCAGGGCGGCACGATCTTCCGGGATGATGCCCGCACCCGCGGCCGCCTCTCGATAAGCATCAAGGAAGCGGCCGCGGATCTCGCGCTCCCACGCCGCCGCCCAGGCCTCGAGGCCGCTGCGCACCGAGGGGTCGCGGGCATCCTGCTCGCGGAGCGCCATGCGCACCGCGTAGTTGAAGGAGCGGAGCATGCCGGCTACGTCCCGCAGCGGCGAGTACTTGGCGCGCCGCTCGGAGAGTGAGCGCGCGGGTTCGCCCTCGAAGTCGAGGACCACGCATTCCCCTTCCTCACCCGGCGCGGCGTCGGCGGTGCGCAGCACCTGGCCGAGGTGGTAGTCGCCGTGGAAGCGCGTCTTGCGCAGCCCCGCCTCGTGCAGCGCGTCGAGCTCGGCGAGCCGCTGGCGGATGTTTGGGGCGTCGCGCACCACGGCCGCCAGCTCGTTGAGGATCTGCGCCGGGAAGGAGCCGGGGATCGCATCCAGACGGCGGCCCACCTCCTCCAGCACCCCGGTCGCGCTGCGCTGGAAGCTCTCTCCCCAGCGCTGCACGTCCTCGCGGGTGATCGGCTCGGGGGCGAAGTCGCCATGCTCCTCCCCCGCGGAGGCGAGCGCGGCGTGCATCCGGCCGGTCACCGTGCCCAGGCTCCGGGCGGAGGCCAGGTAGTCGCCGGCCATGCGGCGCAGCGCCTCACGCCCCGAGGTGGTGGTCGGATCGGCGGCGCTGCGGCTCGCCGCGGTGAAGAAGCGGTTCAGCACGCGGTGCGTGTACGCCCAGGCGTCCCCCTTGTTGGGCACGAAGCGGAAGAGCCCCGCGACCGAGGCCCGCGTCTCCCCCTCCCCCTCGTACTCGATCCAGCCGGCCAGCGCCGGCAGCTCCTGGAAGTCGGTGTGCTCGGTGAGGAAGCGGGTGATCTCGAGGTCCGGGTTGATTCCCGCCTCCAGCTTGCGGAAGACCTTGAGGATGAGCTGGTCACCGAAGATGATCGAGGTGTTGCTCTGCTCGCCCGCGACCCGTCGCACCGGGGTGCGCTGCCCGCTCGCGCCCGCGAGCGCCTCGGTGCGGTGGGCGCGGAAGACGCCGGTCGAGGAGTCGAGCTCCTTCTCCTTCTCGATCGCATCGAGCAGCGCCAGCGAGCTGTGGCGGTCGAGGAGCGCCTCGTAGAGGCAGACCTCGCCGGTGGCGCCGACGTAGACGACCACCGGCTCCGCATCGGCTTCGGGAGCCCCTGGGCTGTGGAAGCTGAGCGGCAGCAGGTAGAGCTCGGGATCGGCGCCGGCGTAGCGCACCCGGATGGTGACCAGCAGCAGGTGCGGGGCACCCTCGGGGGCCAGCACCGCGCGGTCGAAGAGCTCGAGCGCCTCGATCTCGCGCGCCTTGCCGCGGAACCAGCGCTGCCGCAGCAGCCAATCGTGCGGGATGGCGGAGACCATCGCCGCGACCGCCTCCCGGCTCTCGAAGACCTCCATCTCCCGCTCGAGCCACTCCTTCGAGATGGTGATCTCCTCATCGGCTCCGGTAGGGGTGGCGCGCAGCCCGAACCAGAAGAAGCCGTAGGGGCCGAGGGTGAGGGCGTACGGCGTCTCGTCGATGGGCAGGAAGGAGGTCTGCCCCAGCAGCTCGACGGGGGTGTGCCCGGCGAAGCGGGTGAGGTCGAGCCGCACCGCCTGCGCGGTCCCCGAAAGGTTGTTGACCACCAGGATGATGTCGCCCTCGTGTTCGCGGATGTAGGCGAGGACATGCGGGTTCTCCGGCTCGAGGAACTCGATGGAGCCGCGGCCGAAGGCGCGGTGCTGCTTGCGCACCCGGATCAACCGTTTCATCCAGTTGAGCAGCGAGAAGGGCGACTTCTGCTGCGCCTCGACGTTGATCGCCTGAAATCCGTAGACGGAGTCCACGATCAGCGGGGCGTAGAGCCGCTGCGGCTCGGCGCGCGAGAAGCCGGCGTTGCGGTCGGGCGACCATTGCATCGGCGTGCGCACCCCGTCGCGGTCGCCCAGGTAGATGTTGTCGCCCATGGCGATCTCGTCGCCATAGTAGATGATCGGCGAGCCCGGCATGGTGAAGAGGATCGAGTTGAGCAGCTCGATCTTGCGCCGGTCGTTGTCCATCAGCGGCGCGAGGCGCCGGCGGATGCCGAGGTTGATCCGCATGCGAGGGTCGGCGGCGTACTCCTGGTACATGTAGTCGCGCTCCTCGTCGGTCACCATCTCGAGGGTGAGCTCATCGTGGTTGCGCAGGAACATGCACCACTGGCAGTCGGGCGGGATCTCCGGGGTGCGCTGGATGATCTCGACGATCGGTTTCCGGATCCCCTGCCGCACCGACATGAAGATGCGCGGCATCAGCGGGAAGTGGAACGCCATCTGGAACTCGTCGCCGTCGCTGAAGTAGGGTCGCACGTCGTCCGGCCACTGGTTCGCCTCGGCGAGCAGGACGCGGCCCGGGTAGTTCGCGTCGAGGCGGGTCCGAAACTCCTTGAGGATGTCGTGCGTCTCGGGGAGGTTCTCGCAATTCGTGCCTTCGCGCTCGATCAGGTAGGGCACCGCGTCGGCGCGGAATCCGTCCAGCCCCCGCTCGAGCCAGTACTCCATCACCTGGAACATCGCTTCCTTGACCTCGGGGTTGTCCCAGTTCAGGTCCGGCTGGTGCGCGAAGAAGCGGTGCCAGAAGTACTGTCCCGCCACCGGGTCCCAGCTCCAGTTGCTGGGCTCGGTGTCGGTGAAGATGATGCGCGCTTCCTGGTAAAGCTCGTCGGTATCGCTCCAGACGTACCAGTTGCGCTCCGGCGAGCCCTTGGGGGCGCGGCGGGCGCGCTGAAACCAGGGGTGGTCGCTCGAGGTGTGGTTGAGCACCAGGTCCGCGATCACCCGCAGGTCGCGCTTGTGCGCCTCGTCCAGGAAGCGCTGCAGGTCGTCGATGTTGCCGTAGGAGGGATGGATGCCGTAGTAGTCGGCGATGTCGTAGCCGTCGTCACGCAGCGGCGAAGGGTAGAAGGGGAGCAGCCAGATGGCATCCACCCCCAGATCCTTGACGTAGTCCAGCCGCTCGATCAATCCACGAAAATCGCCGACACCGTCGGCATTCGAGTCCTGAAAGGCTTTGACGTGCAGCTCGTAAAAGACAGCGTCCTTGTACCAGAGCGGCTCGTTGCTGGACATCAGGCTCCTCGCGAAGGGTTCTGGGAATGGAGAGTGTGATGGCGCTCCCGTAAAGCTCAGCCAGGTGTTGCAGAAAGTGTTCCTTTGGCCCGCCCCGCCACCCTCGCGCTCGACATCAGTACTGCTCCACGAAGAGCACGAAGAAGCGCTCGAGGAAGCGTTGCCAGAGGCCGCTCTGGCGCCACTCGTCGAGCTCGATCTTCCTGGAGTGCTCGAGGTCGGTGAAGAAGGTGCGCTCGAGCTGCTCGCCGAAGCCGCGGTCCAGGATGCCGATCACGTTCTCCTCGTTCAGCTCCTTGGAGCGGACGTCCATGTTCGCCGAGCCGACGACGGACCAGATGCCATCCCCCACGAAAACCTTCGAGTGCAGGAAGGTGCGCTGATACTCGTAGATCCGGACGCCCCCCTCGAGGAGCTCCTCGTAGTAGCTGTGGCCCGCCCAGCGGACCGGCTTCAGGTCGGTATATTCGTTGGCCGTGAGGACGCGCACGTCCACGCCCAGGCGGGCGCGCTTGATCATCTCCTGGCGCATGTGCGCGTCCGGCGCAAAGTAGGCGCTGGTGATGTAGAGGCGCTCGCGCGCCGCCATGAAGGAGAGGCCGAAGGCCTTGCGCAGGGGATGGGCTTCGTCGGAGGGGGAGCTGACGTAGTGCACGTGCCGGCAAACCGCATTTCCCTTCTCCGTCTCCTCGTCGGTGGGATAGAACGCTGGACCGGCCAGGATCTCCCCCACGGTGTTCGCCCAGAGC
>JBPCIT010000100.1:0-29701 GCA_051006015.1 Longimicrobiaceae bacterium
GGCCGGAGAAGCTGCTCTGGAGCTCACGCGCGCTCGCCGCCGGGCTGACGCCGCGCATCCTGGGGCTTACCGCCCGCGTCCCGCACGACCGCACGCTGCACCTGCCGCTGCGCGGGATGGCGGGGACGAATGACTGACACGCCGTACCTGCGCGGGATCATCCTCTCCTCCCTGCTGCCATGAGCTATCGCATCAAGAGCGTCGCTGCGCTGACCGGGATCACCACCGCCACGCTGCGTGCCTGGGAGCGGCGCTACGGGATCGTCTCCCCGGCGCGTACTGACGGGGGCTACCGCGTCTACAGCGAGGATGACGTGGCGCGGCTCATCCGCATCAAGTCGATGGTGGACCGGGGCTACAAGGTAGGCGAGGCGGTCGCGCTGCTCGATCACAATGGCGCTCCGGAGGTTCCCCCGCTCTCCATCCCGGCGGACTTCGTGGCGGAGATCCGCGCGCAGCTGCTGGAGGCGCTCCTCGCGCTGGATCGTCCGCGGGCGGACCGGATCACCGACCAGCTCGCCTTTCTCCCCTTCGACCGCCAGGTGGACGAGCTGCTCATGCCCCTGCTGCGGGAGGTCGGGGAATACTGGGAGCATCGCAGGGGGAGCGTGGCGCAGGAGCACTTCGTCTCGGTCTTCGCGCGCGAGAAGCTGATCGGGATGCTGGAGTATCTGGGGAGTGGCCCCGCCGGTGGGCGGGAGGTGGTGTGCGCGGGTGCACCCGGGGATCTGCACGAGCTGGGGCTGCTCGCCACGGCGATCCACCTCGCGCTGGCGGGCTGGCGCGTCACCTACTTCGGCGCCGACGTGCCGCTGGAGGATCTGGAGACGGTGCTGCGCGAGCGCGTCCCCCTGCTGGTGTGCAGCTCGATCATCACACCGCGGGAGGCGGAGGAGTGTCTGGAGCTGGCGCGGCGGGTGCGGCGCAGCGCCCCGCCGGAAACGCGGGTCGTGCTGGGGGGTAGTGGAATCCCCGAGAGCATCCTGGGCGAGCCGGAGCGGGGACTTCACCTGCTGCGCGGCTTCGCGGAGCTCTTCGAGCTGCTGGCGGAGGGCTGAATGCAGCCCGGCCGGTGAGCGGTACTGCTGCGCTCACCGGCCGGCGAGGGGGAGCTTACCCCTGCGACTTCTTTCCGCCGCGAGAGCGGCCGCCCTCCGCTCCACCACCCTGCGACTGGGTCTGGATCTCCTGCGATCCACCCTGGCCGCCGCCGACCTCGATCCGGCGGCGCCGCGCCTTCTCGCTCTTGGGGATGGTGACGTTCAGCACGCCGTCCTCGAAGTGGGCCTCGATCCCCTCCGGGTCCACGTCGCGCGGGAGCACGAAGGAGCGCGTGAAGGTGCCGTAGCGACGCTCGGCCAGATGGTAGCGGCCCTCCTGCTCCTCCGTCCTCTGCTCGTGCTTCTCCCCCCGAATGGTGAGGACGTTGTTCTCCACGTCGATCTCGATGTCGTCCTTCTTGAGGCCCGGCATCTCGGTCATGACGCGGATCTCGTTCTCCGTCTCGACCACATCCGTCTCCGGCGCCCGCATCAGGCTGCCGCCGCGGTTGTAGCCGCCCGATCCCGATCCCATCAGGGTATCGAAGAGCCGGTCGAACGGGTCGTTGGACGTGCGGTATGGAGTGATTGCCATCGGATTCCTCCTTAAGGTAGTTGAAGCGACAAGAACGCCGCGCCGGTCGCGGCCACTCGCTGCTCCCCCGGGTGGCAAGACGAATACCAACCACAATCCCGCTTCACCCGCCAGAGCGGCAGCCGGCACGGGACGAAACCGGCGCCGGCTCTGCATTTGTGGCAGGGTTACGGTTACCTGCACGCCTCGCTGACGATGCGGCCCTCGATGATCACCCCGCAGACGTGCGAGGTGTACTCGAAGGGGTCGCCGTCGAAGAGCACCACGTCGCCATCCTTGCCGCGCTCGAGCGAGCCGAGGCGCCTCTCCTGCCCGATGGCGCGGGCGGCATCGAGGGTGATGGTGCGCAGCGCCTCCTCGGCGGAAAGGCCGTTGGCCGCGGTGATCGCCGCCTCGAAGAGCACCACCCGCGTCTTGGGAACGTAGCCCTCGTAGCCGCTCTGCAGCGCCACGGTGATCCCCGCGTCGCGCAGCTTCTTCGCCGTCTCCACGGTGGCGTTCTCCGTCTCCCCGCCGGGGCGCACCATGGTTGGGTGGAGGATGACCGGCACCCCCGCCCGCTCGATCTCGTCGATCACCAGGTAGGATTCGGCGGCGCCGTCCAGCACCAGCTTGAAGCCGAACTCCTGCTGCAGCCGCAGCGCGGAGAGGATCTCGCCGGCGCGCTGCGCGGTGATCAGCGCGGGCATCTCACCGGCGAGCACACGCGCCAGCGTCTCCAGCGACAGGTCGCGCGCCGGGCGCTGGGCGGCGGGACCGCGCTGCTTGCGGGCGTACTCCTGTGCCTTGAGCAGCTCGGTGCGCAGCATGGCGACGCCCTTGGCGCGTGTGCCCGGCGCGCGGTTGGGAAAGTTGCCGCTCACCTCGGGCCCGAGGGTGAAGGCCACCATCGTCGCCGAATCCACCAGCGCCTCGCCCACGTTGCGGCCGGTGGTCTTGACGACCATCGTCTGGCCGCTGACCAGCGCGCCGGGGCCATGGCCGGTGTGCAGGGTGGTGACGCCGAAGTTCCGCAGCCAGCCGACCAGCTCCTCCTCGGCGTTGTAGGCGTCGATCGCCCGCAGCTCGGGCTGGATGGGATTGGTGCGGTCGAGCTGGTCCTGGTCGTGCGGCTGGTTGAGGTAGCCCGCGAGCCCCACCACGGTGTGCGCATCGATCAGCCCGGGGGTGACCACCCTCGCGGTGAGGGTGCGGTACCCCTCCGGGATGCGCACCTGCGCCGCGGGACCGACGCGCTCGACCTTGCCGTCGCGGATCAGCACCACGCCATCCTGGATCGGCGGCCCCGCCATCGTGTAGACCGTCTCCCCCCGCACCGCTACATTCTGCGCTGCGAGCGGTCCGGCGCCGAGCGCCAACGCCGCCAGCACGGCCACCAGTCGCGCCGCCGAGAAGCAATTCTCTTCCCTCTTTCCTCTTTCCTCTTCCCTGTAGCTCATTCGTGGTCCTCCTCGCCGGTGTGGACGTGCAGGTGGTTGTTGCGGAAGACGCCGAAGCCGCCCACGGCGTAGGCGCGGTCCCGCTCGTCGGAGAAGTCGAAGACCTTGCTCCCCTCGATCCAGGTCTGCTCGACGCGGGTGTAGACGCTGAGCGGATCGCCGGAGAGGATGATGAAGTCCGCGTCCTTGCCGCGCTCGAGCGAGCCTACGCGATCCTGCACGTCCAGCATGCGGGCGCCGGCGAGCGTCATCGCCTCGAGCGCCTTCTCGCGCGACATCCCCGCGCGCACGCCGAGGCCCGCCGAGCGCAGGAACCAGCGCGAGTCGGTGACGCCATCATCGGTGTGGAAGGCTATGGGCGCGCCCGCCCGCTCCAGCGCGGCGCCGCTGGTCATGCTCACATCCATCGCCTCCAGCTTTCCACCCGGCGAGTCGATCACGATGATCGAGGAGGGCACCCCGGCGGCGGCGATCTGGTCGGCAACCTTCCAGGCGTCGCTCACATGGTGCAGCACCACGCGGAAGCCGAACTCCTGCTGCAAACGGAGCACGGTGAGGATGTCGTCGTGCCGGTGGGTGTGGTGGTGCACCATGCGCTTGCCGTCGAGCACCTCGGCGAGCGCCTCGAGCTCCAGGTCGCGCGCGGGCAGCTTCGCCGGGTCGCCGCGTGCGGCGCGCACCTTCTCGCGGTACTCCTGTGCCTTGACGAAGCGGTCGCGGATCATCGCCGCGGCCCGCGCCCGGGTGCCGGGGAAGGGAGGCTCACGGCGCGGGTTGGTGCCGTTGGCCATCTTCATCCCGCCGCAGATCTGCTGCTGCACGTCCGTGCAGAGCAGCAGATCATAGATGGTGCGCCCGTCGCGCAGCTTGAGGTACGCCGTCTGGCCGCTCATCAGATGCCCCGAGCCGGGCATCACGTTCACCGTGGTGATCCCGCCCGCGCGGGCGCGGTGGATGCCGTCGTCGCGCGCGTCGATGGCGTCGAGGATGCGCACCGCGGGATGGATCGCCGAGGAACGGTCGCCGCCATCCCCGCCGCCGATGTGCGAGTGCGTGTCCACCAGCCCCGGCATGATCACCTTGCCGGCGAGGTCGTGCGCGACGGCGTCGGCGGGCAGCTGCACGGAGCCCGCCGCGCCGACCGCGACGATCTTGCCGCCCTGGACGACCAGGACGCCGTTCTCGATCGGCGCCGAGCTGATGGGATAGAGGGTGGCGCCCCGGAAGACATGGGCGCGCTCCTGCGCGTGGGCCGGCGCCGAGAGGCCGGCCGCGAGCAGGAGGAGAGCAACCAACGTTCGCTTCATCCTGAGCTTCGCTCCGTCAAGGGTGAGGGTGGAGAGGGAACGGGTGAAGCTAACATTCGGCCCCCGCCCCCACCACTCCCGTGCGGCCAGCTCCGGCGTCCATGCACGATACTTGCGAACCGAATTCAGCTACCAACGCATCAACCCCAAACACAAGGAGGCACAGATGGGCTGGTTCGATCGCTACGACGACAGCTACCGCAACCGCAGCCAGGGCTTCGACCGCGGTACCGCCCGCACGGGCTGGGACGGCGGCTGGGGCGCGCGCAACCGCGCATCCGGCGGGGGCTATGGTGGAGGAACCGTCGGCCATGACCGTGGCTACGGCACCACGGGCGGCTATGGCACCACCGGCGGCTATGGCTCCGGGACGAGGGCAGGCTACGGCGCAGGCGGCAACTACGGATACGACCACAACTATCCGCGGCGTCGCCCCGAGGAGAGCCCCACCTGCGGGGAAGGCGGCGATCAGGCCGTGCAGCGCGGGGCCCAGCGCTACGGCTATGACGTCGAGTACGAGATCCAGCCGCGCAATACCGGCGGCGGACAGGGTAGCTCTGGTAACCAGGGTAGCTCTGGCAACCAGGGTGGCTACGGCAACCAGGGTGGCTACGGTAACCAGGGTGGCTACGGCAACCAGGGTGGCTACGGCGGCACTGGAGGCGGGTATGGTGGCGGCGGTTACGGCGGTGCCCAGGGCGGCACTACCGGTGGGTACGGCGGCGGTGGCTACGGTGGTGGCGGGGACGGTGGCACTACCGGCGGCTACAATCGTGGCGGCGCCTTCGGCGGTGGCCAGGGCAACACCTACGGCCGCGGCACCGGCACGTTCGGCAGAGGGACCGGTTACGATCGCGGCTGGTAGACCGCACCGGATCCACCCGGGCAGCGTGCGGACGGCTGCGGCCGCGCTCCGCACGCTGCCCCCTTTGGAAGCATGATATCCGGGCCCGCTCCCCGCAGCGGGCCTGCTTTGTGTGCTGAGCTGCGGGTGAGATTCGCCCGCAGCCTCGATTACCGGATCAGTCGAAAGGAATCAGGAGATGAACCATAGAGTTCTGCTGGGCGCGGTACTGGTGGTCACGCTCGCGGCATGCGAGCGCGAACCGCAGGAAGGCACGCGGCTGGGAGCACCCGATTCGCCCGCTGTCACGCAGACGCCGGGCGCTACCACGGCGCCCGGCGCCGCGGCGGGGCTGGGGACTGGGCAGGAGATCCAGGTCCAGATGATCAACTCGCAGGGGCAGAACATCGGCACTGCGAGGCTCGCCGAGGAGGGGCAGGGAGTGCGCGTCGCCGTCCAGATTTCCAACCTGCAGCCGGGGCCGAAGGGCCTGCACTTCCACGAGACCGGCCAGTGCGATACTCCGGGCTTCCAGTCGGCCGGTGGGCACTTCGCCCCGATGGGACGACAGCACGGCTTCGAGAATCCGCAGGGCCCGCACGCCGGCGACCTCCCCAACATTTCGGTAGGGCAGGATGGCCGCGCGGATACCACTGTGGTGGCGCAGAACGTGTCGCTGCGTGAGGGGCAGCAGAACTCGCTCCTCAAGACGGGCGGCACCGCGCTGATGATCCACGCGAATGCGGACGACTACCGCACCGATCCCTCCGGCAACTCCGGGGACCGCATCGCGTGTGGGGTGGTCGGGCAGACGACGGCGGCGACGGGAACGACGCGGTAGAGCGCCGCGCAACGCACGGCCCTCACCCCCTGACCCTCTCTCCCGCCTGCGGGAGAGAGGGAATTTTGGTTCCCTCCAACATGGTTACGAGGACCGGTATAGGGCGAAGAGCAGTGACGCCAGCACGATGAGCACCGCGATCGCAAGCACCAGCCGCCCCGTGATCTTATAGCGTCGCATCTAGCTACACCAGGTTGAAGCGCTCCATGTGGATGTTCGTCACCGGCACCTCCTGCTCGTTCAGCCCCCTGTCCACCGCGTCGAGCATCGGCGGGGGTCCGCAGATGAAGTACTGCGCGCGCTCGCGATCCTCCGGGAGATGCCGGTCGAGCAGCTCCGCATCCACGAAACCCTCCTCCCCCTCCCACTCCTCCGGGGGCTCCTCGAGCACGTAGACGACGCGCAGGTCGAGCTTCTCCTGCAGCTCGTCGAGCTCCTCGCGGAAGGTCGCGCCCTCCCACTCCTTGGTCGCGTAGATGAGCAGGTGGCGGCGCCGGTCGCCGCGCTCCGCCAGGGTGCGCAGCATGCTCATGATCGGGGTGATCCCCACCCCGCCGCCGATGTAGACGTTGTGGTCGCCGCCGTAGCGGTCCACGCTGAAGGCGCCGTAGGGGCCGTCCAGGTAGGCGCGGGTGCCGGGGGTGAGATACTGGATCGAGGAGGTGAAGTCGCCCAGCGCCTTGATGGTGAACGCGGGACGCTCCGGGTCCTGCGCGCTCGAGGAGAGGGAGAAGGGGTGCTCCTCGATGGAGAAGGGCGAGTGCCAGAGGGTGAGCCAGGCGAACTGCCCGGGGCGGAAGCGCATCCCCTCGTGTCCCACCGGGCGCAGCACCACCGTACGGGAATCCCCGCGCTCCTCGATCACCTCGTCTACCTCGTAGGGGCGCATCAGCATGCGTACGGGCTTGAAGACCCGCACGTAGCCCAGCAGCGCGATCGCTCCTGCGGCCAGCCCCGCCCAGAGCGCACGCTTCCAGGTGAGATCCAGATAGTAGCCCACCCCGATGGCGTGCAGCAGCGCGAAGGCGAGCACCGCCACCGCCAGCGCGCTGTGCAGCACCCGCCACACCTCGTAGGGGATGCCCAGCGGAATGCGCCAGAGGGAGATCGCGATCAGGAAGATGAGGCCGAGGATCGCCAGGATTCCCATCCGTGCGCGCCAGGGCGCGTCGGCCAGGTCGAGCAGCGCCAGGTGCTCGGGGTGCGCCGCGAAGAGGATGAGCGGGTGCGCCAGCACGATGGCGAAGGCGAAGAGCGAGATCTGCCGATGGAAGCGCAGCATGATGTCCAGCCCGTAGGGCGCCGCCACCCGGCGGAAGCGCGCTGTCAGCCCGAACTGGATGCCCAGCATCGCCAGCCCCACGAAGCCCAGCGCCACCGAGAACTCCGTCCAGAAGTCGCGTCCGGGCGGGGTCGGTCCGATCAGGATCAGCGCCAGGGGGATGAGGGAGAGGAAGAGGTAGACCCCGATCCAGAAGGCACCCTGCACCAGACGATTCATGCGGCTCCGGAGAAAGCATCGCTCTCGTACTGCGGTCGGAGAGCCGGGGCGAAGCAGGGATTATGCCGATGTCTCCCCGGGGTTTCTGCGGCAGTGGGTGCTGCATAAATCCTCCAGCGAACGCAGGGTGCCGAGGCGGAGCCGCCTCCGCGGGCTC
This sequence comes from Longimicrobiaceae bacterium, assembly GCA_051006015.1. Lineage (GTDB taxonomy): Bacteria > Gemmatimonadota > Gemmatimonadetes > Longimicrobiales > Longimicrobiaceae > JBPCIT01. The sequence goes on from JBPCIT010000100.1 coordinate 7,725, forward strand.
TCACTCCGCCTCCGCCGCTTCCTCCTCCCCCCGTGTCCTGCAGTGCTGCGGCGTGCCGATCGGTGCAGGGTCGGGAATCGCCTTCCCCTCGGCGTGCGCGAGGTAGGTCAGGCTGTTGACGAAGCCGATGTGGGTGAAGGCCTGCGGGAAGTTGCCCAGGAACTCGCCCGACCAGGGATCGAACTGCTCCGGGAAGAGCCCCAGGTGGTTGCCGCGCCGGGCGATGCCGTCGAAGATCTCCCACGCCTCATCGAGCCGCCCGGAGAGGGCGAGCGCGTCCACCATCCAGAAGGTGCAGAGGCCGAACGCCCCCTCGCCGCCCTCCAACCCGTCTTCGCCGTGGTAGCGGTAGACGAAGCCGTTCTCGGTGAGCTGCTCGAGGGTACGGTCGATGGTGCCCTGCACGCGCGGGTCGTCGAAGGGGAGCAGCTCGTAGAGCGGCAGCAGGAGGTTCGAGGCGTCCAGATCCCCCGAGCCGTACCAGCGGGTGAAGGCGCCCAGCTCGGGGTCGTAGCCGTGGGTGAGCACATCCTCCCGCACCCGATCGCGCGTGCCGCGCCAGCGTTGGACGTCGCCGGGGAGGCCGTGCTGCTCGGAGAGCAGCACCGCGCGATCCAGCGCCACCCAGATCATCGCCTTCGAGTAGACGAAGTGCTGCGGCTCGCTGCGCACCTCCCAGAGGCCGTAGTCCGGCTGGTCCCACCGCTCGCAGGCGCGGTCGGCGACGCTCCGCAGGAAGCCGCGCAGCTGCGGCTCGATCTCGACGCCGCGGCGCGCGAGCTCGTAGGCGGAGCCCAGCAGCTCACCGTAGATGTCGAGCTGGAGCTGCTGCGCGGCGCCGTTGCCGATGCGCACCGGGCGCGAGCCGCGGTAGCCCTCGAGGTGCGGCAGCTCGAACTCCTCGAGATCGATCTCGCCGTGCAGGCCGTACATGATCTGCAGCTCGCGCTCCTCCTCTTCATGCGCCGCGGAGGCACGCTCGGCCCAGAGCAGGAACTCCGCCGCCTCCGTCTCGTGCCCCAGGGAGACCAGCGCCTGCGCAGTGAGCGAGGCGTCGCGGATCCAGCAGTAGCGGTAATCCCAGTTGCGCGCGCCGCCGATCTCCTCGGGCAGGGAGGTGGTGGGCGCAGCGGCGATCGCGCCGGTGTCGGCATGGGTGAGCAGCTTCAGCGCCAGCTCCGAGCGCACCAGCTGCGGCAGCCAGCCATCTGCCCAGCCCCGCTCATGCGCCGAACTGTCCTTTTGTACCCAGCCGCGCCAGCAGTCGGCGGTGCGCCGCAGCATCCGCAGGGAAGCATCCACCCCGCACTCCGCATGGGCGCTGTCCCAGCGGGTGACCAGCACCGCCCGCTCTCCTCCGCGCAGCCGCAGGCGCCCGCGCAGCACGGGACCGTAGCCGTCGTCCACGATCTCGCCCTGCAGCTCGCTGTCGCTCCCCGCGGCGCCGAGCGCCAGCCGGGCGTCCCCCGCGAGCGCCAGCCAGCCGCCCGGCACCTGCTGCACCCGCATCGCCGCACGGGCGTAGTCGAAGCGCGGCGACCACTCGACCTCGACCTCCACCTCGCCGCCCTCGCAGTGCAGCAGGCGGTGGATCTCCGGCGGCGCCTCCGAGCCATGGCGCCCGTCGATGTTTCCCCAGAGCGGCATCAGGTCGGTGACGGTCAGGCGCGCGCCCTCCCCGTCGAAGATCGTCTCCAGCACGTTGGTGTTCGGGAGGTAGCGCTGCTCGGCGCGCTCCATTCCCACCGGCGCCACGCGGAAGCGCCCTCCCCGCCGCGTGTCCAGGATCGCGCCGAAGACGCTCGGGCGGTCGAGGTGCGGCAGGCAGCACCAGTCGATGGCGCCATCGCGCCCGATCAGCGCCACCGTTCGCAGATTGCCGATGGTGCCGTAGTCGGAGATGGGCTTGTACCGGGAAGCAGGCATCAGATACGCGTGAGAGGGTCGGGCCGCGCTGTGCGGCGGAAGCTTGACTGCTCCGGCTATCAGATGTCGATGGGCGGGCAGATCGTCTCGGAGGGCGGATGCGCAAGATCCATACACTGAGCCTCGATGCGCACCTTCCGGAGCTTCTCCCCCATCTCCACCTTCTCGCCGATCACCGGCAGCTCCATCGGGAGGCGCAGGAGCTTGTTAGCGGTGCAGCTCGTGCAGTGCATCGCTGCGCTTCAGCGGGGTTCCGCTGGTAATCCGACCTCGATGTGATCCGTCGTTTCAGAGCAAATCATGGCCAAGGAAGAGGATCTCGAGCAGCAGAGAGCGACGATCGCGCGGTGGATCCTGGGGTGCGAGCACCTGGTCGCCTTCACGGGCGCAGGCATCAGCACCGACTCCGGCATCCCCGACTTTCGCGGACCCGACGGGGTATGGACGCGGCGCAACGCAGACCTGTCGGCGCCACGGTGGCGGGTTGCGCCTGGTCAGCTCCAGCCCAACGCATCGCACCTGGCTCTCGTCGATCTCCAGCGACTCGGCAAGCTGCAGTTTCTCATCACGCAGAACACCGACAACCTGCATCGCCGCTCCGGCATCGACCCCGAGCGCCTGGCGGAGCTGCACGGCAACGGGCAGCTCGTGCGCTGCCTCGATTGCGATCGGCTGTACACGAGGCAGGAGGTGGGGTGGGACACACAGCGATGGGGGCCGGGCTACCGCACGCAGAAGCCCGTGGCGGGGCAGCCAGTCTGCCCCGCCTGCGGGGGCCGGCTCATCTCCTCCGTGGTGAACTTCGGCGATCCGCTGCCGCAGAAGGAGCTGACGCTCGCCAGCCAGCATGCCCAGCTCTGCGACCTGATGCTCGTCCTGGGCTCCTCGCTCGTGGTGGAGCCGGCGGCCTCGCTCGTGAGGCTGGCGCTGCGCTCCGGGGCTCGCGTGCTCCTGGTCAACCAGGGCGAGACGCCCTACGACGAGATCGTGACGCTGCGCGCATGGACCGGCATCGGTGACGTGATCCCGCCATCGGTGGAGCGGGTGAAGCGGGCGCTCGAGGAGCAGCCGAACGGCTCCTGAGGCGCGCTTGCCCGGTATGCTACCCTCCTCAGCGAAGTAGCTGCGCGCTGATGGCGAAGCCGGCGACGATGCTCGCCAGCCCGAGACCCAGGCTGGCGAGGACGTACGCGCCCGCCCGCTTCCACTCGCGCTTCTGGATCAGCATCGCCGCTTCGTAGCTGAAGGTGCTGAAGGTGGTGAAGGCACCGAGGAAGCCGACGCTGATCAGCGCCCGCCACTCCGCCTGCGCGGGCTGCACGGCCAGCAGCGGCAGCAGTACGCCCAGGGCGAAGGAGCCGAGCAGATTCACCGCCAGCGTGCCCCAGGGGAAGTCCGCTCCGGCACGCTCGTAGATCCATCCGGCCAGCGCATAACGTGTCACTGCGCCGACGGCACCACCCAGCGCGACGTAGACGAGGAGCATCTCTCCGATCCGGTGAAGGCAGCGCGGTCGCGGCGTGGCTCAGCGCAGGCAAGAATAGCTGCCGCGGGAGCGTTCTTCAATCGCTCTGCGCGATCGCGTGGCCGCCGCGCAGTCAGAGGTCAGGACGAGTAAACCCTTTCCGGGCGTGGGAGCGTCATACCTCGTAGCGGAGACAACCAAGCAACCCATCTGCGGAGGGAGCAGCCAGCCCCCGCCCCCGCCATGCCCGGAATGCGGCACCCACCGAGGGGTGTTCGCGTGCTCCGACCATGCGCTCACCTCTACGTGAAGGAGGAAGGTATGCAACGGTTCCTGGTTTGCCTGGTGGCTCTCCTGCTGCTCGGCACGCAGACCCTGGAGGCGCAGCAGCGCTGTCGCAACTCGTGCGACCGGGAGCGCGACCGTACGCGCGTTCGCGTGATCACGACCTCGGAGCGGGCTCGCGTGGCGCCTGCCCGCGCCCGCAACCCCTCGGCGGAGTTCGGCGTCAGAGGCGGCTACGACTTCGACGACGAGGTCGCCTCGGCCGGGGCACAGCTCCGCATCCCGCTGACCCGGGAGATCCACCTCATCCCCAGCGGCGACATCTTCCTCGACGACGCGCCGACGCAGTGGCAGCTCAACGCCGACGCCGTCTTCCGCCCGGACGGGCTGGGCGGGCTCTACGGCGGCGGCGGCCTCGCCTTCGCCAGCCGCGACTTCGACGAGGATCCCGATGGTGAGCGGGAGAACCGTAGCGGCTTCAACCTGCTGGTCGGTCTCGACGGAGGCTGGCTCGGCAGCGCGACGGTACGGCCCTTCGTCGAGGCTCGCTGGACGAACATCGACGACTATCGCCCCTTCCGCATCATGCTCGGCATCAACGTGCCGATCCGGCGCTGAGGGCCCTTCCTGCAGCAGACGATTCTGCCGCGATCCAGGGGGGCACACCCCGCCAGGATCGCGGCAGAATCGCGCAGGGAAAGGCGTGATGCCTTCCGCTGACGCGAGAAGATCGACGACGCGCAGGGCTATAGCTCCTGCAGTACCTCCGCCGCGTGCCCCTGCGGCTTGACCTGGTGGAACGCGCGGGCGATGCGGCCCTCCTCGTCGATGACGAAGGTGCTGCGCTCGACCCCCATGTACTTCTTCCCGAACATCGACTTCTCCTTCCACACCCCGTACTCCTCCGCCGCCTGGTGGTCCTCGTCGGCGAGAAGTCGGAAGTTGAGGTCGTACTTGTCGCGGAACTTCGCCAGATCCTTTACCGGATCGGGGCTGATCCCGAGCACCACTGCTCCCTCCTCCTCGATACGCGGCAGCGCGTCACGGAACTCGCACGCCTCGACGGTGCAGCCGGGGGTGTCGGCCCGCGGGTAGAAGTAGAGGATCACCTTGCGGCCGCGCAGCTCGGAGAGCCGCACCGTCGAGCCGTCGTCGTCGGCGAGGGTGAAGTCGGGGGCCAAGTCGTTTTCCTGGAGCATGGTTATTTCTCGAGTGATTGGCGCAACAGTTACCGGATCCGGCAGCGGCTTCGAATTCAACCTCACTCCTGGGAAATAGCGCTGCAGAGGCGCTGTATCCGCTCGTGTACATGCGTCCAATCCGTGGAGGTCAAAGTGTCGAGCTTGCGTTTCACCAGGCTCCTTTCCAATGTCGCCAGCTTGTGGACTCGAACCACAGGCGGACGAAGCAATCCTGCCTGCTGCCAGTCGCTGAGATTCACATCGTACTGCGCTACCGGAATCTGGCTGGTGATACGGGCGATGAGCATGTCTTCATCACCGGCGTCGAGCAGGATCAACGCCGGGCGCTGCTTCGCTCCCACTGCATCGGTGAATGGGAATAGCAGCAGAACGACGTCCCCGCCCGCGTAGGTCACCAGGAGTCAGAGATCGTCGTAGATAGCATCCTCTTCCGCATAACCGGCAAGGAACTGCCCCGCCGAGAACCGGCTCCACGCATTCTCCTCCTCCACATCCCCCGACTCCTCGATCAGCAGAATGACGCGAACCGGCTGCTCCGTGCGCAGCGCACTCATGAGCGATCGTGGGAGCTCGATCCTGCCATCCTGCGCGATCTTGCCCGGGAATTCATATGCCTTCATTGCGTGCTCCTGCTCGAGTCGACGGGGTTTGGGCCGCACTCCTACCCCGTCCGGCTTACTACGGTGCCGTGCGAGAGGCGATCCCATAGCTGCGGCGGCGGTCAGTCGAATTCGAGCACCATCCGGTCAGGGAAGGGCCCGTCGTGCGTGACGCGGCCGGCGCGGCCGGAGGCGCGCCGCAGCCGCGGGAGGCGGAGGAGGGCGCCGAGGATCTCCGGGATCTGCACGGTGTTGATGGCGAGGCCGAAGCACTGGTGCAGCCCCCAGCCGAAGTGCAGGTACGAGCGAATGTCGCGGTCGATGCGGAAACGATCGGGCTCGGGGAAGCCCTCGGGGTCGAACATCGCCGAGTAGGTGCCGATCATCACCGTCGAGCCGCTCCGGACGCGCGTCTCGCGCGGTGTGCCGGCGGCGAGTGTAGTCTGCCGGGGGGCGAAGCGCGCCATCAGCGGGGTGTGCGGATTGAAGCGCACCGCCTCCCAGACGTACTGGCGGACCGCGTCCATATCATCGGCGCGCGCGGCTTCCTGCGCCTCGGCGAGCTGCCGGGGGCGGCGCAGAAGCTCGTCGATCGCCAGGACGCTGAAGCGCGAGGTGGTGTCGATCGCGCCTACGATCAGCCCGGCGATGTTGCGGCGCACCCAATCGTCGTCCAGCCAGGGGCGCTCGGATCCCTGCAGCGCGATCATCCGTCCCATCACGTCGTCCGCGTCCTCCACCCCCTGCTCGCGCCGCCGCGGGATCTCGGCGAGCACCCAGGCCTTCAGCTCGGCCCCCGAGCGCAGCGCCGCCTCGCGCACGTAGCGGTCGTTCGTGGGATTCGTGAAGGCCTCCTGGAAGAGGTTGCGCAGCCAGCGCACCAGGGTGTCGCGGTCCGGACCCGGGAAGCCGAAGTAGGTGGCCACCAGCTCCGCGGGGACCGCGCGGGTGAGCCCCGGCACGACCTCGAGGCGTCCCGAGGGACGCGCCGCCTCCACCTGCCGGGTGGCGGCGGCGCGCGCAAGGGCGCGGACGCGATCAAGATCGTCGAAGCGTGCCGTGGCGCGCAGCATCGCGTGATCGCGCATGTAGATCGGCCCGCGGTCCATGTTCAGGATGAACGGGCCGTTGATGCGGTCGATGGACGGCCCGTTGATCTCGTGGATGGTGAAGTCGGTGTCGCGGTTCAGGACCTCCAGCACCTCGCGGTAGCGGCTCACCACCACCCGCTTGCCGAGCTTGAGCACCGGGGCGTAGCGGCGCAGCAGAGCGCTCGAGGGGCGCAGCACGGCACGGCTGCCCAGGGTTGCGACGATCCTCCGTATCAGCCGGGTTCCCAGCCCGCCCAGCTGGTTCGGCGAGGGCGGCTGACGCGTCACGGGGGATGCGGGAGGGGCGGCGAGTGTGCTCACAGCGGGCTCTCTTTCTCTCCGGGGCGGAGACGTCGGACGGTGGAGTGGGAGGCGCTCCGAGGCGGCTGGCGCGCGGCTCGGACGGCATCAGGACGCCGACCTGCCGTCAAGCATGATAAGCGAGCCGTGCGCGCGCGACAAGCGTCCTCTGCCGCAGCGGGCGACCGCAAAGAGGCGCGCATCCAGGCAGCGAAGTGCGTTCGCCTCTTGACCTTCCTCTTGGATCATCCCATCTTGAATGGGTGTCCTCCCCCGATGGATGAACCGGTCCCCCACCGCCTCGTCCACGCCGCACCCGGGATGGCTCATTCATCCCTTCCCCACAAAGCAGGAGCCCCCGTATGAGTAAGAGGCATCCTACTCCTTCCCAGGAGCCAGAGGAGCTGCCGGCCGGTGCCCCCGCCGGCGCCGCTACCGACCGGGCGGCGGTGCCCGCCGTTCCGATCTTTTCCAAGCCGGAGACGGAGAAAGTGGTTCCGCTCCCGATCCCGCTCTTTTCCGAGGAGAAGGCACGCGAGGCCCGCCGCGCGCGGGTGGCCGCCGTGCTCGAGCGCACGCCCGCCGAGCAGCTCGAATCGGCGAAGCTCGATGGCCGCACCCAGCAGGGCTCACTGCTGGTGATGGTGCCCATCCGCGAAGGCCAGATCGAGCCGCTCCGGAAGCTGCTCGCGCAGGTCGCCTCGCCGCCGGATGGTGAGGACTTCGAGATCAACCCGGTGATCCCCTTCCTGAAGCTGCGGACTGTCCACTTCGCCCGCTTCCTGATCCACGCCCCCTCACCCTCCGAGGATGCGCCGATCCCGGTGTGGGATGGCAAGCCGCAAGCACACGGTCCGCCGATTCCGGCGAAGCTGCTCTTCTCGACCGACTACGACGGAGAGCTTGACGCCCACCTGGAGGAGCTCTTCCGCGTGGCCGGACCGGGACTGGACCGGATCTTCTCGCACTGCGAGGGATGGCCGGGGAACCACAACCCGCGCCTGGCGCGCGGCTACTTCCTGCGCCACCGGTACCCCACTACCGCCTTCTACACGGGGACGATGAGGCGCTCGGTCGAGCAGATCCGCCGCGAGGCCGACCTGCGCGACCGCATCCAGGCCTTCCTCGACCGCGAGAGCGGCAAGCCCGGCTTCCCCAGCGACCCGGTCGAGGTCCGCGAGCGCATCCGCCAGTTCGTATCCACGGAGAAGGAGCTGGCCTGGGGGCGCGAGAAGCCGGGTCCGTTCCCGAAGCTGCTGATCCCGGAGTACTTCATCAATCGTCTCCCGCTCACCGCCGGCCTGGCCGGGCTGACAGTGGCGACCGGCGCCTTCGGTGCGCTCTCGCTCGTGCTGCCCATGAAGACGGCGGCGGCCTGGGTCGGGGGCGTGACGGCGACGCTGGGGGCCGCGGTGGGCGCCGGCTACGCCTACCTGAGCCGGCTGGCGGCGCGTGATCCGGTCATCATCCGCGACTCCGTCAAGGAGCACACGGCGGAGCTGGTGAAGACGGAGGACCGCATCGTCCAGAACGAGATGAGCAGCGTCATCTACATCAAGGAGCCGCTCGCCTACCGGCGCACCCTGCTCTGGGGTGTGCTCACCTTCGTCAACTTCGCCGCGAAGTACCTGAGCAACCAGGGCGCGCTGGCGGGGATCCCCTCGATCCACTTCGCGCGCTGGGTGATCGTGGACGAGGGGCGGCGGCTGATCTTCTTCAGCAACTTCGACGGAAGCTGGGAGAACTACCTCGGCGACTTCGTCGACAAGGCGCACGACGGGCTGACCGCAGTGTGGAGCAACTGCGTGGGCTTCCCGCGCACCAAGGGGCTCTGGCAGGAGGGCGCGACCGACGAGCAGAAGTTCAAGATGTACTCGCGCGACAGCCAGATCCCCACGCAGGTCTGGTACAGCGCCTACAAGTGGCTCTCGGTGCCGAACATCAACAACAACACCATGATCCGCCTCGGTCTGTACGGCGAGCTGAGCCGCACGCAGGCCGAGGAGTGGCTGCGGCGTTTCTGATCCCTCTCAACGCGACCAACCATGAGCACTCTCGCAACCGCCCCTGCCCTCGAGATCGACGATCTCCAGGGGCTGATCGCACGCAGCTATGCGTCCCTGAAGCACGCCGTGTATGTGCCGGCGGCCTTCGACCCGCAGAACCCCGCCGGCGCCCGCGCCTGGGTGAGCGCGGTCGCCGCCACCGTGACCTCGGCGTCGAAGCGTTCGGCGCAGGTGAAGGAGGAGGGGCGGGCCCTCAACCTCGCCTTCACCCGTTCCGGTCTCGAGACGCTGGGGCTGGCGCCGGATGAGATCGCGACCTTCTCGCGCGAGTTCCAGGAGGGGATGGCCACCGAGCATCGCAAGCGGGTGCTGGGCGATACCGAGGACGCCGACCCCGGCGCCTGGCGGTGGGGCGGCCCGACCAACCCGGCGATCCACGCCATGCTCTTCCTCTTCGCCGACAGCCCGGAGCGGCTGGAGCAGATCCTGGCGGAGGAGCGCCGACGCGCCGCGGAGCACGGCGTAACGCTCGCCGAGCCGCTCGACAGCATCATGCTCGCCGGCGACAAGGAGCACTTCGGCTTCCACGACGGCATCGCGCAGCCACGCATCGCCGGGATGGGAGGGGGCGAGGATGCCGGGGCTGGACCGGCGATCCCCGCCGGGGAGGTGGTCCTCGGCTACCCGAACGCCTACGGCAAGCTCCCCGAATCCCCGACGGTGGCGGAGACGGAGCGGGCACGCCAGATCCTGCCGCTCCGGCCGGAGGACCCCGACAATCCCGGCGCGCCGCCGCGGCGCGACCTGGGGCGCAACGGCAGTTACATCGTCTTCCGCCAGCTCGAGCAGGACGTGCGCACCTTCTGGCGCTTCATCGACGAGCGCACCCGCAGCGGGGATACGCCCGACCCCGAGCGCCGCAAGTGGCTGGCGGCGAAGATGGTGGGTCGCTGGCCCAACGGGGCGCCGCTGGTGAAGTATCCCGACGGGGAGCCCGAGACGTCCGATCTGAGCAAGGCGAACGATTTCATGTACAAGAGCGACCTGCAGGGCGAGAAGTGCCCCATCGGCGCACACATCCGCCGCAGCAACCCGCGCGACGGGATGCAGCCGGCCCCGGCGGAGTCGCTGCTGGTGGCCGACCGCCACCGCCTGCTGCGCCGGGGTCGGGCGTACGGTGAGCCGGTCGCCGAGAGCTTCGACCCCGCCGACATCCTGAGCCAGCCCGCATCGGCGAACGGCGAGCGCGGGCTGCACTTCGTCTGCTTCAACACGGACATCGTGCGGCAGTTCGAGTTCGTCCAGAACACCTGGGTGAACAACATGAAGTTCGACGGGCTCTACGCCGATCCCGACCCGGTGATCGCGCCCCACTGCGATCCGGACCAGGCGAAGCACCCGGAGCAGATCAGCAGCTTCACCGTGCAGCGCTGCCCGGTACGCCACCGGGAGACTCGCTTGCCGCGCTTCGTCACCATGCGCGGGGGCGCGTATCTCTTCATGCCGGGGATGAAGGCGCTGCGGTACCTGGCGAGCCTCGATTGATTGCCGAGACCCCCCTCCCCCGGCCCCTCGCCCGCAAGGGGGGAGGGGAGCACTGCACAGCCTGCCGTAGCACAAGAGCCGAGGCTTGGCAGGATTGAGTTCCCCCTCTCCCAGAATGGGGAGAGGGGGCTAGGGGGTGAGGGGGTCCTGATCACCCGAACTCCACGCGACTTCCCTGAGAGACTGATCTGCAATGTCAACCGCTACCGCTAAACCGAAAGTCCGCGACCGTGTCGTGCCCTTTACCGCGGGCGACGGAATGCTCTGCAACCTGATCCATGTGCAGGGGGAGCAGGCGCCCACCAAGGGGCCCGTCGTCCTGGTGCATGGCGCCGGCGTGCGGGCCAACATCTACCGCGCGCCGGTGCAGACCACCCTGGTGGATCTGCTGCTCGAGGCGGGCTACGACGTCTGGATGGAGAACTGGCGCGCCAGCATCGACCTGCCCGCCACCGAGTGGACGCTGGACCAGGCGGCCATTTACGATCACCCGCAGGCGATCCGCAAGGTGGTCGAGGAGACCGGCGCCAGCGAGGTGAAGGCCGTCATCCACTGCCAGGGCTCGACCTCCTTCATGATGTCGGCGGTCGCCGGGCTGATCCCGCAGGTCTCGACCATCGTCAGCAACGCCGTCTCGTTGCACCCGATCGTTCCCTTCACCGCCAAGATCAAGCAGCGCGTCGCGCTGCCGGCGGTTTCGATGATGACGCCCTATCTCAATCCCCAGTGGGGGGTCGAGTCTCCCAACCTCGTAGGCAAGGCGCTCACCGCCTTCGTGCGCGCCACGCACCACGAGTGCGACAACATCGTCTGCCGCTGGGCGAGCTTCACCTACGGCGTCGGCTTCCCGACCCTCTGGCGGCACGAGAATCTGAACGACGCCACCCATGACTGGCTGGTCGACGAGTTCGCCGCAGTGCCCCTCACCTTCTTCAAGCAGATCAGCCGCGGCATCAGAGCCGGACACCTGGTCTCGGTCGAGGGAAGGCCGGAGCTGCCCAAGAGCTTCGTGGCGCAGCCGCCGCGCACCGACGCGCGCTTCGCCTTCTTCGCGGGCGAGCTGAACCGCTGCTTCCTCCCCGAGAGCCAGGTGCGTACCTGGGAGTGGTTCGACAAGCAGGCGCCCGGGAAGCACTCGCTGCACGTCATTCCCAACTACGCTCACCTCGACATCTTCATGGGCAAGGATGCGGGGCGCGAGGTGCTCCCCAAGATCGTCGAGGAGCTGGAGAAGCCGAACTGACCGGCACCGGCGAATGAATTCGCGGCTGGGACTGCACAAAGCCCACCTGCGTGGGCTTCAACTGCGATGCACGCGGAGTGCAGTCCGCGAAGGCGGACTTCGTGCCTTTCCAGCCGCGGTTTTGCCCGCCGGGGGCGGGGCGGCAGCGAATTCGTCGATAGCATCACACCCGAATCGGGTGCGCACCCCGCGCACCCGACGCGGATCCACACAGGAGATATTCCCATGGCAGCACCACGAAGGCTCAAGCGCCAGGAGGGTCGTCATGCGCTGGTGGACGGCATCCCCTTCACCCTCCCGGTCGGCTCCCGGAGGAGCCCCGCCCTGATGGCGGCCTTTCCCATCAACGCCGACCGGGCGCGCGAGCTGCTCCCCGGCAACGAGTTGCACCCGCTCCGCTGGGGGAAGATGGGCTTCCTGCTGGTGACGGTGATTGACTATCGCGAGACCAACATCGGCAAGTACATCGAGTACAGCATCGGTATCGCCTGCACGCACGGGCGCCGACCGGTGTCGCTGCCGCTCGCCGCGCTCTTCCAGAAGCGCACCGGCCTCGGGCAGTACGTGGTGGACCTGCCCGTCAGCTCCGAGATCTCGGTGAAGGGAGGGAAGGGGATCTGGGGGATGCCCAAGCACCAGGCGAACCTCGACTTCATCATCGGCGACCGGACGGTGAGCAGCCGCTACGATCTGGACGGTCAGATGGTGATGAAGGTCGAGATCGAGCGGCCGCGGAAGTCCTGGCTCCCGGTGAACGCAGGCGCGGTGAACTTCTGCCAGTTCCGCGGGATGCTGATGAAGTCCTACATCTACTTCAAGGGGCATCTCGGCTTCTCGCTGCTGAAGAAGGGCGCGGCCCGCATCACCCTGGGCGACCACCCGCGCGCCGAGCCGCTGCGCCGCCTGCAGATCGGTGGCAACCCGCTCTTCACCGGCTTCTTCCCCGAGACCGCGGGGGTGCTGGACGACCACTTCGAGGGGTGGTTCCTGCACTACGAGCGCCCGCCGACGCAGCAGCCGGAGGGATTCGAGAGCGTGATCGACCTCGGGCTCGGCGAGGAGTGGCTGCCGCCCCCGGGCTCGGAGGAGGCGGCGGAGCTCGCCCGCACCGGCCAGCGGCGCGTCCATCTCGGCAGCACGCATGAGATCGTCGGCTGAGGTGGCGACGAACGCTCCCGCCGCCGCGCACGTACCCTGGGGCGCCCCCCCGCAGGGATACTCCGGCCCGCGGCGCTCGCTGATCCTCTCCGGGGGCGGGATCCGTCTCTCCTATCAGGCCGGCGTGCTGCGCGCGCTGAGCGAGACGGATCTCTGCTTCGCACACTGCGACGCCACCTCGGGCGGCGCCATCAACCTGGCGATGCTCCTTTCCGGCCTCTCCCCGGCCGAGATGGGCGAGCGCTGGCGGACGCTGAAGCTCAAGGACACGCTCGGCCTGATGCCGCTCAAGAGGTACCTCAATCAGCGCGACGCGGTGGCGATGGGGAGCGCGGACGGCTTCGTGCGCCGCGCCTTCCCGCACCTGGGCATCCACATCGAGCGGGTGAACGCCGCGCAGGGGATGCAGGGGACCTTCAACGTCTTCAACTACTCGCGCAAGGTCAACGAGGTCATCCCGCACCAGCGGCTGGACATGGATTTCCTGGTGGCGGGGATGTCGCTCCCGGGCGTGATGCCGCCGGTGCGAAAGAACGGCACGCTGTATCTGGACTCCGCCTTCGTGCGCGACGCCAACCTGATGGAGGCGGTGCGACGCGGCGCGGAGGAGCTGTGGCTGGTCTGGGCGCTCGGCAACACCAATGTGTACCGCGGCGGCCCGCTCCACATCTACGTGCAGATGCTGGAGATGGCGGCGAACGGCTCGCTGGTGCGCGAGTTCGAGGAGATCGAGCAGCTCAACGAGCGCATCCGCCGCGGCGACAGCCCCTACGGGCAGACCCGCCCCATCCGCCTTCACCTGATCCGCCCCGAGACGCCGCTCCCCCTCGATCCCGACCTCTACCTGGGGAAGATCGACGCGGCGACGCTGATCGAGATGGGCTACACCGATGCACGACGCTACCTGGCCGCCCGAACGGAGGCCGGACTCCCCTTCACGCCGGAGACGATCATGATGAGCAATGCGACCGAGGGTGTCACCTTCCGCGAGACCATGCAGGGCAACTTCGCGCTCGGCGAGACCGATCCACGCGCGGGCGCCGAGAAGGGTAAGCGGGAGAACACCACTCTCGCGATGCACGCGAACATCACCGTCGAGGAGATGGACCGCTTCATCTCCGATCCGGAGCACACCGCCCGCCTGATGGCGAGCGTGGACTTCACCCCTTTCGGCACCGGCATCCCCGCGCGTGAGGGCAACTTCAACCTCTTCTCGCCCGGCGGCGATCCGAACCGGCGCGAGATGGTCTACGAGTTTCCCTTCGAGCATCAGGGGGAGCAGTACTACCTGCACGGCTTCAAGGATGTGCACGACGACCCCGGCTTCGACACCTGGAGCGACCTGACCACCCTCTTCACCAGGCTGCACCGCGGCAGCGATCGCTCGGGCGAGGTAGTCGGCGCGGGGGTGCTGACGATCAGCATGCCCGCCTTCCTCAAGGTGCTCGGCACCGTACGCGCGACGGGGAGCGACGCGAAGACCGACCAGGCGCGCACCCTGGCGAAGTTCGGGAAGTTCTTCGCCGGCAAGGTGTGGGACAGCTACGCGCCGAAGCTGTGAGCACCACAGATAAGGACGCCCTGGGCATTGCAGTGCCCGGGATCGTCGGCCGGGAGCCGGATGTGCGCGGCCCCGGCCCGGAGACCGAGGAGGAGCTGACCTTCGAGCGCAAGCCGATGGTGGGGTGGTTCGACCCCAGCCAGCTGCTGCGTACCGCGGTGCGCGCGGTGCTCTCCGACGTCTTCGGCCAGTACGCCGACAAGCGCGAGATGCAGTCGGCGCTCAGCCCGCCCGGTATCCACGACTACACCGACCTGGACGAGGTGTGGATCGATTTCGTCGCCGACCTGGGCGACGGCTTCGATTCGACCTACAGCATCGCCTGGCTGCTCTCCCGGAAAACGCTTCCATTCGAGGGGCTGAAGGAGCCCACGCAGCGCGGCCGCATCCTCGTCATGGGCGGCGACCAGGTCTACCCGACTGCCTCGCGCGAGGAGTACAACGACCGCATGGCCGGTCCCTACGAGGCGGCGCTTCCCTGCGTGATCAAGGAGCCCCCGCCGCACCTCTTCGCCATCCCCGGCAACCACGACTGGTACGACGGGCTCACCAGCTTCATCCGCCTCTTCTGCCAGAACCGCTGGATCGGCGGATGGGAGACGAGGCAGAAGCGCAGCTACTTCGCGCTCAAGCTCTCGCACGGCTGGTGGCTGTGGGGCACCGACATCGCGCTCGAGGCGGACATCGACAAGCCGCAGCTCGACTACTTCAAGGATGTGGCGAAGTGCCACATGACCCCCGGCGACCGGGTGATCCTCTGCACCGCGGAGCCGAGCTGGGTCTTCACCGGGATCAAGGATCCGGCCGCCTTAGACAACCTCGAGTTCTTCGAGCGTGAGGTGATCAGGAAGTACGGCCACACGCTGGGAGTCACGCTGACCGGCGACATGCACCACTATGCCCGCTATGCGCGGGAGGATGGCAGCGATCAGAAGATCACCTCCGGCGGCGGCGGCGCCTATCTGGTGAGCACCCATCACCTGCCGGATACCCTCACCCTGCCGCAGCGGAAGGCGCGGGATGGCGCACGCTTCCAGCCGCAGGTGGAGAAGCTGTCGTACCGGCGCGAGAAGGCGTACCCACCGATGGAGCTCTCCCGCGGCATGGTGGCGGGGGCGCGGCACTTCCGACCGCTCAACACCACCTTCGCCGCGCTGGTGGCGGGTTTCTACGCCGCCTGCGGCAGCGTCGCGGCCTTCTGGATGCGGCCGACGACGGATGTGACGCTGGGCCTGCTGCGGCTCGCGGCGGTTCCGCTGCTCCTGCTGCTCGTCGCGGCGATCGTCTTCGGCCTGACCGGACTCTGCCGCCTGACTCCGAGCATCTCGCCGCGGCGCGCGCTCCGTATCGGCGCTCTCCACGCGCTGCCGCACCTCGCGGTGATCTTCGCCGCCGCGGCTGCCCTCAATGCAGTCGCGGACCGGTTCGGCCTCCTGCAGAGCGTGCCGCTGATGGTCGCCTTCTCGGCACTGGTGCTGGGCGCGATGGCCGTCGTCGGCTACTGGCTCGGGGGGCGTATCGTGGGTGAGTACCTCCGGATCGCAGACGGCTACGGCGTCAACACCAACGAGAGCTTCGCCGCGCAGCGCATCGAGGACTTCAAGAACTTCGTGCGGCTGCACATCGACCGCTCCGGCACGCTCACCGTCTACCCCATCGGCGTCGAGCGGATCAACCGGGAGTGGAAGTTCAGTCCCGCGGCGGCGCCCGGCCAGGCGTTCTACGAGCCGGCGGGAGCGGCGCCGCGTCCGCACCTGATCGAGGATCCGATCGTCATTCCTGGCCGCCCGGCCGCGGCGTAGCCGCGCAATTCCAACTCGAGAACGGTCTATGAACGAGCACTTTGATGCGGTAGTGGTCGGCTCCGGCTTCGGCGGCTCGGTGATGGCCTACCGGCTGACCGAGGCGGGGATGCGCGTGTGCCTGCTCGAGCGGGGGAAGCCCTATCCGCCGGGCTCCTTCCCGCGCACCCCGCACGGGATGAAGAGCAACTTCTGGGACCCGAGCGACGGTCTCTACGGAATGTACAACGTCTGGTCCTTCAAGCACATCGAGACGCTGGTCTCGAGCGGCCTCGGCGGCGGCTCGCTGATCTACGCCAACGTGCTGCTCCGCAAGGACGAGAAGTGGTTCGTCAAGGAGGACCTGGCGAAGGGCGGCTACGAGTACTGGCCGATCACCCGCGCGGACCTCGACCCGCACTACGACCGAGTCGAGAAGATGCTGAACGCACAGCGCTACCCCTTCGACCAGCATCCCTACGACGACACGCCCAAGACGAAAGCGATGCAGATGGCGGCGGGGAAGCTCGGCAAGGAGTGGATCCTCCCCAACCTCGCGGTGACCTTCGGCAACCCGGGCGAGACGCCGGTGCCTGGCGAGCCGATCAAGGAGAAGCACCGCAACCTGCACGACCGCACCCGCTACACCTGCCGGCTCACCGCCGAGTGCGACATCGGCTGCAACTACGGGAGCAAGAACACGCTCGACTTCAACTACCTCTCGGAGGCGAAGCGGCTGGGCGCCGAGCTGCGCTGCCTCTCCGAGGTCACGGACTTCTACCCGCGCGAGCAGGGGAGCGGCTACACCATCCGCTATCGCGAGCACTCGCCCGGCCGTCCGCGAACCGAGCAGACGCCCCGCACCACCATCACCGCCGACCACCTGATCCTGGCGGCGGGCACACTGGCGACCTCCTACCTGCTGCTCAAGAACAAATCGTTCTTTCCGGCGCTCAGCCCCACCCTGGGCACCCACTTCTGCGGCAACGGCGATCTGCTCACCTTCGCGGTGCGCTGCCAGGAGACGGTGGAGGGCAAGCGGGGGCCGCGCCTGCTGGACGGCAGCCTGGGCCCGGTGATCACCAGCGCGATCCGCGTCGGCGATGCCGCCGACGGCGAGGAGGGAAGGGGATTCTACATCGAGGATGCGGGCTACCCGGCGTTCGTCAACTGGATGCTCGAGATGACGGATGCTCCTGGCTTCACGCGCCGCACCAAGCGCTTCGTCTGGGAGCGCATCAAGTCTGCGGTGGGGATCAACCGGCAGACGGACCTGAGCGCCGAGATCGCCGCGCTGATGGGCGACTGCGCCCTCTCCTCCACCTCAGTGCCGCTGCTCGGGATGGGGCGGGACGTGCCGGACGGACGGCTCTCCCTCAGTGATGGGCGGCTGGAGAACGACTGGAAGATCAAGCTCTCCGACCCCTACTTCCGCCGGCTGCGCGACACCATGAAGCAGATCGCCGGCGTGTGGGATGCACGCTTCCGGGACAACGCGACCTGGCTGCTGAACCGGCGGGTGATCACCGTCCACCCGCTGGGTGGCGCCCCGATGGGTCGCGACGTCAAGGAGGGGGTGGCGGACTCCTTCGGCGAGGTCTTCAACTACCCGGGCCTCTTCGTGACCGACGGCGCAGTGATGCCCGGCCCGGTCGGGCCGAACCCGGCGCTCACCATCGCGGCGGTCTCCGACCGCTGCGCCGACCACATCATCGAGCGGCACCGCAAGAAGCTCGGCGGCATCCGGATCGGCGACACGGGCGCCGGCGCAGCGGACGGAAGTACGGCCGGTACACCTGCCTGATTACACAGCGGCAGGCGCGAAATTGCGGAGCCCCGTCGGTCACTGGCCGGCGGGGCTCGCCGCTATACCTCAGCGCTCCCGCAGGTACTCGTGGATGAACTGGATCGCCATCGAGCCCTCGCCGACGGCGGAGGCGACGCGCTTGACGGAGCCGCTGCGCACGTCGCCCGCGACGAAGACCCCCGGCACGCTGGTCTCGAGCATGTGCGGCTCGCGCTCCAGCTTCCAGTTGCGTTGCCCGTTGCCGTCGCGCGTCAGGGCGCTGCCGCAGAGGATGAAGCCTTTCTCGTCGCGCGCCACGACGCCCTCGAGCCAGTCGGTCTCGGGTGCGGCGCCGATGAAGACGTAGAGCCCGGCAGCGGGGACGGTCTCTTTGTCCGCGGTCTGCACGTTCTCGATGGTGATGGTCTCGAGCCGCCCCTCGCCCTGTGCCTCCGCGATGGTGCAGCAGGGCCGCAGCGTCACATTCGGGGTGCTCTCCAGCCGCTCCAGCAGGTACTGCGACATCCGCTCGGCGAAGGATTCCTCCAGCGCCAGCAGCGTGACCGAGCGAGCGTAGCGGGAGAGGAGCATCGCGGCCTGTCCCGCCGAGTTGCCGCCACCCAGGAGATAGACGTCCTCGTCGCGTAGCGCGGGCGCCTCGGCGCTGGCGGCGCCGTAGTAGACGCCCGCGCCGATCAGCGTCTGGCAGCCGGGGGCGTCGAGGGTGCGCCAGGCCACGCCGGTGGCGAGCAGCACACTGTGGCAGTACAGCTCGTCCCCCTCGTCCAGCGTGACGACGCGGTACGGACCATCCACCCGCAACCCCTCGACCTGGCGCGCGGCGAGGATCTCCACCCCGAAGCGCTTGGCCTGCGCGACGGCGCGCTGCGCCAGCTCCCCGCCGGAGAGCCCCTCCGGAAAGCCCAGGTAGTTCTCGATCCGCGAGCTCATCCCCGCCTGGCCGCCCGGCGCCTCCTGCTCGATGATGATGGTGCGCAGCCCCTCGCTCGCGCCGTAGACCGCGGCCGCCAGCCCGGAGGGACCGCCCCCCACGATGATCAGGTCGTAGAAGGGGGATTCGGCCTCGGTGCTGAGCCCGATCTTCTCGGCGATCTCCGCATCGGTGGGCTCCAGCAGATGGGTGCCGTCGGGGAAGAGCAGCAGCGGCAGCCGGCCCCACTCGGCTCCCATCTCCTCGACGAGCCGGCGCGCATCCGTGTCGCGTTCGACATCCGGCCAGAGGTAGGGCACGCGGTTGCGGGCGAGGAAGTCCTTGACCTCGTGCGCCTTCGCCGACCACTGGAAACCGACCACGCGCACCCCGGAGAAGGGAGGCCGAAAGGTGCTCTGCCACTCCTCGAGCAGGTCCCGTAGCACGGGATAGAGCGAGACCTCCGGCGAATCCCAGGGACGGAGCAGGTAGGTGTCGACACTCACCTGGTTGCTCTCGCGCGCCTCAGCGTCGCTCTCCGCGTCGTCCGTGTACAGCACGCCCCGCATATCGGGGCAGATCTCGAGCGCCTGCCCGAGAAACTCCTTCCCGGACATCTCCCCCAGCTCGTGATTTACCAGCAGCAGCGCCACGGCCGCGCCGCGCTGCCGCAGATCGCGCAGCCGCTCGAGCGCCTCCGTGCCGGAAGCAGCGCCGAGCACCCGGAAATCTCCGCCGAACTCGCTCCGCAGGCCCTCCTCGGCGGACTCGAGCAGCTGCGGATCGTCCTCTACCACCAGCAGCACCGGCTTCGCCATACATCCTCCAAACAACGTGTTGATGTCCGCCGAATAGACGCCCGTGGCGCCTGCACCTCCTGCGCGCTTCGATCAACATCCCTGATGGCCGGTCGGCGGTTCCCGCCTGGCTCCGGCGCAGCGGGGAAGATGCGGTCGCAAGGAGGGTGCCGCTTCCGTAGCGCATCGACCCGATCGAGGAGGGCCGCAATATGTTTCTGATCAAGCGCTATCTCGTTGAAGCATTTATGCTTACGAGCGTCGAGCACAAGACTGGCAATCCGCTCCGGCGACAGGTTGGCTGCAGATGAAGGTGCTTGCGCTCGTGGCTGCTCTCCGCCCACCTGGCGGTGGAGGAGCGGATCGGACGTGGCGACTCCTGGCAGCGGGACTCAGAGACCTCCTCACGCAGGATTCAATTTTCTATGCTGGCAATGTCGTTCGGGCTGCCCATCACCGACCCGGTGATGATCTTTGCGCTGGCGATGGTGGTGTTCGTGGGCGTGCCCCTTCTCTTCGAGCGGCTGCGGGTGCCGGGGATCATCGGGCTGATCGTGGCGGGCGCGGCGATCGGTCCCAACGGGCTGGCGCTGCTGGAGCGTAACGAGACCATCGTGCTGCTGGGCACGGTTGGATTGCTCTACCTGATGTTCATGGCCGGGATCGAGATCGATCTGCACGGCTTCCGCAAGTACCGCAACCGCAGCCTCGCCTTCGGCGGGATCACCTTCCTGCTCCCGCAGCTGCTCGGAACGGGGGTCGGCCTGGCGCTCGGCTACGGTATCGCCTCCTCGATCCTGCTGGCGAGCATGTTCGCCTCGCACACGCTCGTGGCGTATCCGATCGCCTCCCGGCTGGGAATCGCCAAGAACGAGGCGGTGACCACCACGGTGGGCGGCACCATCATCACCGACTCGGCCGCGCTGCTGGTGCTGGCGGTGATCGCCTCCTCGGTGGAAGGGGAGCTGAACGCCGCCTTCTGGCTGCGGCTGGTCGTATTCCTGAGCCTCTTCGTGGCGGTGGTGATGCTGGGGCTGCCGCGGCTGGGGCGCTGGTTCTTCCGCAGCCATGGCGACGGCGCCACCGCGGAGTACGTTTTCGTGCTGGCGGCGCTCTTCACCTGCGCGGTGCTCGCAGAGGTGGCGGGCGTCGAGCCGATCATCGGCGCCTTCCTGGCGGGGCTGGCGATCAACCGCCTCATCCCGGAGAGCGGTCCGCTCGCCAACCGGCTGCACTTCTTCGGCAACGCGCTCTTCATCCCCTTCTTCCTCTTCTCGGTGGGGATGCTGGTGGACGTGCGGGTGCTGGCCGGCAGCACGCAGGCGTGGAAGGTGATGATCGGGATGACGGTGACGGTGATCGCCACCAAGTGGCTGGCGGCGAAGCTGACGCAGCGCCTCTTCGGCTACGGCAGCGAGGAGGGCTGGATGATCTTCGGCCTCTCGGTGCCACAGGCGGCGGCGACGCTGGCGGCGGCGCTGATCGGCTATCAGATCCAGCTCTTCGACGACGCGGTGCTCAACGGCTCGATCCTGATGATCCTGGTCACCTGCACCATCGGTCCATGGGTGGTCGAGCGGTACGGGCGGCGGATGGCGCTGCGGGCGGAGAGGGCGCCCTACCGCGCGAGCGAGGCGCCGCAGCGCATCCTGCTGGCGATCTCCAATCCCACGACAGCCGAGCCGCTGATGGACTTCGCCTTCCTGATCCGCGATCCCGACTCGGCGGAGCCGCTCTACCCGCTGATCGTGGTGCCGGGCCGCGGCGAGGGGGAGGAGGACGCCGCGCCCCAGCTCGTCGCGGCAGAGAAGCTGCTCAGCCGGACGGTGATCCATGCCGCCGCGGCGGAGGTGCCGGTGGTGCCGCTCACCCGCGTCGATTACAACTTCGCCGGCGGCATCACCCGCGCGGTCACCGAGACCCGCAGCAGCACGGTGGTGCTGGGGTGGGAGCGCAGGCGCTCACGACGCTTCGCGCTCAGCGGCAGCGTGCTCGAGCGGCTCGTCGAGCGCACCCAGCAGCTCGCGCTGGTGGCCAAGGTCGAGCCGGCGCTCAACACCATCCGGCGGCTGGTGCTGGTGCTGCCGCCCTGCAGCGAGCGGAGCCACGGCTTCTGCGAGGCGGTGCGCACCCTCAAAATCATGGCGAACCGCATCATGGCGAACCGCCTGGGTGCCGAGATGCTGGGGCTGGTGGTCGATGGCAAATGCACCGACTACGAGCAGATCTTCGAGCAGATCAAGCCGGCGGTGCCCGTCACCTTCGAGGCCGTCGAGGGGTGGGACGCCCTCACGTCGGTGC
>JBPCIT010000101.1:0-9873 GCA_051006015.1 Longimicrobiaceae bacterium
GTTACTGCCCAGGCGATAGCCGAGGCATGTACGGGTGGCCGGTGAAGAGGCTTTCCAGGGCGGTGAGCACATGAGTGCTCTGCTTGCGCAGCGTGGAGATGTAGCCACGGATGCGACAGAAGATCGCCGCACCTTCGGCCGTACGGAAGCCGCCGGAGATCTTCTGCTTGAGCTTGCTCATGCGCAGGTCCCGTTCGGCGAGGTTGTTGTCAAAGGGCACGGCGAGATCGTAGACGAAGGCCAGCACCTTCTCCGGATGCTTGCGCAGCCGATCCAGCAGATTGCGGGCGCGGCTCTGCTTCGGCCGCCCCTTGCCTCTTCGGCGGGGCGGCGGCGGATGCAGCCCGCAGCCGGACTCTACGATGCGATCGTAGCGGGCGCGAAGTGTGGCCCGCCTCTCGGGCGGCAGCGCCCGGACTCCCTCAGCACGTGCGCGCTCCACCTCCTGCTTCATCTCCAGGAGCAGCCAGATCAGGGCGCTCGGCCAGGGCTCGCGCGTCTCTTCCTCCAGGGCGATGAGTTCGCGCAGCAGGTGCGCGTTGCACAGCGCCTGGCGTCCCGCGTAGGAGAGCAGGGGAGGATACGCGTCGTGCACGGCCACTCCGGCAAAGCCCGGCAGCAGAGCGATCGCCGCGTGCGCTTCGCGGCCCCGCTTCGCGTGCGCAGCGTAGTAGGTCAGCTGCGCCGTGCCGGCCACGTGCAGCCACTGCAGGCGGCTCTGGACCCGCAGGCCCGTCTCGTCAAAGTGCACGACCGCAGCGCTGCGGATCGCCTGATGAATGGCCGCCTCGATCCCCTCCAGCTCCCGGTATGCCACCTCCAGCGCCCGGCCCAGCGTGGCCTCCGAAGGGGCGGCCCCGAAGAGATCCTCCAGCAACGCCTGCGTCCTCGCATAGGGCAAGAGCTGGTAGTGCTGCAGGTAGACGCCCAACGCCAGAATGCCGGGGCCGTACTGCACCGGCTCGCTGACCTGCGGCGGGAAGAGGGCCTGCGTGGCCTCTCCACAGTGGGTGCAGCGCTTCCTCTGCGCCTGATGCTCCGTGACCTCGAGCGCCAGCGGGGGCAGATCGAAGACCTGGCGCCGCTCGATGTGCATGGGCGGCACGCCCGCCAGCGAGAGGCCGCAGTGCGCACAGTGCTGCGGAAGGTGCGCAATGACGGCGTCGGGGTGCTCTACCTGGCGCAGCGTATGCCCTTCATGGCCGGGCTGGCCCCCGCTCCTGCGCCCGCTTTTCTGGCGCAGGTTCTTCGGCTTCTTGCCCTTCGCCAGGCCGTCACTCGAGGGAGGCTTGTGGCTGTTGTGACTGTCGCGGCTCAGGCGCAGCTCGAGCTCACGCACGCGTGCCGCGAGAGTGGCGGTTTGCTGCTCCAGAACCTCCAGCTGCTCGATGCGTGCAAGCAGCCTCTGAACCAGCGAGACCACTGCCTCGGGTCCGGCCTCGTAGACCGCTAGGATCTCCTCGCGCGTCAGCTTCATCGCCTCTCCACCACGTTCGACCGGAGCGGGAACGTGAGATCACGCATCAACTGTGCTCAACCTGGGTAGTAACGAGCCAGATTGAGATAACCGGAACCGATCTCGACGACTGGGCGTCACGCCGGGATGCCCAGTCCCGACTTCCACGCCTCGTGCGGCGCCTCGTCCGCGCGACGGCCGGCCCGCTCACGCGGCTCGACTTCCCTGCCGACGAAGCCGTGCAGATGGGAGGCTGGGACGGCATCGTGGAATCTCCGCCGGGCGGCACCTTCGTGCCGGCCGGGGTGTCGGGGTGGGAGTTGGGAACGACCAGCGACATCAGGGGCAAGGCGGAGAGCGACTACAGGAAGCGCAAGCGCGACCCGCTGGGCCTCGACCCGGCCGAGACGACGTTTGTGTTCGTCACCCCGAGGCGCTGGGGCGGGAAGGCCGCGTGGGTCGATGAAAGGCGGGCGGAGGGCTTCTGGAAGGACGTTCGGGCGTACGATGCCGACGACCTCGAGCAGTGGCTCGACCTGGCGCCGCAGATCCAGGACTGGGTGTCCTCCGACCTGCTCGGCCGGCCTTCGGGAGGTGCGCGGGACCTCGAGCAGGCGTGGCGGGACTGGGCGGACGCGACCGAGCCGCCCACCTCTCCAGCCCTGGCCATCGCCGGGCGGACGAGCGCCGAGGAGAAGATCGCGCGTTGGCTCGCCAATCCCTCCGGGACGCTGCCCGTCCGTGGCGAATCGCTCGAGGAAGCCCTCGCCTTCTTCCTCGCGGCCGTCCGACGCCTGCCGGACGCCGACCGCGAGGCGATTGAGGCCGGCGCGGTGGTGGTCGATACGCAGGAGGCATGGGAGTGGCTCGCGGGGACGGAGCCCCCGCTCGTCCTGATCTGCGCGTTCGAGCCGAACGAGCGACTCGCGCGCGCCGTCCGGGGCGGCCACCACGTGGTCGTCCTGACGGGGATGTCCAGTGAGGACGATGACGACGAGCGCACCGTCGTTCTCCCCCGTCCCTCCAGACATGCTGCCGAGCAGGCCCTTCTAGAGACGGGACTCTCCGGCGCGCGCGCGCGTGACGCCGCGGCGGTCGCGCGGCGCAGCCCGCTCGCGCTCCGCCGGAAGCTCGCCATCTCTGGTGCACGGCGTGCACCTGCGTGGGCCGGCTCTCCGTCCGCACGGGTGATCCTCGCGGCCGTCTTCGCAGGCGGATGGAACGACCGGGTGGACGGAGACCGGGAGGTTCTCGCTACCCTCTCCGGGCTCCCCTACGACGACTTCGCGGCGCAGCTGCTCCACTGGGCGGCGCAGGCCGACCCGCCGGTGCGCCGGGTCGGTGACACCTGGCTGATCGCCGCCAAGGAGGACGCATGGCGGCTCCTCGCGCGCTACCTGGCGCGCGCCGACTTGGAGCGGTTCCGCGTGATCGCGGTGCAGGTCCTGACAGGAGCCGACGAGGAGGGCCAGCCCCTCGGGGCGCAGTCGCAGCGCATCAGCGAATTCCTGGGCGACGGCATCGCCGATACGCTCGCCCTCATGGGAGCGCTCGGCCAGACCACCCGTCTGGCCGACGGCAGCCTGGCGGACGAAACGGCCGCGCGCGCCGTGCGGGGGATCCTGCGCCAGGCGAACGCCGACGCCCGGATCTGGATCATGAACGAGCGGCGGCTGCGCCGGCTGGCCGAGGCGGCTCCCCAGGTGTTCCTCGATGCGGTCGCTGCGGGGCTCCAGGGCGAACAGACGGTGGTGATGCGGATGTTCGGCGAGGGCCCCGGCGCCGTAGTGCCTGTTTCCTGGCAGGCGGGCCTGCTGTGGGCGCTGGAGGTGCTCGCATGGCCGCGGGAGTACCTCGGCAGGGCGGCATCCGCCCTCGCGAGGCTCGCCCGGCTCGATCCCGGCGGCCGCACCGTGAACCGCCCCGCGAACAGCCTCCGGGAGATCTTCCTGGTCCGGGATCCACGGACGGCAGCCGACCTAGCGTTCCGCCGGACGGTGCTTGAACGGATCATCCGCGACGAGCCTGCCGTCGCCTGGAATCTCCTCTGCCGCCTGCTGCCCGAGAGGCACCGCTCGGCCGCTCACACGGCGCGCCCGCGGTGGCGGGACTGGGTCCCGGAGGAGGAGCCGACGGTCACCTACGCGGAGATCTTTGCGACGGCCGAGTGGGCAGTGGAACACCTCATCGGGCTGGCGGGGACGGACGGCACACGCTGGGCCGAGCTGATCGGGCACCTCGACAACGTCCCGCCCGCGGCGTTCACGCGGGTCGTCGATCACCTGGCCAGCCTTCGCCCCTCGCGCCTGGGCACAGAGGGGAAGATCGCGGTGTGGGAGGCGCTGCGCACTCTGATCGCGAAGCATCGACGCTACCCGGAGGCCAAATGGGCGCTTCCCGCGGAGCAGGTCTTACGCCTTGATCGGCTTTATCGGCGGTTCGCTCCGGGGGACCTGGTGGAGCGGTACGCGTACCTGTTCGGCAACGCTCCGGCACTGCTCCGTCCGGGCCGGGAGCGCAGAGAGCGGGGAACGCTTCTCACGAAGGAGCGGACCACCGCCCTCAAGCGTATCTATGCGGGCAGTGGACTCGACGGGGTCCGGCGCCTAATCGCGGCCGCCGAGCGCCCGGGCACCGTGGGTTGGGTGCTCGGCGCAGCCGGTCTCCTCACCGCGGCAGAGGAGGACGCGATCCTTGCCGAGACGCTCCGCGCGGAAACCGGCCTCGAATTCGTGCGCTCGTACGTCACCGCCCGCTCTGAAGCGGGTGGCGAGCAGTGGTTTGCCGAGAGGGCCGCTTCCGTTCCGAGCACCGACGCCGAGCTCGGGCGTCTGCTGACAGCCCTGCCGTTCGGAGGCGCGACATGGGCACGCGCGGCGGCGGCGGGCAGCGCGGTAGAAGAGTCCTACTGGAAGCAAGCGACCGTGCTCTGGATCGAAGACCCGGCCGACGTTGAGCAGGCAGCACGGTCCCTCTACCGCTTTGGCCGCCCGCTCGCCGCCGTGGAACTGCTCGTGCTGCACGAGGGAGGTGTTCAGGCAGAGCCCGGGCTCGTCGCGGACGTGCTCGAGGCGGCGGCCACGGCGCCGGAGGTGGAAGGGGACCGCCTCGGCTGGGAAATGTCCGAGCTCCTGGCGAGACTCGACGACGCGAACAGCCTGCCCGATGAGCGGATCGCGCTCCTGGAGTGGCAATTGCTCGCGATCCTCGACAGCTACTCCGAGCGCCCACCCAGAGCGCTCCATCGCGCCCTCACAAGCGACCCCACGTTCTTCGCGGACGTGGTGTCCTTCGGGTACAAGGCCCGGAACGACGCCGACGAGGAAGATGTGTCCGAGACGGACCTCGTCCGCGCGCACCGCGCGTACGAATTGCTCAGGAGCTTCCGCACGGTCCCAGGCCTTGGTCCGGACGGTAGCGTCGACGAGGAAACGCTCCGGAGCTGGGTTCTGCAGGCGCGGGAGGAAATCAAAGCTCGCGGGCGCGAGGTCGGAGACCTGCTCATCGGGCACGTGCTTCGCTATGCGCCGGCCGGCGCGGACGGGATCTGGCCCGCGGAGCCCGTTCGTGACCTGATCGAGGAGCTCGCGAGCGACGCCCTGGAGCGCGGCCTCTGGACCGAGATCCACAACAGCCGGGGCGTCACGACGAGGGGCGTCACGGAAGGCGGCGGGCAGGAACGCACCATCGCGGAGCAGTTCCGCCACTGGGCGGAGGCGCTCGAGGGCCGGTGGTTGCGCACCGCGGCCCTGCTCCGCTCAGTGGCCGAGTCCTACGAAGGGGACGCACGGCGGGAGGATACCGACGCGGAGCTCAACGAGGACTACTGGGATTAAAGTGGTCGTCATTCTGAGCGACTGGTGCGGCCCACGGCGTTTCCGTCGCCCGTACTCGACCGCCTGCTCCAGTTCGACGCGGACGGCGTGCACTAGGGCGTATCTGACGAATCAGACAGCGAGCCAGAGGTGAATCGCCGCCAGGACGACGAAGGCACGGTAGCGCACGGCATGCTTGTCGTAGCGCGTGACCACACGGCGGAACTGCTTGAGCCGGTTGATCATACGCTCAACCACATTTCTGCGCTGATAGGCCTCTCGATCGAAGCCCGGCGGCCGTCCTCCCGCCGATCCCTTGGCTTTGCGTGCCTCCTTCTAGTCCTTGCGCTGGGGGATGACATGCGGGATCTTGCGACCGCGCAGAAGGCGGCGGATCCTCCGGTAGCTGAACGCCCGATCCCCCAGGAGCCGCTTCGGGCGCTTGCGGATGCGGCCCGTGGGCCGGCGCACCGCAATGTGCTCGAGCACCGGCTCGACCTGCGTGCTCTCGTGCCGCTGCCCCGCCGTGAGGACGATCGAGAGCGGGCGCCCTTTGCCGTCGCCGCTTACATGGAGCTTGGTGCTGAAGCCGCCGCGGCTGCGTCCCAGGGCCTCGTCCGGTGGATGAAGCTCCCCCTTTTTGCTGCCTGCTTCGGCGCTTCTGCCGCATGCTGATGCGCACGGATGACGCTGCTGTCGATCGAGACCTCTCAGTCAATCCGGCCCTCGGCTTCTTCCCTGGCTTGCAAGGCCGAGAGGATCCGCTCCCAGGTGCCATCTCACTGCCAGCGCACGAAGCGATCGTAGCAGGTCTGGTGCGGTCCATAGCGCGCCGGGATGTCCGCCCATCCCGCTCCGGTGCGCAGCACCCAGCGAATGCCATTGATCACCTGTCGATGGTCTCGCCACTGCCCGCCGCGCTTGCGTTTGCTCGAGGGCAGCAGCGGCTCCAGTTGTGCCCGCTACCTCTCCGTCAGATCTCCCTGTGCCATCGTCTCTCCCCTTGCTCGACTTATCAAGGCGCAGGAGAGGCCGCACGCTTCGTTCCGGATTTCGTCAGATACGCCCTAGTCGGCGCCTTCCCGGCTGCCCAAGCAAAAGCCCCACGCGCTCGGAAAGGCACGTGGGGCTTTGCATATCCTAGCAGAATTGGTCCAACAAAGAATCGACGCAGGACCAGTTACCGCCGTAAGTAGGCGTCTCCCTTGGAGTTGCCCCCGGAGGATTCGAACCTCCACCAAAGGTTCCAAAGACCTTTGTGCTGCCTTTACACCAGGGGGCATTCACCACTCGGAGCGGAACCGGTTGTGGGCCTGAAAGTTAGCTGGATAGCGGGTGAAGGTCAATCGGCGGAGCCAGATGGCGCAGGCAATTCCGCCAGCGTATCGGCGACCCAGACTTCGAAGCCCAGCCGTCGCAGCGGGCGCACGGCGGCATCCCGTTCGGCCGCCCTCCGGAAGACGCCGAAGAGGGAGGCGCCGCTCCCTGCCAGCAGTGCGATCTCCGCCCCCGCCTCCTGTAGCAGCGCTCGCGCTTCGGTTAGCTGGGGAATGCGCGCCTCGACCACGGGCTGAAAGTCGTTCTCCGCCAGCTCCGCGATCCGCTCCCATTCCGTCAGCGAGGCGAGAGTGTACGAGCGGGAGACCGGCCGGTGCGCTCCCCCCCGGCTCTCGGCGAGGCGGCGAAAGGCGTCGGCGGTGGGCATGGCCACGCCCGGATGGGCGATGAGCACCGGTCGCGGCGGCGGAGGGGGGAGCGCCAGCAGCCGCTCCCCGCGTCCCCAGGCCAATGCGAGTGGCGAGCCGCAGAGGAAGAAGGGCACGTCGCTCCCCAGCTCGCTGCCCATCTGCAGCAGCATGTCGGACGGCATGGGACCGCCGTGGAGGGTGTTCAGCGCGCGCAGCGTGGCCGCCGCGTCCGAGCTGCCGCCGCCGAGCCCCGCCGCAGAGGGGATGCGCTTCACCAGCTCGATCCGCACCTCGGGCGTGCGTCCCATTTCGCGGTAGAAGCGCTCGGCCGCGCGCACGCAGAGGTTGCGCTCCGGCGGCCCGACCTCGATCGCGCCCTCGACCTCGAACGCCAGCTCCGGCGCTCGCGAGATGCGTACGGTGTCCGCCAGGGAGACGGCGCAGAAGAGCGTCTCCAGGCTGTGGTAACCCGACTCTTCCCGCGCGAGGATGCGGAGCCAGAGGTTGATCTTGGCGGGTGCGAGTACCTCGACCACTTCAGTCAACCGGTGTCCCCTCGTGGAGCGGCTCGGGCGTATCGCGCTCGACGATCTCCTCGACAGTCTGCTCGCTCTTCTCGACCTCGCGCCAGCTCAGCCCGAGCCGCCAGACGTAGTAGAAGCCCAGCAGCGTCACGGGGATGAAGCCGCCGATGTGGAAGCCGATGGCGAAGGAGACCGCCTTCTGCGGTGCCACCGCCCAGAGCGCCAGCCCCAGCTTCGCCGCGGCCTCGTAGGGGCCGAAGAAGCCCGGCGAGGAGGGGACGGCCACCGCCAGCGCGATGAGCGACTGCAGGAAGAGGGCGCCCGCGAATCCCACCTCGTCGATCCCGAAGGCACGGAAGGCGAGCAGGAAGGAGATGGCGAGAAATCCCCACTGCGCGACCGCCCAGGCGACCGAGCCGAGGAAGAGGCGCGTGTCGCGCAGCACCTCCAGCCCGGTGAGGAAGGAGCGCAGGCCATCGATCAGCGGGCGCCGGAAGGATTCCGGCAGGATGCGCCGCGCCCCCCATTCGGCGAGCGCCACGGAGCGCTCCGGCGCGCTGACCAGGAAGAAGAGGAGCACCCCGAGCGCGCCCATGATGACCGCGATCACCCCAGCGGCGGCACGCGGGTCGATTCCGCCCGTGCCCACCGCGGCGGGGAAGGTGGGCACCGCCATCGCGGCGAAGAGGAAGCCGATCAGCACCACTCCATCGAGCAGCCGCTCGACGACCAGCGAGCCGAGGGCCGCGGTCACCGGGATGCCGGTCAGGCGGCTCAGCGAGTAGGCACGCGCAAACTCACCCACCCGTGCGGGAAAGACGTTGTTGGCGGCGAAGCCGATGTTGACGGCGGCGAAGCGGGGCCGAAAGGAGATGTTCGGCGCGACGGGCACCAGCAACAGCCGCCAGCGCAGGGCGCGGATGACCATCCCCAGGGTCTGTCCGGCGACGGCGAGCAGGAAGAGGAGAGGATCGGCGTTCTGCAGCTCGTGCAGCACCTCCGCGAAGGAGACGTCCCGCAGCGCCCACCAGAGGAGGAGGATGCTGAGGAGGATGCCGACGATCGCCTTGCCGGAGAGCCGCATGGTCAGCGGGCGAGGCGGCCGGGCATCAGCCGGAGCGAGCCCGGCGAAGGATCTCCGCCATCTCGCGCACCGCGCGCTCGAAGCCGACCAGCACGGCGCGGCTGACCACCGAGTGGCCGATGTTCACCTCCTCGATCTCTGTGACGGCGGCCACCGGGGCGACGTTCTCGTAGGTGAGGCCATGGCCGGCGTGCACCGCCAGCCCCAGCGAGTGCGCGAGCGCGGCGCCGCGCCGCAGGCGGCCGAGCTGCTCCTCGCGCTCCTCGCCGCGGGTGTTGGCGTACTCGCCGGTGTGCAGCTCGACCGCCTCGGCGCCGAGGTCGGAGGTGGCGCGGATGCTCTCGGGATCGGGGTCGATGAAGAGCGAGGTGCGGACGCCCGCCGCCTGTAGCCGCTCCGTTGCGTCTCCAACCGCCTGTCGCGCCTCGGACGTGTCCAGCGCCAGCCCACCCTCGGTGGTGATCTCCTCGCGCCGCTCCGGGACGAGAGTGGCCTGCATCGGGCGCCACTCGACGGCAAGCGCGAGCACCTCGGAAGCAGCGGCGAGCTCGAGGTTCACCCCGGTGCGCACCGTCTCGAGCAGCAGCCTCACGTCGCGGTCCTGGATGTGCCGGCGGTCCTCGCGCAGATGCACGGTGATGCCGTCGGCGCCGCCCAGCTCGGCGAGCACTGCGGCGCGCACCGGATCCGGCTCGTCCGTCCGGCGCGCCTGGCGCACCGTGGCGACATGGTCGACGTTGATGTAGAGCCTCACGGCTTCTCCTCCAGCAGCTCCTCGATGCGCGCGAGCGCGGGATCATCCCGCCCTTCCCTGCTCTCCCGGGCGAGGGAGAGTGCCTCGCGGGCGAGGACGGAATATAAGTGACGCTCGCCCTCGGACAACCGCGCCAGGTGCAGGCGTACCGTCTCTGCGTCCCCGCGCGCGATCGGGCCGGTGAGCGCCGCCGCCGGCCCGCGCTCCGCCACACCCGCGAGCGCGCCAGCCGCCAATTGCGTCAGCGCGGCGCGAGCCTCAGCCTCGTTCACTCCGGCCCGCGTCATCAAACCCTCCGCCACGGCGAGCAGCGCCACCAGATAGTTGGAGGCGAAGACGGCCGCCGCATGGTAGAGCGGGCGCGTGCCCGGCTGCAGTCGCAGCGCGTGCCCCTCCGCTGCGCGCACGATGCGCTCCGCGAGCGCGAGCGCCGCTCCTTCCCCCTCGATCCCGAACCAGGCGCCCCGCAGCCGCTCCGCCCCCTCGATTGGATCGGCCACCGCGGCGAGCGGGTGGAGCACACCTACCGAGCATCCCGCACGTTCCAGCGGC
>JBPCIT010000102.1:0-6426 GCA_051006015.1 Longimicrobiaceae bacterium
GAGCGCCGCGAGGAAAAGCACGACGGCGAAGGCTAACCCCACCCCCGCGGCGTGGCGCCGCGCAGGATCAGTAAGCTCCGAGCCCGGTTCGCGGCGCCGCACCAGGCCAAACACAACAAGCGCGAACACCACGGCCCCGAGGACGCCCACCAGCGCCAGGTACATCACCCAGCGGATCGCCACGTAGGCGGGGGATTCGGCGGTGAAGGTCGGGAGGGCCGCTGGGGGGGCGACCGCCGGGGGTGCTGCCCGCTCCGTCACCGCCGGCTCGGCGACGGCGGGATCCGGCGCGAGCCCCGCGGCGCCGGGCGCGATCGTAAAGGTGAACTCTCCGCGCACGGGATGCCCGTCGCGGCTCGCCGTCGCCCAGCGCACGACGTAGCCGCCCTCCCGCGGGAGCGGAGCGGCGATAGGCGCGATCAGGACGTTGGCGGAGTCGCGGTGGAGGCGCAGCTCACCGAGCGGCACGTTCGTCCCCTCCGGCCCGAGCAGCTCCACGCTCGTAAAGGTGAGCTCGATGGGCTCGACGAAGAAGAAGCGGATCTCGCGCGGAGCCGCATCGAGCGCAGTCTCGCGCGCCGGCTCCGATCTCACCAGCCGCTGGTGCGCGTGTCCGGCGGTGGGAGCGAACGCCAGGATGAGGAGCAGCAGCAGCGCGATTCGCGCCGGCCGCCTACCACCCGCGGCGCGTCCGCCGGTCCGCTCGCCGATAGCGCGATCAACAGGTCTGCTCAACTTCCGTCTCCTGCCTCAGGGGTGCGGGGTGCCCAGGATCCGCTGCCGAACCGCGGGATCGCTCCAGAGCTCGCGCAGCGAGGGGTCCTCCTGAATCTGCGCCTGCACCTGCGGGTCCGCCACGACGTCCCGTGTGAGCGCCATCGCCCGCTGCAGCGCGCTCAGCGTCTGCGGCGCGATCTCGAGCTGCCGCCGGACCGCCGGATCCTCCCACAGCTCCCGCAGCTCGGGATCGGCCTCGATGCGCTGGCGTACGGCCGGATCCTCCAGCAGAGCCGAGACCAGCTCGCCGAGCGCGCCGCGGCCGGCAGGAGCGGCGGTGTGCGCTTCGTGAGCAGCTGCGGCGGGGTGGTCATGCGTGGGCTCACCCGCGCGCCCCGGCGCGGCGTGCTGCGCGTGCCCCGCGTGATCCCTGGCAGCTGCCGGTGCGTGCGCTGCGTGGGCGCCCCGGGCAGTGTGCCCGTCGTGAGCAGCCGCGGCACCGGCGCGCGGAGCCGTTTCGTGTCCGGCATGGGTGTCATGCCGAGCGCGATTGTCGGCCGGCGTACCTGCCCGGGTCCCATGGTCGTGCCGGTGGGGGTCCACGCCAGGTGCGCCATGCGCCGCGTGCGGATCGGCCGCCTCGTCCGTCCCGTGGCCGGCGTGCGGATCTGCCGTCGGGTGTGGCTCCGTGTGCTCGCCAGCGGCGGTTACCGCCTCCGCCTCGCCGCGCGGCTCCTCCGGGCGCCGGTCCTCCGGCGCGCACGCTACCAGCGCGAGGCCAACCATCAGCAGCGTAAGCTCTTTCTTCATCATCATCTCCGGTACACTTCGCGGCTCAGCGCCGCTGCGGCTGATTGCGCGGCTGCGGTTGCTGATGGTGCTGGTGCTGGTCCTCCGGCTGCTGATGCTGATGCCCCGGCTGTTGGACTCCACGGCCCTGGTCTCCCTCAGCCCCGGGGCCGTGCATCCGCCGCATCATCTGAAGGTGCTGCTGCACCTCGGGATCCGCCCAGAGCTGGTGAAGCCGGGGGTCCGCATGGATCCGGGCTTCGATCCGGGGATCGGAGAGGAGCCGGACGATGAACTCCATTGCCTGGTGCATCTCCGGGTCCATCGCTGGGGTCACGTGCCCGTCGTGGCCAGGTTGTGCTGGAGCCGCATGCGCGGCGTGGTCCTCGTGCGCCTCGTGGTCCATCTCCGCGTGATCCATCCCGGCCATGCTCATGCCGCGCGGCACCGTCGGCGTCGGGAGCGCCGTCAGGAAGCCGACGGCTGGACCGCCCTGGTTGTGCGTGCCCATCCCGACCGCCATCTGCCGCCACGCGTTCACCGTGGTCACGTGGCTGGTGTCGTCCCGGAAGAGCTCGATGGCGCGCAGGATCTCCGCCCGCTTGCGGTTCCGCGGCACCTGATCGGAGGCGAGGATGTCGGAGACCACGTCGTGCATCATGTGAAGGTTGTCGAAGATGATCGAGATTTCCGGGTAGCGCTCGGCGAAGCGCGGCGACACGGCCGCCGTCATCGGCATCAGGTACGGCATCGTCTCGGGCGCGTTTTCCAGCATCTGCCAGAACCGCGCGACCGTTGCCCTGACCAGCGCCTGGCGTTCATCCATGTTGCGCCCGACGAGCAGCGGTTCGTAGAGGCCGATCTGCAGCCAGTGGTAGGCCCAGATCAGCCCGTTGAACTTCGGGAAGCGCTCGCGGAAGGCCAGAGAGTAGAACTGGCCGTCCATCAGCTCCATCGACTTCGGCTGCGAGCTGAAGGTGATGTCGGGCCGGGTCTTGTAGTAGGCCAGGACCTGCGCCATCTGGCGATCCTTCTCCTCGAGCGGGATGCGCTCGTACGCCCAGACGTCGTAGGTCTGCCGGTGGAGGATGTGCGCCCAGTCGAACATCATCTTCGCCTCGGGGACGAGCTTCGCGTACTCGACCTCGATGGCGGCCTCTTCGAGCGGCACCCGGGGCGGCCGCACCAAAATGCGGCGCGTCAGCCGATCGTAGATCCGCTCCTCCAGCAGCGACTCGGGTGCGTTCGGCCGCGTCCACAGCGTCTCGTAGAGGATCGCGTGACCGTAGTCGAATGCGTAGAACATTCGCTCCGCCGCGTTGTAGTTGTGGCGGAACGCCCAGTTGTGCGAGGCGGGCAGATAGAACTGCTCGTGCACGGTGGACCACTGCGCCTCCGCCGGCGCGGCGCCCATTCCGACGGCCAGCGCTACCGTCGCCAGCAGGGCGCGCCGCGGCATCATCCTCTTCATCGCAGATCCTCCAGAAAGTGCTTGAGCCCCACTCGAGCGCCGCTTCATCGGATGCCCGGGATCAGCGCGCGCACACCCAGGTGGTATGCGCTCCCCAGGGTGACGTACCAGGCGGGATCGCCGGTCAGCCGTCTTCCCAGGCCCGCATCCACCGCGCGGAAGGGGTTGACCTGATAGCGGATCCCGGCGCCCGCGTTCCACTCGATGGGGTCGTCCGCGTGGAGCGGCTGCTGGGCATAGATGTCCGCAATCAGCAGATAGGCATCGAGCGGAAAGACCCGGTCCACTGCGATGCCTGCCAACCAGCGCGATGTCTCGTGCGGCACCACCTCTGCCGCCGACTCGGGTCCCTCCATGCTGGGCACCTCGGGAGCGGCGCCGAAGGTGTACTGCGCGTTCAGGTGGAAGCGCGCCCAGCTGTAGGAGCGCGTCGCGATTCCGGTGAGCGACGGGTATACCCGGTCCGCGGAGAGATTCCCTACCGGCAGCAGTTCAGGTTGTGGAATGCGGAGAACTCGATCCCAGCGAGTCCGCTCGTCCGCCCCACCGCTTTCCCGCCATCGATGATCGCGAAGGGGAAGCCCACCTCGATGCTGGTGCGCGGCAGGATGCCGTAGGCGATCTCCGGGTCGAAGCCCCAGTGGTAGACGCCGCCCCGCTCCCGCTCCAGCCGCAGCGGCGCCACCTTCACCTCGAAGGCGTACCGCTCCGTCGCGGAAGCATCCTCGATCCGCACCGGCCGGTTCTTGTCGAGGTTGTAGTAGTCTTTCTGCGCGGCGAGCGGCGCCGCGACGCCGAGCATCACCAGCACGGCGCCAGCCAGCCCGCCGCTGCGTGAAAGATGGATACGTGCCACAAGCGGTCGAACACGGGTCATCATCAGGAATGATTCTCCAACATTAGGAAGTAGGGGTTAAGGCGAAAGAAAGTAGGGGTCAAGGCGAATTTTAGCAGGCGTAAAATTGGCGCACAAGGGTTTGCCCAGTCCGCGTGCTGCTGGTGCAGCGCGGCGGGCTACCGATGCCCGCGATGTGGGCAGTCCTGGTGGCTGGCGGGAGAGGAGAAGCCGAGGCAGAAGAGGTGGAAGAGCGCCGCGGCGCCGTGCTGCTCACAGTGCTCGGGGTGGACGTGGACGTCGCTCGGAAGCGGGTGCGCCATCACGGCGCCCGAGGTCCATGCCAGGGCGAGCGCGAGCGCGGCCCCGAGGACCGAGCGGCGCGTCACGCGGCTCCGGGGCCGGACCTGCTCACCGGCCAGGCGGCGGACGCGGCGCTGCAGGAGGTCCCGGTCGTCGAACCCCACCCTGTCGTGGGAGGCCAACGGCGGCCGAACCCACTGCGCGAGGGTCAGGATCGCCGCCGCGAGCGCCAGGGGACGGTCGCGCGAGGCGTGGTCATCGGCGCGGATCTCCGCCTCGTCGGCGATGTCCTCGGTCAGCCGCTGCACGGCCGGAAGCCAGAAGAGCATGCAGCCCAGGAAGCGGAGCAGAGAGAGGCGCAGCGGATCACGCCGCGCTACGTGCGACGCTTCATGGGCGAGAACCGCCTCCAGCTCCGCCGCAGAGAGCCGCTCCGCCAGGGCTCGCGCCACGTACACCTGCGGCTTCATCCACCCGGCGGTGAATGCCGGGCTCGGGAGCCCCTCCACAACCCGGACGACAGCGGGGTTCATTCCGACCGCGGCCGCGGCACGCCAGAACGGGTCCCCCACAATCGGAAGCCGGGTTTCGAGCGCCGCCAGCACCCTGTGCTGCACCCGCCACGCCCGCGTGCGGTCCCAGAGCGCGTACGCGACTCCGGCGAAGAAGAGCAGATGGAAGATGCCGTGGATGGGCGCCATGATCAGGTGAAGTGCCACCAGGCAGAGCGCCCAGAGGTGGTCACGGCCGGCAAGATGTTGGTCGAACCCGATCGGAAGATGGTGACCGAGAAGCGGACTCGTGCCGAGCAGGAGTAGCACGCCGAGGCCGAGCAGCACCGCCCGGCGATGGCTGCGCTCGCGGCGGGCGGTGGAGGGAGCGGGAAACCCTCTGGCGCGGTTCATTCTCTAGCCCTCCTCCTCCCGCATCCGGTCCTGGATCAGCCGCATCAGCGCCGCGAGCTGCTCGCGGTCGCGCTCGGCGAGCACGTCCACGAACGAGGCTGCCACTGCTTGCAGCCCCAGCGAGAGGATGCCCTCCACCGCGCGGCGGGACATCCGCCTGCGGAACTCCTCCTCCGACAGGCAGGCGCAGTAGTGGAGGATCTCCTCCTGCTTCTTCCGGCAGAGCAGACCCTTGCCCACCAGCTTGTTCAGCACGGTGATCACCGTGTGAATCGCGACCGGGTGCTCCTCGATCACCTTCTCGTGCACCGCACGCGCGGGCACCGGCTCCCCCAGCGCCCAGACGGCGTGCATCACCCGCGCCTCCAGGTCGCCGAGCACCTTGGCCACCCCTTCGGCCGAGAGACGCAGCGTGTCCTGGAGCCGGAAGGTGGTGGAGGGATCGTTCGCGTCCGGCACGTCGGGCATGGTTCTCCGATAATTCTCGATGAAGCGGGAGTCGGAGCGGAAAGATAACCACGGCTCGCTCCGGCACCAACCAGCAATCCCGCCTTGCGTGCCGTTTTACTCGGCATACACGTTGCCGTTCCGCCACGAGCATCCGGCGCCGCCGTTCCCGCTCACCCCTGCATCGCCATGACGCTGCGCTCCGTCGTCCACCTGATTCTGCACGTGCTCGTTCCACTCGTCGTGGCGCTGATCTTCTTCCGTGGGGAGTGGAAGAAGGCATGGCTCATCATGCTCGCCACGATGCTGGTGGACCTCGACCATCTGCTGGCGGACCCGATCTACGATCCCGACCGCTGCAGCATCGGCTACCACCCGCTGCACAGCTACCCGGCGATCGCCGTCTACCTCCTGCTGACCCTCCCGCGAAAGACCCGGCCGGTGGGGCTGGGGCTGGTGATCCACATGGCGCTCGACGCGGTGGACTGCCTGATGATGTGACCCGTTTCCCTTGCGTCCTCGTTTACGCCGCATAAAATGATCCGGGTAGAGCGCGGCCAGGGCGGCGCTCGAGCCGCGCAGCTTCTGCCAGGGGGGTTCGATGAGTGACGAGCGTCGGCACCACGCGGATCGGGGCCGAATGGAGGAGGAAGCGCCGGTCGAGCCGGGCTATCCCCTGCACCCGGAGGAGGCGCACCCGCCCGGCCGCCTCCCCGGCCCCGCCACCGAAGCGGAGCCGTCCCGCGGCCACGGCGCTGCCCATGCCGCTCACCACGAGGCGGCGGAGGAAGGCGGAGGGATGCACGGGCATGCGCACGCCGGTCACGAGGGACACGACAAGCACGCGGGACACAGCGTGGAGATGTTCCGCAGCAAGTTCTGGATTTCCCTGCTGCTGACGATCCCCACGGTGATCTGGGGGCACATGCTCGCGCAGGTCACCGGCTACATGCCACCGA
>JBPCIT010000103.1:0-20497 GCA_051006015.1 Longimicrobiaceae bacterium
GGGTGGAGAACTGCGGCTCGAAGATGCGGCGCAGCACCTCGGGCGGAATCCCCTCGCCGGTATCGGCGACATCCAGCCGCACCCATCCCGCCTCGGCCGCGGGAGCGGTGGCGATGCGGATCTCCCCTCCTCCGTTCAGCGCCTCGCGCGCATTCTCGAGCAGGTTTACCAGCACCTCCTTCAGCTCGCCCGGACGAGCCAGGGCGGGTGGAGTGCCGGGTGCGACCTCTACATGGTAGTCGAGCCCGTCCTGCCCGCCGCGGTAGAGGGCGAGCGTCTCCTCGGCGACGCCGGCCAGGTCTACCGGCTCGAGGCTCGCACGCGCCTGGTCGGGTGTGCCGAAGCGGGCGAAGGCGCGGGAGATCTCGCTCAGGTGATCGATCTCGCGCAGCACCGACTCGACGTTGCGCTCGAGGATCTCGGCGTAGTTCGGCTTGCCGTCCATGTAGGCGCGCCGCAGGTGCTGCACGGAGAGCTTGATGGGGGTGAGCGGATTCTTGATCTCGTGCGCGACCTGCCGTGCCATCTCCCCCCAGGCGAGCACCCGCGCGCTGCGCAGCTCGGCGGCGCGGGCGCGGCGCAGACGGCGCACCATGCGGTTGAAGGAGCGGAAGAGGCCACCGAACTCGTCGTGTCTGCCCTCGGGCAGCCTCACGCGCAGATTGCCCGCGCCGACGGTGGCGGCCGCCCGGCTGAGCGTCTCGATGGGCCGCGAGAAGGCACGTCCCACGGCGAGCGCGAGCACGATGGAGAAGGCCCCGCCGAAGAGCACGGCCAGCAGGACCACCTCCGCGAAGGTGCGCTGCCGGCGCGCGATCTCGCCCGCGGCGAGCGGAGTGGGCGCGCCGAGCACCTGGCCGGGCTCCAGGCGGCGGTAGGCGACCAGATACTCGCTGCTCGCCAGCCGGCGCTCCTCGAGATCCTCGATCTCCTCGCCGCTGGCGAAGCGCAGGTGGACCTCCGGGGAGAGCCAGGTGTGGAAGAGGCCCAGGTCGAGCACCTCGGGGGCGGAGGCAGCGACCAGCGTGCCCTGCTGGTAGAGCAGCAGATCCGCGCGTACGCGGCGTCCCAGCTCGGGCAGCGAGGCAACCTGCGCGTCCAGCGCCGCCTGCTCGAGAGAGCGGCGGGCGAGTGCGGCCTCGGCGCGCACGACCTGCCGCGAGAGAGCACCGTACGCCACCGCGCCCATCGCCACCGTCGGCACCAGGAAGAAGGTGAAGAGCGCGAGCGTCAGGCGGCCGCGGAAGGAGCGAATCCACCGCCAGCGGGAGGTCGGCAGCCCCAGCGGCTCCCCGCAGAGGGTACGCGCGAGCGCCCAGAGCAGAGCGAGGAAGGCAAGCACCAGCATCTGGACGAGGAGCCCACGCACCAGCAGCAGCGCAAGCGTCGGCGTGTTCACTACCAGATGCGCGTGCATCAGCGCGGCGGGGAAGTGGACGATCGCCTCACTGCGCCAGCCGGTGCGCGCCGGAACCCACTCGACCCTTGGCGGCTCGCCAGCGGCGAATGCGGCGGTGTCCGCCTCCTCCGGGAATACCGGAACGAAGGAGAGCGACTCGTACGCCCCGTCGGCGATGGGGTCGCCTCCCGGGTGGAGGAAGCGCGCCAGCGCGGTGACGCGCCCCAGACGGCGGCGCGGGGGCACGGCGACCGAGATGACTCGCCCATCGGGCAGCGGGACCATCAGCAGGTAGTGCACCGACTCGAGCTGCGTGTAGCGCTCGAGCACCGGCTCGGCCGAGGTATCCGCGGTGGCGAGCATTTCGGGTACCATGCGGGGCGGCAGATCGAGGTCGCTGAGCTGCAGCTCCGCGCTGGGCTCCATCCCCGTCCAGACGGTCAGCCGCGCCTCGTACCCCTCGCGGGCAAGGCCGCTGGCGACCCAGCTCCGGTAGAGCAGGTTCACCCCCTCCTCGCCCTCGGCGTCCAGCACGCGCGCCCGGTCGGCGAACTGGCGCAGAAGGAAATCGAGGAAGGGGTCGGCCTCGGTGCCCAGCCGCGCCAGCTCGCTCTGAGCCGCCTCGAGCCGGGCGTCCATGTGCAGCACCCAGAGGTGGGGGAGCGCGGCGGTGCCGGCCAGCCACCCCGCGGCGAGCCAGGCGAAGAGGGTGCTCTGCCCCAGGCGGGTGCGAAGCAGCGCCAGGCTGAAGAGCACGAAGGGCACGGCCCAGAGGGCTCCTGCCCAGAGCGGCAGGGGGCGCGCGGGCTGCCACCAGAGCAGCAGGGCGATTCCCAGGACCGCCGAGAGGAGCAGTCCGGCCAGCACGAGGCGGAGCGATCGCCTGGGCTCCCCCTGCCCGGGCACACACCGCAGGAGGAGGAAGAAGGGCACCGCCAGCAGCAGGACGGTGGTGAGCTGCAGCGGAAGCGCGCGCGCGCCCTCCGAGTTGAGCAGCCCTGGCGCGGCGGAAAGACGAATCAGCTCGAGCCCCAGCGGGACCACCGCGGCGGCGAGTGCCACGCGCAGCAGCAGGGGAATTCGCGCGAGTACGCCTCCGCCGGGAAGCTGCGCCAGCACCCAGAGCGCGCAGCCGCCCAGCAGAAAGCCGAGCTCGCCGAGGGTGATGTCGCCGCGTGTGGGGAGGACGAACTGCAGTGGGGAGAAGAGTCCCTCCGCACCCACCAGCGCGCCGACCGGCACCAGGAGGAGAGCGAGGGTGGCGAGCGCGATCGGGATGCCCGGCGGACCGCTCCGCTCGCGGTACCATCCCGCGGCGAGCAGCAGCAGCGCCGCACTCCAGGCGAAGACCACCACCCACCGTCCCCGGCTCGCCAGACGATCGCGCCAGCGCTCCTGCGTGAGCGCGGCGAAGCTGACGCTGAGGATCGGCCCCTCCTCGGTGGACCAGTCCCACACCGCGTCGCCCTGCGCGCGCTGCGGGAGGCTGAAGCGGGGTGTGACGCCATGCCGCCCCGCGAAGCGCTCCGCGAAGGGGCCGCGCCCGGCCCCGAGCGGGACCGTCGCCTCGAGCAGAGCGGCGGCCACCGCGGTACGGCCGTCGTCCAGAGGGTGGGCAAAGTAGAGATAGCCGAAGAGTGGGCCGTCGTGAAAGGCGTACTCCCGCTCGCCGCGGCGGACGCTCTCGGGGATCATCCCCCGGTGCTCCCCCGCCCAGGCGAGCGGCGCGCCATCCGGACCGTAGATCGCCAGCGCGGAGACGCCGGTAGCGCGTTGGAGGCGCTCGATGGGCGCGAAGAGCGTCGCGCGCTCCCCCCCCGTGACGGGAATCGTCGCGGCGCCGGTCACCGCCCGCTCGCCCCGGTCCACCAGGTCGTCGAGCGAGCGGCGCAGCGCGTCCGCCGCGCGCTCCTCCACCCGCAAGCCGACCGCCGCCCACTCCTGCGCCACCGCCTGCAGGCGAAGCTGCACGCCGGCCCCGACGCCCAGCGCCAGCCCCAGCGCTGCGAGCGCGCCGAGGCGCCAGCCCGGACGCTGGCGCGCAATCCCCACCGCCCAGCCGAGGATGCCGGCCGAGGCGAGCAGCAGCCAGCTGCCCGAGAGACGATCCATCCACAGGGCGAGCGCCAGCAGCGCGAGCCATCCGCCCGCCCAGCCGATCCGCACGGCTGGCGAAAAGCGGAAGCCTCCCGCAGATTCATCCACCATTCCAGCTATCGCAC
This sequence comes from Longimicrobiaceae bacterium, assembly GCA_051006015.1. Lineage (GTDB taxonomy): Bacteria > Gemmatimonadota > Gemmatimonadetes > Longimicrobiales > Longimicrobiaceae > JBPCIT01. The sequence goes on from JBPCIT010000103.1 coordinate 3,622, forward strand.
CCGGTTTCTCCGCTATGACAGCCTCCCACCGTTCCTATTTTCTCACCGAACTCTCCTGGCCGGAGGTGGCGTCTCATCTGAAGCAGGAGAGCCGCCTGATCGTCCCGGTGGGCGCCTGCGATCAGTACGGCCTGCACCTTCCGCTCGGCGCGAGCACCCGGGTCGCCGAAGCCATCGCCGCCGACCTCTCCCGCGAGTTCGGCGTGCTCTGCGCGCCTGCCTTCCCCTACGGCGTCAACGTCACCACCAAGCGCCCTTTCGCGGGCGCCGCGTCGCTGCGGGAGAAGACGCTGCACCGCGCCCTCAACGATCTGCTCGCCGCGTGGGAGAGCCAGGGGTTCACGGAATTTATCATGATCACCGTGCAGGGATACGATCCGCACGTCGAAGCGATCGCCGCAGTGATCGTCGGCACGGCGCGGGTGCGGGTGGTCGAGGCGCTCTGCATGGACTTCTCGCCCTTCCTCGACGGCTCCGGCGGGCCCCAGCACGCGGGGGAGATCGAGACCTCGCTGCTCCTTCACCTATTTCCCGAGATCGTCAGGATGGAAGCCGCGGAGGACTTCATCCCCGACCCCAGCCGCTTCCCCCTCTTCGGCCGGGGAATCCCGCCGCTTCCCGGCGACAGCCCGGGCTCGGTCGGCCGGCCGACGCTCGCGAGCGCTGAAAAGGGTGAGCGTATCTACGCGCACATCCTGCAAAAGATCCGGGAGAAGATCTTCCTCGCGCCCCCCGAAGCGGAGGAGTGAGAGAGGCGGCGCACCGAAACCAACCGGGACGCGGAGTGTACTCTCTTGGCGACGGATCACGCCGGGAGAGCCCCGGCGCCCGCGCATTTCCAGGCAGTTCTTCACCGACGTTGAGGAGATCGATGCTACGTTCAGTCGCGCTTTCCGTCCGCACCGCGCTTCTCGCCCTGCTGCTGCTGGGCGCTGCCCCGGCCGCCGTTCTGGCGCAGGGCGCAATGGCGGACGAGGGCACCTTCCGGATCACCGTAGATGGCCGCAACGCCGGCACGGAGGAGTTCTCGATCCGGCAGACCGGCAGCGGCACCAGCGCGGAGGCGGTGGCCACCGGGCGGGTGCAGCTCGCCCTGCCCACCGGCTCGCTCGAGCTGCAGACCCGCCTGCGCGGGAGCGGGCTGCAGGTCGATCCCGTCGCCTACGAGGTGAGCGTGGGCGGCGACTCCCCGCAGCGCATCGTCGGTACGGTGGGAAGCGGCCGCTTCAGCGCCCGCACCGTCTCGCCCACCGGCGAGCGGCTGCGCGAGTACGTCGCCAGCTCGGGCGCGGTGGTGCTCGACGACGCGGTGGCGCACCACTACTACTTCCTCGCCCGGCGCGTACGCAGCGGCTCGGTGCCGATCATCATCCCGCGGGAGAACCGCCAGGTGATGGCCACCGTGACCGATCGGGGCGAGGCGCCGGTCAATATCGGCGGCACCACCGTCAACCTCTTCCACCTGGTGATCCGCCCGGCGGGCGCCGGCGAGCGCCATGTCTGGGTGGACGCGCTGAGCCGCGTCATCCGGGTCGAGATCCCGGAGCGCAACTACGTCGCGGTACGCACGGAGATCCCCAGATAAACCGGATGGCTGCGTCGTCGTACCCTGGTACCCCGGTCGCCGCGTGCGGCCGGGTTCCGTTCTGCTGAAGCCCACGTCACCTTCACCACCGCACCTGGAGATGTCTTCCCTCGCCGCCTCTCGCTCGCTCGGTCACCGTGTGCTCGCCACCTTCCTGGCCCCGCGTGCGCTCTTCGAGGAGATCCGCGAGAGCGCACCCTGGATCGGTCCGCTGGCGATCTCGGTCGCGGTCGGCGTCCTCGTTCTCCTGCTGCTCCCGGACGAGGTCTTCGTCGCCCAGGCGCAGGAGGCGGCGCGACTGAGCCGCAAGGGCGAGGTCACGCTGACCTCGGATCCCGGCACCATCGCACTCTTCGAGCGCCTCCGCATCGCGACGGGAATGCTGATGGTGCGCCCGATCCTCGCCTTCCTGATGGCGGGTTTTCTCGCGCTCGTCTTCACCGGCCTGTTCCGCGGGCGGGGCGAGTACCGGCAGTATCTGTCGGTGACCACGCACGCGCTGCTGATCACCGCGCTCGGCACGCTGGCCGCGCTGCCGCTGCAGATCATGCGGGGCGACGCGCACGCGCGCCTCTCGCTGGCGCTGCTGGCGCCCTCCCTTGAGGCCGGGAGCCTCGCCGCGCGGGTGCTGCAGGCGCTCGATCCCTTTACGCTCTGGATGATGCTGGTGGCGGCGCTCGGCGTCAGCGTAGTGAATGGCAGCCGCTCGCCAACGCGCGCGACAGCCATCCTGATCGGCGGCTACTTGACGGTGGTGCTGGTGCTCGCGACGCTCCGAACATAAAGAAGTCCCTGAAACCTTCCCCGCGGCTCCCGCGTAAGGCGGCGGAAGAGCGATCTTCCTCCGCCATCGCACCGGAGTTCGTTGTGTCACCACCCCTCGCTTCCAAGGAGTATCTTCGTATGTCTCGCTCCATCTCCCGCGTCGCGCGGCTCGTGGCGGCGCTCGCGCTGCTGCTTCCCGGCGCTCTGGGCGCGCAGACCCAACCGGCTCCGCCCCCGGCGCTCTCGCTCGAGGAGGCGATCTCGCTCGCTCGGCAGAACAACCCGGAGTTCCTCTCCCAGCAGAACGACATCGATGCTGCCCGCTGGGGAGTGCGCTCCGCCTACGGCAGCCTGTTTCCGACGGCGAACGCCTCGCAGCGCTTCGGCTACACCGCCTCCGGCCCGCTGCGCCTGGGGCCGGAGACCTTCGGCGAGCGGCCGGAATACTACACCTCGACCTACAACATCGGGCTCAACTACGAGGTGAGCGGGACCCGGATCCTCCAGCCTACGGTTGCCCGGGCGCAGGCGCGCGCCACCGAGGAGCGCGTTGCGGGCGCGGAAGCCAATCTCGTCGCGCAGGTGACGCAGCAGTACCTGTCCGTGCTCCAGGCGGAGGAGATCGTCGCCCAGTCGGAGCGTGAGGTCGCCCGCACCGGCGAGCACGTCCGCCTCGCGCAGGCACGCCTCGAGGTCGGCGCGGGAACCTCGCTCGACGTGAGGCGCGCGGAGGTCCAGCAGGGCCAGGCGCAGGTCCGGCTGCTGCAGGCCCAGAACCTGGTCGCCACCGAGACGCTTCTCCTCGGGCGACTGGTCGGCACGCCCCTGCAGCCCGGCCTGCAGCTCACCTCCGAGTTCCAGCTCATCGAGCCGCAGTTGCAGAGCGAGCAGCTCTACGCGACTGCGCTCCGCAACAACCCGGTGCTCCTCGCCTCGCGCGCCGCGGCGGACGCTGCGCAGACGCGGGTCAGCGCCACACGCACCAACTACCTGCCCAGCCTGAACTTCAACGTGGGCTGGCAAGGTTCCGTCTACCAGGCGGGGAACATCGACCCTCTGGTGGAGAACCAGCTGCGCCAGGCGCAGAACAGCTTCGGACAGTGCCTCGAGTTCAACAACATCCGCACGGCGGTAGGCATGGCACCGGCGAACTGCCGCAACCCGGCCGACCCGGCGGTGCATGAGCAGATCCGCAGCGCTGTACGGGCGGACAATAGCGGATTCCCCTTCGACTACGAGCGCCAGCCGCTCAGCGCGGGCGTGACGATCTCGCTGCCGCTCTTCACCGGGCTGAACCGCCAGCAGCAGATCGCCGAGGCGCGCGTTGCCGCGCAGGACGCCCGCTACCAGGTGCGCTCCGAGCAGCTCCGGCTGCAGGCCGAGGTGGCGACCGCGATTCTCAACGTGCAGACCGGCTTCCGCACCGCCCAGCTACAGGCGGTCGTACGGGCGACCGCGGCGGAAGAGCTGCGCCTGGCCGAGGAACGCTTCCGCTTCGGCGCCGCCAGTTCCATCGAGGTGACCGACGCCCAGACCCGCCTAGCCGAGACCGAGCAGGCGGAGATCGACGCCGTCTACAACTTCCACAAGTCGCTGGCGCTGCTCGAGGCGCTCGTCGGCCAGCCGCTGCGCTGATCCACCGGGATCACCTGCCGGAGAAACCCGATGACCAGGAGAACCAAAGTAATTCTCGCCGTCGTGCTCGTGCTCGCCCTTGGTGGCGTGGGGGTGGCAATCGCCGCCAGCGGCGACAAGGGCACCCAGGTGCGCACGGAGGTCGTCGTGCGCCGCGACCTGGTGTCGGTCGTAACCGCGAGCGGCTACATCCAGCCCAAGCGCAAGGTGGACATCTCTGCGGACATCTCCGGGCGGGTGATCCAGCTCGCGGTCGAAGAGGGGCAGTGGGTAAATCGTGGAGACCTGCTGCTGCGCATCGATCCGACCACCTTCCAGGCCGCGGCGCGGCGTGCCGAGGCCGCAGTCGCCCAGGCGCGGGCGCAGGCGGCGCAGGCGCGCGCCACCGCGCTGCAGGCCGAGAGCGCGCTGAACCGTGCCGAGCAGATCGCGCGCACCAACGAGCTGATCTCGACCGCGGACCTCGAGCAGGCGCGCACACAGTCGGCGGTCGCGCAGGCGCAGTCCGAGGCGGCACGCTTCGGCATCGCGCAGGCCGAGGCGCAGCTCTCCGAGGCACGTGAGGCGCTGCGGAAGACCACCATCGTCGCGCCGATGAGCGGGCGGGTCACCCGCCTCAACATCGAGGAAGGAGAGACCGCGGTCGTGGGGACGATGAACAACCCTGGCTCGCTGCTGCTCACCATCGCCGACCTCTCCGAGATGGAGGCGCGGGTCAAGGTGGACGAGACCGACGTGCCGCACCTGAATCACGGCGACAGCGCCACCGTCCGCATCGACGCCTTTCCCGGCCAGAGCTTCCTGGGACGGGTCACCCGCATCGCCAACAGCGCGACGCAGAGCACCGCGACACAGGCGCCCGGCGCGCAGACGCAGGCGGTCGACTTCGAGGTAGTGGTCACCCTGCAGGAGCCGCCGACTGAGCTACGCCCCGATCTCTCGGCGACCGCGGAGATCGTGACCGCCACACGCGAGAATGCGCTATCCGTTCCCATGCTCGCGCTCACGGTGCGCGGTCCGGAAGGGATGAAGTTCCGCACCGGAACGGAGGACGCGCCCCCCGGAGCGACCACCGTGGAGCGCCATCCTGCGAGCGCGGAGGTCGAGGGAGTCTTCGTCGTGCGCGAGGGCAAAGCGGTCTTCGTCCCCGTGCAGGTGGGGATCGCAGGAGATCGTTACTTCGAGGTCCGCAGCGGCCTCGAAGGTGGCGAGATCGTGGTCTCCGGAAGCTACCAGGCGATCCGCGACCTCGAGAACGGCGACCAGCTTCGCGTCCAGGACGCTACCACGAATCAGCCCGCCGTCGCGCGCGGCGGCTCCCAAACCCAGGAGGGGCGATGAGCACGAGGACGTCGGTGCCGGTGATCGCGACGCGCAATCTGCAGAAGCACTACGTGCTGGGCGCGGAGACGGTGCGGGCGCTGCGGGGCGTGGATCTGGAGATCGGGCGCAACGAGTACGTGGCGATCATGGGCCCCTCCGGCTCCGGCAAGTCCACGCTGATGAACCTGATCGGCTGCCTGGATACGCCGACCGCCGGCGAGTACATCCTCAACGGCGCACAGGTCGCGGGGATGGAGGACGACGAGCTCGCCCGCATCCGCAACCGGGAGATCGGCTTCGTCTTCCAGACCTTCAACCTGCTGCCGCGCTCGACCGCGCTCGAGAACGTCGAGCTGCCGCTGATCTACGCGGGCGTGGGACGGGCGGAGCGCAGGGAGCGTGCGGCCGAGGCGCTGCGCGCGGTCGAGCTGGCCGACCGCATGGGGCACCGTCCCAACGAGCTCTCCGGCGGGCAGCGGCAGCGCGTCGCCGTCGCCCGCGCGCTGGTCACCCGCCCCTCGATCCTGCTCGCCGACGAGCCGACGGGCAACCTGGACTCGCGCACCTCCGAGGAGATCATGGCGCTCTTCGCGCGGCTGCACGCCGATGGGCAGACGATCATCATGGTCACCCACGAGCACGGCATCGCCGCGCACGCCGAGCGGGTGGTCACGCTGCTGGACGGTCGCATCGAGAGCGACCGCCGGCAGACGCCCGTCCCTGCAATCAGGGCTCCGCAGGTCGAGGACGAGCTGGCGCTGACCGAAGCCTGACACCAAAATGCACCTGCTCGAGGCGGTCCGCATCGCCCTGGCGATGATCCGCGCGAACAAGCTGCGCGCCTTCTTCACCGTGCTCGGCACGGTGGTGGGCGTGACCTTCCTGATCGCGGTGATCACCCTCATCCAGGGGATGGACTCCTACGTCCGGGAGGACTTCGCCGGGCAGGTCTACGGTATCAACACCGTGCAGCTGCGGCGCACGCCCTCGGTGCAGATGAACCCGGGCGAGGAGCAGCGGCGCGCCTGGCAGCGGCGCCCGCGCCTCACCTTCGATGACGCCGACTGGCTCGCCGAACGGATGGAGACGCCGGGAGTGCTCGCCATCTCCTCGATGAACCGCGGCAAGGTGCAGGGCGGCCGGGGGCGCACCCTCGAGAACGTGATCGTCACCGGCGCCTCCGCCTCCTACTTCCGCACCCGCGAGATGAACATGCAGGAGGGGCGCCCCTTCTCCGAGCGCGAGGCGGAGCGTGGCGTTCCGGTGACGGTGATCGGCAGAGACGTGGCGGAGGCGCTCTTCGAGGGTCGCAGCCCCGTCGGCGAGACCATCCGCATCCAGGGCTTCCCCTACCAGGTGATCGGGGTACTCGAGAAGCAGGGCACCATCTTCGGGATGTCGATGGACAACGTGGCCATCGCCCCTGCACGCTCGCCGGTGAATGGCTTCGTCAACGCGCACAACACGGTCGGCGAGATCACCTACAAGGTCGCCGGGCCCACGCTCATGGCCCCAGCCATGGCCGAGATCGAGGGGTGGATGCGCAGCCGCCATCGGCTGCGTCCGACGGAGCCCAACTCCTTCGAGATCGAGACCGCGGACGAGTCGCTCTCCTTCTGGAACACGGTCACCCAGGTGATGTTCATCGCGCTGCCCGGGCTGGTCGGGATCTCGCTGGTGGTCGGCGCGGTGGTGATCATGAACATCATGCTCGTCTCGGTCACCGAGCGCACGCGCGAGATCGGGGTGCGCAAGTCGCTCGGCGCGCGCCGGCGCGACATCCTGCTGCAATTCCTCATCGAGTCCGGCACCCTCTCCGGCACCGGCGGGATTCTCGGCATCGCGGCGGGGATCGGGCTGGCGGCGCTGGTGGCGGCCGTCTCCCCGATTCCCGCGCGCGTGGCGCCCTGGTCCATCGGGCTGGCAATCCTGCTTGGCGTGGGCGTGGGACTGCTCGCCGGCGTCTACCCTGCGAGCCGCGCCGCGCGGCTCGATCCCATCGAAGCCCTGCGGCACGAGTAGGGGGGCGGATGAATCTGACCGCCGTCCGCGAGGGCGTCACGATCGCCCTGGACGCGCTCCGCACCAACAAGGTGCGGGCGCTGCTCACCATCCTGGGGATCGTCATCGGCGTGGCCACGGTGGTGGCGATGGCGGCGGTCGTCGGCGGCATCCGCTCCCTCTTCATGGAGCAGATCGAGGGGATCGGGCCGAACAACTTCATGGTCAGCCGCTGGGACAACTCCCAGCCCTTCCAGGGGGGCGGAGGGCGCCCGCCCTGGGAGGGGAAGCCGAAGATCACCCTCGCCGACGGCGCGATGATCGCGTCGCTGCCGACCATTCGCTCCGCCGCCGCCAACGTCGACGGCATGAGCCAGCTGAAGTACGGCAGCCAGACCCATAGCGACGTGATGACCATAGGGCGAGGCTATCAGTGGCCGGACTACGCGCAGGGCGATTTCGTCACCGGCCGCAACTTCCTGCCCAGCGACGAGCAGCGCGCGGCGACCGTCGCCGTGCTCTCGGACGAGCTGGCGCGGGCGGTCTTCCCCGGCGTCGATCCGATCGGCAGGACCGTCCGCCTCAACGGCGAGCGGTTCGAGATCGTAGGCGTCTACCGGCAGAAGCCCAACCTCTTCAGCAACATCATCAAGAACTGGATCGCCATCCCCCCGACGACCGCGGTGCGCCGGCTCGGCTTCTCGGACGAAATGCTGACGCTGCTGGTGGTCCCGGAGTTCGGCGTCTCACAGCAGCAGGCGATGGACGACGTCACCGCCGCGCTGCGCACCTCGCGTGGCCTGCGCCCGGGAGAGGAGAACGACTTCGAGGTCATCCGGCAGGAGCAGTTCGGCCAGCTCTTCGATCGTCTCACCGGCGTCTTCTTCCTGGTGATGCTGGTGCTCTCCTCGGTGGGGCTGATGGTGGGCGGCGTGGGAGTGGTGGCGATCATGATGATCTCGGTGACCGAGCGCACCCGCGAGATCGGCGTGCGCAAGGCGCTCGGCGCCACCCGCCGCGAGATCCTCTGGCAGTTCCTCGTCGAGTCGATGACCGTCACCGTGGTCGGCGGCGCGATCGGCCTCCTGCTTGGAGCCGGAGGTGCGCTGCTGCTGGGCGCCACCACGCCGATCCCGACCTTTGTGCCGCTCTGGTCGGTGGCCGCGGCGCTGGGAGTCGCCGCCCTTAGCGGGATCGGCTTCGGCATGATCCCCGCGCGCCGTGCCGCGGGAATGGATCCGGTGGAGGCGCTACGATACGAGTAGCAAGGTAGATTGTACGCCGGGCTGTGGCTGGTTACCAATTCGTCTGATCCACCTGAATGGCTTTTGTGACATGAACAAGACCCTGGAATTTGATGAGAGTCCGTCCGGCCTGGCTCAGCTCGAGTCTGGGATGCAGCGCGTCTCGACGGAGATCGATCGGGCTATCGAGCAGATCCGGCGGGATCAGTGGGAGATCGAGCGGCTCCGTGGTAATACGCAGGCCACACTCGATCGAATTCGTGATCTGCTGAGCCATGCTGAAAGAGGCGTTTGGACTCCTCAAACAGGTCCTCACCCTCACCGAGACGACGCAGGCGAATTCCGCTGAGATCAAGGCTATCCGCCACGAACTGGATACCCTGACATCCGCAGTCGAGCGAATCGCGTACGAACTCCATCGCCTCCGCGAGAACGAGATCCACGAACGCGAGAAGATGGCGCTTCGGCTCGAGAATGAGCTACTTCGTTTCGAGCGCCGCCTGCCAAGACCGAGGCCTGACGACGTCGAGTAGTCGCTTGCGTCCGGGTCCCTGCCCCCGTACCATTCCCCGCCCACTTCACCCGCGACCCTGCACCACACCCGAGATTGCATTTACCTGACACACCGCCCGTCGATCTGCTCGCCATCGCCGCGCACCGCGACGACATCGAGCTGCTCTGCGGCGGGACCCTGGCGCGCGCCGCGGCTCAGGGGCACCGCACCGGAATGCTGGATCTGACGCAGGGGGAGATGGGAACCGCGGGGAGCGCGGATCTGCGGGGGCAGGAGGCGGAGGAGGCCGCACGTATCCTTGGCGTCACCGCGCGTCGCAACGCCGGTTTACCGGACGCGGGGCTGGAGAACACGCTCGAGACGCGCCATCTCGTGGCAGGCTGGATTCGCGCCTTCCGTCCCCGCGTGGTGATCCTCCCCTACCCGCAGGGCCGCCACCCGGACCACCGCATCGCCTCCCAGCTCGCCTACGACGCCTGCTTCCTCTCGGGGCTCGGCAAGCTCCCCCTCCCCGGCGAGGCGCACCGGCCGCACAAGATCCTCTACGCCCTCACCTACCGCGAGGACCCGGTCAAACCCACCTTCGTGGTGGACATCACCGAACACATCGAGACCAAGATGCGCGCCGTCGAGTGCTACCATTCACAGTTCGAGGGGAGAAGCTGGGCGGGAGAGGTGTTCCCCGGCGGGGAGCGGCCGTTGTACGACCAGGTGCGGATGCACGCTGCCCGCTATGGCGCGCTGATCCGCACCGAGTACGGTGAGCCCTTCTACACCGCGGAGACCATGCGGGTGGATGATGTGGTGACGCTGGAGGTCCGCAGCCTGTAGCTGCTCCTCCTCACCCGCCTACCCCGCCAGCGCCTACCGGCGCGCAGTTCACCTCGATCAACAGCCTCTTCCAGCTCGGGACCTCCGCGCCGCCGACCTTGAGCGCGGTCGCCGTCGCCGCGCCACCATGTAGCATCCACGGCGCCAGCCAGGCGTTGATCTCCGGCGGCAGATGCCCCACCGGATCTCCCGCGGGAAGGTGTACCCAGACGGCGGGATCCTCCTCGCCCGGCGGATCCGGAATCAGCAGCAGGCGGTCGCCCGCGTGCAGCGCTCCCAGGTGCGATGCACGGCGGCCGAAGACGGTGCCGTGGACCGTGGTACGGAAGGTGGCCGGCCGATTGGCCGGAAGGGGGGTGGAGGTCATGAGACGACAGGCACGGGTGAAACACAATGCGGCGGTGAGAATGTAGCACCTCTCCCGGGAGCACTCAAGCCGCGACTCGTTGAAACATACACGCCGCTTGCGTTTAGTAGAGGCGCGAACCCCTACAACCCGAACCATCACCCGGCGATGAGGCCGATCTATCTGGACCACGCCGCCACCACGCCCATGCGCCGCGAGGTGCACGAGGCGATGCTCCCTTTCTTCGAGGAGCGATTCGGGAATCCCTCGAGCCTCCATCGATGGGGCCGTGAGGCGCGGGTGGCGCTCGAGGAGGCGCGGGCGCGGCTGGCGAAGGTGCTGGGCGCCTCCGCCTCCGAGATCCTCTTCACGCGCGGCGGCACGGAGGCGGACAACCTCGCCATGGCGGGCCGGGCGCGGGCGCTGCCGGGCGCACCCATCGTCTGCTCAGCGATCGAGCACCAGGCGGTGCTGGCGACCGCCCGTGCACTGGAGAAGACAGGCACCGCGTTGCACCTGCTGCCCGTGGACGAGCACGGAGTGGTGCGGCAAGAAGCACTCGACGCGCTCTTCGAGCAGCGACCCGCGGTGGTATCGGTGATGTGGGCGAACAATGAGATGGGTGCCGTTCAGCCCATCGACGTGCTGGCTGAGCGGTGCCGGGAGGCCAGCGCCTCGTTCCATACGGATGCGGTGCAGGCGCTCGGCAAGCTTCGCGTTCGGGTGGACGAAGTGCCGATCGATCTCCTCTCCGTGAGCGGCCACAAGCTGGGTGGCCCGAAGGGGGTGGGCGCGCTCTTCGTGCGCAGGGGAACCGCGCTCGAGCCGCTGCTCTACGGTGGAGGTCAGGAGCGCAAGCTGCGCCCGGGTACGGAGGATGTCGCCGGAGCGGTGGGGCTGATGGTAGCGGCGGAGCTGGCGGTGCAGGAGCGTGAGAGCGAGATGCGGCGCCTGGGGGCGCTGCGCGACCGCCTGGAAGCCAGCCTGCGTGACCGGGTGCCGGATCTGGTAGTCAACGCCGCGGGATCGCCGCGCCTGCCGACGATCTCCAACGTCTCCGTGCCGGGCGCCGACAGCGAGGCGCTGCTGCTGACACTCGATCTCGAGGGGATCGCGGCCTCCTCCGGCTCCGCCTGCGCGAGCGGCGCGGTCGAACCCTCGCACGTGCTCTCCGCGATGGGGGTGCCGCCGGAGGTGGCGGGCCCTTCGGTGCGCTTCTCGCTGGGGCGAGGAACGACCGAGGATGAGATCGACCGGCTGATCGCGGTGTTTCCCCCGCTGGTGGAGCGCCTGCGTGCGCTGGCGGCGGTGTGAGATGAGGAGTCGCCCTGCGGGGCTGTGAGATAGAGGAAGGGAGCCGGGATGGAGAAGAGAAAGGTACTGGTCGCGATGTCCGGGGGTGTCGACTCGTCGGTCGCGGCGGCGTTGCTGGTCGAGCAGGGTCACTCGGTGATCGGGGTGACCATGAAGACCTTCTGCTACTCGGCGAACGAGGGTTCCTCGCAGACCTGCTGTGGTCTGGAGGGGATCATGGACGCACGCCGTGTCGCCGACCGACTTGGCATCCCGCACTACGTCTTCGACGTGGAGCGGGAGTTCAACCGCGATGTGATCGAGGACTTCGTCTCCGAGTACGCGGCGGGTCGCACCCCCAACCCCTGCGTGCGCTGCAACGGCAACACCAAGTTCCGCGATCTGCTCAAGCGCGGGGCGCTGCTCGGCTGCGACGCCATCGCCACCGGACACTACGCGCGCATGGGCTGGGATGCCGCGGGCAACCCGGTGCTGCTGCGTGGCGTGGATCGCAACAAGGACCAGGCATACTTCCTCTGGGGGTTGCCGCGGGAGCTGCTCTCCAGGCTGATGTTCCCGCTCGGCGAGCTGACCAAGCCGGAGGTGCGCGAGCGGGCGCGGGCGCTGGAACTCTCGACGGCGGAGAAGCCGGAGAGCCAGGAGATCTGCTTCGTGCCTACGGGCAACTACGTGGATGTGCTCGAGCAGCGGCTGGGAGCCGAGCACGCGGCGCTCTCGCCCGGGAACCTCGTGACGCTCGGCGGGGAGAAGCTCGGCGTCCACGATGGCTACGCCCGCTACACCGTGGGGCAGCGGAAGGGGCTGGGTGGCGGACACGGCCAGCGGCTGTACGTGCTCGGCTCCCGGCCGCAGACGCGTGACGTGGTGGTGGGTAGCTGGGAGGAGCTGCACCGGCGGGAGATGACGGTCGGGGAGCTGAACTGGCTCGTTGAGCCGCCGTCGGTGGGGGAGGAGGTCGAGGTGCAGATCCGGCACCGGCACGCCGCCGCTCCCGCGCAGGTCGAGCGGCTCGCGGGCGACGGAATCGAGCTGAAGCTGCGGGAGGCGCAGCGGGCCGTCGCGCCCGGCCAGTCGGCGGTGATCTTCCAGGGGGACGTGGTGCTTGGCGGCGGGCGTATCGCCGCCTGAGCACCGCTATCGCTACTCCAGCTCCTGCGACTCCTCGAGCATCGCCCGCAGGCGATCCTCGGGGACGCTCTGCACCACTTCCTGTGCGCCCGCGTTGTCCCCGTCGTGCCTCACGTAGCGGGCGCGGCGGAAGGGCTCCGAGAGGGAGTGAAAGACGATCTTGGGCTGCTCCGGCAGCCCGAACTTGCCGCCGGACGCGTACGCCTCCCAGCTCAGCAGGTTGCCATCCAGAAAGACCCGGCTCATAGAGTTCAGTACGTGAGTGCGTGAGGGCTTCAGTATTTCAGCTCCGCCACCTCGGCGAACTGCCGCATCAGATTCTCCTCCTGCTCGTCCAGCTTGGCGGGCACGGTCACGTTGACGCGCACGAACTGGTCCCCGCGCCGTCCGCCCTTCTCCACACCCTGTCCCTTGATACGGAAGCGCGTGCCGGATTGCGTGCCCGGGGGGATCCGCAGCACCACCCGCTTGTCGTCCACGGTGCGGACGCGGATCCGCGAGCCCAGCGTCGCCTGCGCGATGTTGATCGGCACGGTGACGTGAATGTCCAGACCCTCGCGCGTGAAGAAGTGGTGCGGTTGCACGCGGAAGGTGACGATGAGGTCGCCCGGGGGGCCGCCTCCGGCGCCGCGCTCGCCCTGGCCGGAGAGCCGTAGCTTCGAGCCGCTGTTCACTCCCGCGGGAACGGTGATCTGGATCTGCTTCTGCTGGCGGAGCTGCCCCTGCCCCTGGCAGGTGGGACAGGGATCCGGCGCGATCGTGCCGCGCCCGTAGCACGCTGGACAGGGGCGGCTCACGGCAAAGCTGCCCTGGCCGAAGGTGACGGTGCCCGTGCCCTTGCACTCCGGGCAGGTGACCGGGGTGGTTCCCGGACGCGCGCCGTTGCCACCGCAGGTGGGACACTCCTCCGTCACCGGCACGCTGATCGGCAGCTTGCCGCCGCGCACCGCCGTTTCGAACGGGATCTCGACCACGAACTCGACGTTCTGTCCCCGCTGCGGACCCTGCGTGCGCCCGCGGCGGCGCCCCCCCACATCGAAGATCGAGCCGAAGAGATCGCCGAAGCCGCCGATGCCCCCCAGGTCCTCGAAGGAGAACCCGCCGCGGGTCTCCGCGCCCGCGGGGCCCGGTCCCGTGCCCGCGCCTCGCGAACTGAAGCCTCCGCCAGCGCGCGCGCCGAACGCGCCGAACTTGCGCATCTGGTCGTACTGCTTACGCTTCTGCTCGTCCGAGAGCACGGCGTACGCTTCGGAGACCTCCTTGAACCGCTCCGCCGCGGAGGGATCGTTCGGGTTGGCGTCCGGATGGTACTGCTTCGCCAGCTTACGATAAGCCTTCTTGATCTCCTCGGCGCTGGCGTTCTCCGCCACGCTGAGGGTCCGATAATAATCCTTGGTCTGTGTCGCCATTATGCGTCCGGAAAAGCTGGCTGCTCCACCGCTCCGCCGTCAGCACAGGCGGATGCGGCAACCAGAGTGCGCTACCCGTGCTTCTTCACCTGCACCCGCGCCGGCCGCAGGAGAATCCCCTTGAAGCTGTACCCCTTCTGGAAGACGTCGGCGACGGTGTCGTCCTCATCGCGCACCTCCGTGGGGACCATCATCAGCGCCTCGTGCCGCTCGGGATCGAAGGGCTGCCCGGCCGCGTCGATGGTCTCGAGGCCCGCCGTCTCCAGCACGCGCAGTAGCTTGCGCCGCACGAGCTGAACCCCCTCGAGAAGCGCTTCCTCGCGGCTGCTGCTGGCATCGAGCTGGGTGACGCGATCGAGATCGTCGAGCGGGTCGAGGAGCTGCTCGACCAGCTGCGCCTGCGCGCGGGTCCAGCTCTCGGTCCGCTCCCGGTCGGTGCGCTTGCGGTAGTTGTCGAACTCCGCCGCCAGGCGGAGATGACGGTCGCGCAGCGCCTGGATCTCCGCCGCCGCACGATCGAGCTGCTCGCGCTCCCCCTCGAGCTCCTCCTGGATCGCCGCGGAGCGCGAGTCGGCAGCGTTGTCGTCACCGCCCTCTGGCGCGTCCGCCCAGCTTTCCTTGAGCGGCTCACCGCCGACACTGCCCGTGCCCGGCTGATCGCTGCGGATCTCGTCGGACTGCTGCTCGCTCTCCTCCGCCCGGGGCGGACGACTCGTATGCTTGGAATTCATGAATCCTGTCTTGCGTGAGAACCTACGATGCGAACCGTCCTGCCGCGCCGGATGTGGTGCTGCTCTCCGGCAGCACCGCCAGTGGCAGTCAGCAGGACCCGATCAGAACTGCGATGAAGCGCGCAAGCGATATGCCAGGCAAGACGGCCAGAATGGCAGCTCATCATAGCGTGCGCGCCTCGATCCACCCGATGATCTCGCGCACGACACGGTGCCGCTCGGGCTCGTTCAGGCACTCATGATAGAACCCCTCGAAGACGCGCAGCTCCACCTCTCCCTCCAACTCGCGCGCGAACGCGGCGGTGGTCTGCGCAGCGACGATGCGGTCGTCGCCCGCGAGGAGAAAGAGCAGCGGCAGACGCAGCCGGTCGCCCTGCTCGAGCGCCTGGCGCATCGCCGCCAGGATCTCCGTGTACATCCGGGGCGTGAGCCAGGAGTGCACCAGCGGATCCTCCCGATAACGCTCCACGACCTGCGAATCACGGGAGATGTGCGCCGCGTTCACCTCGTTGGAGAGGCGCAGCGTGGGCAGCAGGCGAGTCAGCACGCGGCCGAGCGCCGTCTTCCAGGCCGGCGGCGTGAACGCGAGGCCGAGCAGCGGCGAGGAGAGGATCGCGCCGCGCAGGGGAGCCTCCGGGTGCTCCTGGAGATAGCGGAGCGCGACCAATCCCCCGAAGGAGTGCCCGAGCAGGAAGAGCGGGGGCTGCGCTGAGAGCTGCGCGGCGACAAGGTCCCGGAAGCGGTCGACGTCTTCCAGAATCTCGCCGAAGCGGCGGGCGTGGCCGCGGGGACCCTCGGAGCGCCCGTGCCCGCGGTGATCCATGGCGTAGACGCTGATTCCCCGCGGGAGGAGATCCCCGGCGAGAGCGGAGTATCGCCCGGAGTGCTCCCCCTGTCCATGCAGCAGCAGCAGGGCCGCACGCGGCTGCGCCGCCTCCCATGCCTGGTAGTAGAGGCGCACTCCCCCGGACCCCGCAAAGTACCCCTCGCGCCGCGCCTCCGCCGACGCCGCGCGGGTACCGGCCTCCGCGTCCGCTCCGCTCACGCGCGAATCTCCTGCTGCACCAGCGAGCGGTAGTTCCAGAGGTAGACGCCCATCGAGTAGACGGTCAGGATCACGGCGATCATGAGGACCACCACCGCGAAGGCGAAGTGGAACGTCTCCCATCCCCGCCACAGACTTCCCCCCCATCCGCGTGCGCGCGCAGCCGACTGCAGCGCATACCAGAGGATGCCGGCGCCGATGAAGATGTTCTGGAAGACCGCCTTGTACTTGCCCGATGGGCCGGCCGGGATCACCACTCCCCGGCGGGCCGCGTAGCCGCGGAAGAGGGTGATGAAGAGCTCGCGGCCGAAGATCACCAGCAGGATCCAGAGCGGCAGCGTTCCGCCGAACCAGGGGAAGCGCGCCTCCGGCCCCGGCCGGTGAGAGAGGATGTAGAAGGGAATGATGGTGGCCGCCAGCAGCAGCTTGTCGGCGAGCGGGTCGAGCAGCTTGCCAAGGTCGGTGATCAGCCGGCGTGAGCGAGCGAGGTGACCATCCCAGAGGTCGGAGATCGCGGCGATCAGGAAGATCACGAACGCCGCCAGCCGATAGCTGAACTGATCGACGAAGAGGAGAGGGATGATGATCACCGCGAGCAGGATCCTGCTCAGCGTGATGATGTTCGGGAGATTCACCGCGCTCTCCTGACGGCGGGAATCACGTCAGCGGATGGAGGACCCGCCGCCGCCTCAACCGACCTCGGTGGCGAGGGCGCGTGCGGCGAGCGTGTCCTCCATGCGCGCCAGCAGCGCGGCGGCGCGGCGGCGCAGAAGCGGGCGCGGCTCCCAGGCCATGAAGTCGCGCAGCAGGAGCACGGCGTCCACCGACGCGGGGCGGCCCCCGAGGTAGCCGAGCGCGGCGAGGCGGCGGAGCGGATGGGGACTGAAGAGCTCCCGCTGGTGACGGCTGATCTGGTCGCGCACCAGCAGCGCGCCCAGCGCGGCGGCCGCGCCGAGGGCGAGGATGGTGAAACCCGTGGTCCGGAGGATCCGCTTCGTTTCCATT